>BQJF01000087.1 GCA_021604565.1 Minwuia thermotolerans | reverse complement strand
CAGATTCCGAAGGTACTGCAATCGGGCTTCGGCCATGTCGACTGTGGTATCTACCTTTCGGTTACGGGAGATGGCCGCATCGCGGTCGGAGATTCGCTTGGGGAGGGCGATGATGGAAATGGGTGACAATCTGTCGGGGGCACAGGCCTTCGACCTCAATCCGGAACAGGTCGAGATCCTGGACACGGCGGACCGCTATGGCCGGGAGCAGCTCGCGCCGCTGGCCGCGCGCATGGATGACGAGGAATGGTGGCCGGACAAGGAGTTCCGGGCGCTGGGCCAGATGGGCTACCTCGGCGTCACCGCACCGTCGGAATATGGCGGGGCGGAACTGGACGTCTTCGGCTCCGGTCTGGTGCTGCAGGCCTTCAGTCGCTGGAATCCGGCGCTGGGGCTGGCCTGGGTGGCACATGACAATCTCTGCATGAACAACATCCTGCGCAACGGCAGTGACGACATCCGCAAGCGCTACATCCCCGGTCTGGTGGACGGCAGCCTGATTGGCGCGCTCGGCCTGACGGAGCCGGGGGCGGGGTCGGATGCGCTGGGGTCCATGGCCACCACCGCCCGGCGCGATGGCGACGACTACGTGCTGAACGGGCGCAAGCTCTACATCACCAACGGTCCCGTGGCCGACGTGTTGCTGGTCTACGCCAAGACAGACCGGGATCGCGGCGCCAAGGGCATCTCCGCCTTCGTGGTGGAGAAGGACTTTCCCGGTTTCAGCGTGGCGCAGAAGCTGAACAAGATGGGCTTCCGGGGCAGCCAGACCGGTGAACTGGTGTTCGACGAATGCCGCGTGCCCGCCGCCAACATGGTGGGGGAGGAGAATCGTGGCCATGTGGTCGTCATGTCCGGGCTGGACCTGGAGCGGGCGATGATTTCCCCGATCTGCCTCGGCATCTCGGAGCGCGCGCTGGAGCTTTCCGTCGACTATGCGCGGGAGCGCAAGCAGTTCGGCAAGCCCATCGCCAGTTTCCAGATGGTGCAGTCCCACATCGCCGACATGTACACCTATGTGGAGGCCATTCGCCTGTTCACCTATCGCGGCCTCTCCGCAGTGAACAACCTGGTGGAGGGTGAAGGCGGGCGCGGCGACGTGCACAAGCTCAGCGCCGCCTCGGTGATGTTCGCGGCCAACATGATGAACCGTGTGCTCGACCTGGCGGTGCAGGTCCATGGCGGCATCGGCTACATCTGGGAAAGCGAGATCAACCGTCTGTACCGGCACACCAAGCTGCTGGAGATCGGCGCCGGCACGACCGAAGTCCGCAAGATGATCATCGCCGAGGAAGTGCTGAAGTAGGGGCGTTCCGTTCGGGGCTTTTCTGAGGTCTCCGGCCTGCCCTCTCGCGATTCATGTGCTGACCCCTGCCAGCCCTCTCCCCCTCCCGACCACCCACGGGATTATCCTTATGGGTGGCCGGGAGGGGGAGAGGGCTGGCAGGGGACCACAAACGACTCGGCCACATACAACTTGGCCTGCCGGAATGACCATGTTATAGACCCCGCGACTGGCGAACGCGGGTTCGCCGGACCGGTATCTATTTCTCTGGTCATGCCCGTTGGGGGTCGGCCATTGCTGAAGACGAAAGAGGAACGCCTTGGAAGTCAGCGTACGCGACAACAATGTGGACCAGGCACTGAAGGTCCTGAAGAAGAAGATGCAGCGGGAAGGCATCTTCCGTGAGATGAAGCTTCGTAACTATTACGAGAAGCCGTCCCAGCGCCGTGCGCGGGAAAAGGCCGAAGCGGTGCGTCGTGCCCGCAAGCTGGCCCGCAAGCGCGCGCAGCGCGACGGGCTCTGATCACTCCCTGACGGGAACGCGATCGCACAGGACGACCCGGTGGCCCTGCCGCCGGGCGTTTTTGTGTGTCCGGAGCTGATCGCTGATCGGGGGTGAATGCCGGTCCTCTCCGTCGCCCAGATGCGCGTCCCGATCTGAAGAGCTGACCTTCGCTCACGCCGCCTTTGCATCCAGCCCGATGGAGCGGTAGCGGTAGACGCCGTCGTCGCCGATCTTGCGTTCCATGCGGCCCTGGCCGATCAGCATGTGGATGTGGCTGATCCCCTCCGACATTGCCAGCCCCATGTCTTCCGGGCGCAGCTTGCGCAGGAACATGGTGGGCAGCAGTTCCTGCACCGATGACCATTCCCCGGCGCCCTTCCAGAGCGATTTGAGGCGGGCGCGGTGGTGGTCCTGCAGATAGTTGATGCGGGCGTGCAGGCTGCGGAACGGATCGCCGTGCGCGGGCAGGATCAGCACGTCGTCGGGCAGCGGGCGGAAGACGTCGAGGGTTTCCAGGTAGAGCTTCAGCGGGTTGGCGTCCGGTTCCGCCGGATAGACGCCGATGTGCGGCGTGATCCGTGGCAGGATCTGGTCGCCGGAGATCAGCACGTTGAGATCCTCGCACCAGAGCGAGGCATGTTCCGGTGAGTGGCCGCGTCCGATCAGCACCTGCCAGTCATGGTCGCCAATCCGCACCTTCTGGTCCTGGTAGAGCCTGCGGAAACTGCGCGGGATCGGCGTCATCATCTTGGCGACGCGGTTATAGCCCCGCTCCCGCAGTGCCTCCAGCATCTCCTCGCTGTAGCCGATGCGGCGGTAGTGCTCGATCACGTCCTCCGGCACCCGCTCCGCCACGTCCAGCGCCATGGTGCGCCCGAAGGCCCATTCGCCCAGCGTCATCCAGAGCTGGCAACCCCAGCGCTCCGTCAGCCATCCGGCCTGGCCGACGTGATCGGTATGGAAGTGGGTGCAGAGGATGCGGGTGATGGGCAACCCCTCCATGTGCTTCTCGAAGATCTCTTCCCACCAGGCCATGATCTTGCGGCTCTTCAGCCCGGTATCGACCATGGCCCAGCCTTCGCCGTCGCGGACCAGCCACAGGTTGATGTAGTCCAGGCCGGGGATCGGGATGGCCATGCGGACCCACAGCACGCCGGGCGCCACCTCCATGACCTCCGCCCCTTCCGGGCGCTGGTCACCAAAGGGATAGTCGAGTTCGGGCCGTGCCGGGAAAGCGTCCACCGGAAATCTCCGCCAATGCATCTGATGACTGATTTGTTCGTCTGAATCTCCCGGAGGCCTCGGCAAACGTCAACCGGTTGTGCGACACTGTGGACGCGCACCGGCCATGCTGGCCGTGCCCCACAGCCGGAGTAGCCCCCCGTGAGTGATACCGAACGCCCCCTTGCCACAGGCACGAAACAGCTAGAGACGGATCGCGTCGTGGTGACGGAATGGAGCTTTCCGCCCGGTGGCCATACAGGCTGGCATCGCCACGAGATGGACTATGTCGTGGTACCCGTGACCACCGGTGACCTGACCATCGAGACCTCGGACGGCCTGTCGAAGGCACCGCTGCAGACCGGCGTGTCCTACACGCGCGAGGCCGGGGTGGAGCATGACGTGATCAACGACAACGACTTCCCGTTCCGCTTCATCGAAGTCGAGCTGAAGTAGGCAAGCGCATTCACTGCCCGAGATCTCGGCGCCGCCATGCCTGTCGTGCACTGGTCTTCTGCGATGTGTGGCGGCATCATGGGCGGTGCAATACCGGAAAGCGGCACTGCCGAATGGATCGGAATTCCTGGGGAGGACAGACAGATGAACGAAGACATGCGCTATGAGGTCAGGAACGGGGTTGCCTGGGTGACCCTGAACCGGCCCGAGGCCCTGAACGCGATGAACCAGAACATCCTGGACGGCTATACGCAGGTGGTGCGCAAGGTGGAGGCGGATCCGGAGGTCAAGGTGCTGGTCTTCACCGGATCCGGGCGGGCGTTCTCCGCCGGGGCCGATCTGAAGTATGTCCTCAGCTTCATGGGGCAGGGCGATCCGGAGAAGGTCCGGACCTTCATGCGTCAGGCCTACGAGGCCTTTGCCGTGGTGGGCGAATGCGAGAAGCCGACCATTGCCGCCGTGAACGGCATTACTGCAGCGGGCGGGATCGAGCTGCTGCTGGCCTGTGATCTGGCCATTGCCGTGGAGAGTGCGAAGATCGGTGACGGTCACATCAACTTCGGCATGCTGCCCGGTGGCGGCAGTTCCATCCGCCTGCCGCGCAAGATCGGCGAGACCCGTGCCAAGTACCTGCTGCTGACCGGGGAACTCTTGCCCGCCCGGAACCTGCTGGACTGGGGCCTGCTGAATGACGTGGTGGCGGACGATGAACTGATCCCGACAGTGGAACGGGTCGCGGCCCGCATCGCGGAGAAGAGCCCGCTGGCGACGCGCCTGATGAAACAGATGGTGGATCAGGGCCTCGACATGCCCCTCGACCGTGCGCTGCGCACGGAGATGGAGGTCTGGGAAGGCTATGGCCGCTCCGACGATGTGGTCGAGGGGCTGACCGCGTTCAGCGAGAAGCGCAAACCGGCCTATACGGGCAGGTAAAGACGCACTGTGTGCTGACCGCACCGCCCCTCTCCCCCGGCCGGCCACCCATCAAGGATACTCCCGTGGGTGGCCGGCCGGGGGAGAGGGGCGGTGCGGTCCACGATCAAACCGGCCCGACTCCCAACCTGCGTTTCATTCCTTCGCCCGCATGGCGCTGACGACTGCGCCGACCAGTTCCGAAGGCACCTCTTCCGGCAGGGGGCCGGTCTCGGTTTCGAACAGCCGCTTGCCGATCTCGATGCTCCGGACATAGCCCTGATAGCTGGCGCGGCACAGCCCGCACATGGCCAGGTGGCGTTCGAAGCGTTTCCGTGACGGCTCGGCCAGGGTGCCTTCGTGATAGTCCATCAGAAAGCTCTCGAAGGTCCGGCAATTGATCAGTCCCGGATAGTGGCGGAACATCAGGCCGACCATCCTGTGCCGCCAGCCGTGCCTGTTCTGAAGGTGGCCGCGTGCCATGCGCATCAGGATGCCGAGCAAGGGGTCCTTCATAGCTGCCCCGCCGCGATCAGGGGTTCCAGGTGCTTGCGCAGGGCTGACCGGGCGCGATGGATGCGCACCTTTGCCGTGCCCTGCGTGATCTCCAGCCGCTCCGCGACCTCGACGATGCTCATCTCCTCGATATCACGCAGCAGCAGCACGGTGCGGTGGCTCTCGGGCAGCGCCTGAATGGCACTGGTTACCGCCGCGCGGGCCTCGGCGCGCTGCAGGATGGTGTCGGCGCTGTCGTCACTCACCACCAGGCTGTCGTTCAGGATGCCGCTATCGTCGAATGTCGGCATCAGGTCGTCGATGGAGACTTCCTGTCTGCGACCGCGTCGCCGTAGCTGCTCCAGGGCGCAGTTGACGGCAATCCGGTGCAGCCACGAGTTGACGCTGGATCGCCCCTCGAAGCCGTCGAATGCATTGACGGCGCGGATCAGCGCCTCCTGCGCGCAATCCATGGCCTCGTCATGGCTCTCGACATAACGCATCGCGACACCGGCCATGCGTGCCAGTGCGGCCCGGATGACCTGTTCCTCATCCATGCCGGAAGTTGCGCCAAGTGCCGTTGCCAGACTGCCGACGCGCCGTGCCGTGCCAACCGGGTCATCTGCCCTGGCGAGGCACAGCAGCAATAGGGAACTTGTCCAGCGCATGTGGTGTTCAGGCCCAGAGGGGAAGCTGTGCCCAGCATCCTGCGGGCGCTGGTTCCTGTCAAACGGCACTGCTGGCAGCCTTTCGTCACCCTGTTGCAAACACTGGCATGTAACCAAACCTGCTTCTGTGACGTCTGAAGGGGGACAAAGGTTACATAACCCATGCAGCAGGAGGCCGCGCCATGGCTGAACTGGATTTCGTGCCCGTAGCGAAGGCACCGGCCTGGCTGGCGCCGGTTCATCGCCGGATCGCACAGATACAGGATGTGCTGGGCAACATCGGCTGGCCCGTGCTCGACCTGGTGCTGCGCATCTGGATCGGTCAGACGTTCCTGCTGTCCGGCCTGGTCAAGGTCGCGGACTGGGAGAGTGCGATCTTCCTCGCCACCCATGAATATCCAGTCACTTGGCTGGCACCATGGCTGGCCGCACTGCTGGGGGCGGCCATCGAGGTCGTGGGCGGCGCGGCGCTGATGCTGGGGTTGGCGACGCGGCTGGTGGCGCTGCCGATGGCCGTCCTCAGCCTGGTGATCCAGAGCGTTTACCTGGAGTTGAACGTCCACATCTTCTGGGCACTGTTTCTCGGCTGGTACGTGGTGGCAGGTGCCGGTCCCATAGCGCTCGACCGCCTGCTGGGGCGCGGCTTTGCGACCCTGCCGTTGCCACTGGTCGGGACTTTCGACCGTTTCTGGCAGTGGTCGGACAGATACCTCGCACCTCTCTGGCTCGTGCTGTTCAGGGTCTGGATTGCCTGGATATTCTTCGCCTCCGGTCTGACCAAGATCGATGATTTCGGGAACACCATCCTGCTGTTTCAGTACGAGTACGCGGTGCCGCTGATCCCGCCTGCGCTGGCAGCCTGGCTGGCGACATTCTTCGAGCTCGCGGCCCCGGTGGCGATCCTGCTGGGTCTCTTCTGCCGCCTCGCGACCCTGCCCCTGATCGTCATGACCCTGGTGATCCAGTTCACCTATCTGGATCATGCGGATCATTTCTGGTGGCTGGCGATCCTCGGCCTGCTCGCTCTGCGCGGACCAGGGCCGCTGGCGCTCGATAGCCTGCTGCAGCGGGTACTGGTGGCACGCTACCCTGCCGCGTTGCAGCCCGCCCGCTGGGATGATGATGAACTGCCGCATGTGGTGGTCGTGGGCGCGGGTTTCGGTGGCGTCGCCGCCGTGCAGGGGCTGAAACACAGCCCCTGCCGGATCACCCTGATCGACCGCCGCAACTATCATCTGTTCCAGCCGTTGCTGTACCAGGTTGCGACGGCCGGGCTGTCCCCCGCCGACATTGCCAGTCCGATCCGGGAGATCTTCCGCGATCAGTCCAATGTGCGGGTCCTGATGGGGCGGGTCAGCGATGTGGACACCGCGGAACGTCAGGTCCTGATCGGCGACACGGCGATTGGCTATGACCACCTGGTCATCGCGACCGGTGCGCGGCACGCCTATTTCGGCAAGGACGCCTGGGAGCAGTTCGCCCCCGGGCTGAAGAAGATCCCCGACGCGACGGAGATCCGTGGCCGGATCCTCGGAGCCTTCGAGGCGGCGGAGGAATGCATGGACCCGACCGAACGCGCCGCCTGGATGACCTTCGTTGTCGTCGGCGGTGGTCCCACCGGCGTCGAACTGGCCGGGGCGATTGCCGAACTGGCGCATCACGGCATGCGCGGGGAATTCCGCAATGCCGACCCCGCCAATGCGCGGGTCATCCTGGTGCAGAGCGCGGATCGCCTGCTGCCGCCGTTCCCGCCGGGGCTTTCCCGCCGCACGAAGGAGTCGCTGGAGAAGCTGGGCGTCGAGGTGCGTCTGGGCTGCCGGGTCACGGGGATTGATGCGGAGGGTGTGACGGTGGGGGAGGAGCGGATCGCCGCCCGCACCGCGCTCTGGGCTGCGGGGGTCATGGCCTCCCCGGCGGCACGCTGGCTGGGAGCGGAGTCGGACCGCGCCGGGCGGGTGAAGGTGGACGCGAACCTGAGTGTGCCGGGTCACCCGGAACTGTTCGTCGTCGGCGATACGGCCGCCAGCGACGGCTGGGACGGTCAGCCGGTGCCGGGTCTGGCCCCCGCCGCGAAACAGGGCGGCGCCCATGTGGCCCGGGTCATCAATGCCCGCCTGACACGGGCGAAGGCCCCCGGTGCCTTCCGCTATCGCCATGCCGGGAATCTGGCGACCATCGGCCGGGCGTCGGCGGTGGCGGACCTGGGTCGGCTGAAGATCTCCGGCCCGGTCGCCTGGTGGTTCTGGGGGGTGGTCCATGTGATGTTCCTGACCTCGAAGCGCGATCAGCTTTCCGTGGCACTGGAATGGGCCTGGGCGTACATGACGTTCCGGCGTTCGACACGGCTGATTGACGACCGGCATGGTCCCGACAGTTGATTGACGCCGCCGCCGCCCCGACAATGCAGGCTCATGGCAAGGGGAGGCGGAGATGAGTGACGAGAGCGACAAGACGGAAATGCCCGATACGCTGACGCAGCGCATCGGCGTGCTGGCCCGACGGGAGACGGAGGCGCGGGTTGTCGCGCCGGTGGTGGAGGCGCTGGCGGATGCCTTCGGGCGAGAGGAAGTGCTGTCCATCGTGCGCGACACCATCGTGAAGATAGCGCAGGAACAGGGGGGCGAGCTGGCGGAGGCCATGGGCGGCAACGATTCCGCGACCTTCATGGACTCGATGAAGTACTGGCGGCAGGACGGTGCACTGGAGATCGACGTGCTGGACCAGTCCGACACGAAACTCGACTTCAACGTCACCCGCTGCCGCTATGCGGAGATGTACCGCGCGCTCGGCATCCCGGAACTGGGCGCGATCCTGTCGTGCAACCGCGACTATGCGCTGATGGAGGGCTTCAACCCGGACGCGGAACTGACGCGCACGCAGACCATCCTGTCAGGTGCCAGTCACTGCGACTTCCGGTTCCGGTTCGGCCCCGAGGGCGGGGACGACTGACGCTCTGCTTCAGCTTCCTGTCGTGGTCCAGTCATGGCGGGACAGGGGCAGGTCGCGGACGCGCTGCCCGGTCAGGGCGAACAGGGCATTGGTGACGGCGGGCGCGATGGGCGGTGTGCCGGGTTCGCCGGCACCGCCCGGCGCCTCCGTCGAGGCAATGATCTCCGTCTCGATGGTCGGCATGGTGGAGAGGCGGATCATCTCGTAGTCCGGGAAGTTGGACTGCTGCGGTTCGCCGTCCGCGAAGGTGATTTCCCCGTACAGTGCCGCAGTCAGGCCGAAGACGATGCCGCCCTGCATCTGGGCGACGATGGTGTCGGGGTTGATGACGATGCCCGCATCGACCGCGCACCAGACCCGGTGAACCCGGGGCTCACTGCCGTCCAGCGATACTTCCGCCACCTGGGCAACGATGCTGCCGAAGCTCTCGTGCAGGGCAATGCCCCGCGCACGGCCCGCCGGTGCGCCCGCGTCCCAGTCGGCCATCCGCGCAACCGTCTCCAGCACCCTGGCATACCGCGGACTGTCGGCCAGCAGGTGCATGCGATAGGCGTAGGGGTCCTTGCCGGCGGCGTGGGCCAGTTCGTCGATCACGGCCTCCGAATAGAAGGCATTCTGGGAATGGCCGACGGAGCGCCAGAAGCCCACCCGCACCGGCACACGCGACAGGATGTGCTCCACCCGCATGTTGGGAATGGCATAGGGCAGCCACGCCGCGCCATCGACCGTGGTCCGGTCGGGGCCCGAGTCAGAGCCGAAGGGGATGTAGCGCATGGTCGCCTGGCCGGAGGTGGAGGGGCCGACCAGCTTGTTGGCCCAGGCCGTCGGGTAGCCTTCGCTGTCGGTTGTGACACGGAAATGCGCAAGGGTTGCCGGGCGATAGGTATCCTGGCGGATATCCTCTTCCCGCGACCAGACCACCTGTACGCCACGTCCGCGCACGGCCATGGCGCAGGCCACGGCCTGGCGGATGAAGTCCGGCTCCCCACGACGCCCGAACCCGCCACCCAGATAGGTCACGTTGACGGTCACCTTGTCCTCGTCCATGTCGGCTTGCCCGGCCGCGATCCAGCGGCTGACGGACGGTGCCTGGGTCGGTGCCCAGACTTCCAGCCTGTCGTCGACAATCCGCGCGGTACAGTTCATCGGCTCCATCGGGGCATGGGCCAGGAAGGGTGTGCGGTAGGTCATTTCCAGCACGTTGCTGCCCGCAGCCTCCAGTATCTCGACCGCTTCGCCGTCATCCTGATAGCCGAAGCCATCTTCGGAGAGCGCGGCCTCGTAGCTGGCAAACAGCCCGTCGGTGGAGAAGTCGGGTGTCTCGCCCGGCTCGTACTCGATATCCAGTGCGGCGAGGGCCTGCTTGGCGCGCCAGGTGCTGTCGGCGATGACGGCAATACCACCGGGAACGGCGACAGTCTTCACGACGCCGGGCATGCGCTGTACCTGCGCCGGGTCGAAGCGTTTCACGCTCGCGCCAACCACAGGCGGATGCTTCACCGCCGCGAACAGCATGTCCGGCAGACGGACGTCGATGCCGAAGGTCGCGGTGCCATCGACCTTGGCGGGGATGTCCAGCCGCTGCTTCGGCTGGCCGATGATGCGGAATTGCGACGGGTCGCGGAGGGGCGGAACCGCGTCAAGTTTCACGGCTGCCGCTTCAGCGGCCAGTTCGCCATAGCCGATGCGCTTGCCCGATGCCGGGTCCACGACCTCCCCGCGTTCGGTCTTCAGACTGGCGACAGGGGTGCCGAGACGCGTTGCCGCCGCCTGTTTCAGCATCTCCCGCGCCATTGCGCCCGCTTCCCGCATTGGCTGCCATCCGGCACGGACACTGGTCGAGCCGCCGGTGGCCTGCACCGCGATCACGCCGGACAGCCAGCGCCCGGTGGCGCGCGCCTGGCGGGCAATGAAGCTCTCGTCGTGCGGACCGAAGGGAAAGCCCTCCGGCAGCATGACGTCATTGACGTAGATCCGGTCGACCTTCGCGTCGATGATCTCGACCCGATCGAAATCGGCGTCCAGTTCCTCCGCCAGGATCATCGGCAGTGCGGTGTGGATGCCCTGACCCATCTCGCTGCGCGGCACGGCGATAGTGACCGTCCCGTCGCGGGCGATCTTCACCCAGGCGTTCAGCGCGGCCTCGTCCGCACCGGGCTCCAGCAGGGTGGCGGGATCGCCGGGAGCGCTGCCGCCCAGCAGTTGCCAGCCAACGAAAAGGCCACCCGCCGCGACCGTGCTGCCGATCAGGAAACGGCGGCGGGCGCGGCTCTTCGGCTTGCCTTCGGCATTCTTCCTGTTGCGTGCCATGCTGCCCTCCCTCAAGCGCGTGCGGCGCGATGGATCGCGCTGCGAATGCGGCCGTAGGTGCCACAGCGGCAGATGTTGGTGACGGCATCGTCGATGTCGGCGTCGGTGGGGGAGGGGTTCTCGGCCAGCAGCGCGGTCACCGCCATGATCATGCCCGACTGGCAGTAGCCGCATTGCGGGACCTGTTCATCGATCCAGGCCTGCTGCACCCGGTGACGGGTTTCACCCGCCGCGATGCCTTCGATGGTGGTAACGCTTGAACCAGCCACGGCCTCCACGGGCAGGACACAGGTTCGCGTTGCCACCCCGTCCACATGCACGGTGCAGGCACCACAGGCGGCGACCCCGCATCCGAACTTCGTGCCGGTCTTCCCCAGGGTATCGCGAATGACCCAGAGCAGGGGCGTATCCGGTTCCACGTCAACGGAAACCGTTTCGCCGTTGAGAACGAAGTCGATCATGCGCAGCCTCCCGATCCGGCAGGGTTCCAGAGTCACCTGACCATACGTCAGGATATAAATGACCCATGGTCAGTTATCAAGGGCGCCGCTGAGAATTGCTGTCATTCCACCGGTCAGCGCGTGCTCGAAATCCGGCTTCAGATTGCTGAATTCCGGGCGTTCCAGAATGGCGCGCGCGGACTTTGGTGGTTCCGCCAGTTGCCAGAGACCGACGATCAGGGCGTAGAGCTGCAGCAACAGGGTCGGCCCTTCGCCGGGCTTCACGCCGGGAAAGCGGTCCTCGACCATGCCCCCCAGTTCGACCAGCCCGCCCGCGGTCACCTGCTTGAACGCCAGCACGGCGTCTTCCGCAACATTGCGTTCCAGCGTGCCGTGGCACTGAACAGCCAGACGCAGCATGTTGCGCCGCTGCGCCAGGTCACGGACAAGGGACTTCGAGACGGCGGCTGCGCCGGCACGCACCAGCGCGTCGTCCTGCATGATGCTTGTCAGGGCCTGAAACCAGCCGCCGAGTTCCTGTGCCAGCAGGGCCAGGAACATCTCCTCCTTGGCGCGGAAGTACAGATAGACGGTGCCCTTGGCCAGTCCGGCGCGACGGGCAACCTGATCGACCGACGGCAGTTCGCCCCCGGCCTCATCGAACAGTTCGCCCGCAGCGGCCAGTATGGCCTGGCGCCGCGCAGCCTTGTCGGCAGCGCCCCTTGCGCGGCGTGGCGCTGTTCCAGAATGTATGGCTGTATCCGGCATCTGTACCCTGTTTCGGACGTGACCGTATCCGCCCGGCGAACACGCAACTGCTGACCTACAGTCAGAAACAGCCGTCACCCTGTCAAGGGGGCCGCCCTGCAGGGCGGCCTGTCGCATGGCCGGGTTGTTCAGGATGATCATGGAATATGCACACATGCAGTCGTAGTGTCCGCGCATGACAAACGTGGCAGAAAGCGAGATCGCGCCAGGCGGGCAGCAGCCTTCCGGCGATCCGTCAGGCAAGGCGATCAGTGATGGCGCGCTGATCGGCATGGCCTGGCTGGCGGCATCCGGCGTCATCTTCGCGATCTTCACCGCTATCATCCGCTACGTCTCCAGTGACCTGCACCCAGCGGAGACTGCCTTCATCCGTTATCTGTTCGGGTTCCTGTTCATCTTGCCGATCTTCCTGGGGGCGCGGCGCAGCGAACTGCGGACGAAACGCCCGGTGATGCACCTGTTCCGTGGGGTGGTGCATGGCTGCGGCGTCATGCTGTGGTTCTATGCCATCTCCCAGATCACGCTGGCGGAAGTCACCGCACTGGGCTTCACCTCACCTGTCTGGGCCACACTCGGGGCGATCCTGATCCTGGGCGAAGTGGTGAAGCTGCGCCGCATCGTTGCCGTCGTGCTGGGCTTCACCGGTGCGCTGGTGGTCCTTTTCGGCCTGCCGGGATCGATGGAGGAGCTGCAATCGAACTTCAGCGCCCTCGGATACGGACAGGGGGCGATGTTGCTGGCGGCACCATTGTTCGCGGCGTCGAAGATCATCACCAAGCGTCTGACGGACACGGAATCGCCAACCGCCATTGTTGCCTGGCTCTCGCTGCTGGTGACAATCGTGCTGGCCATCCCGGCGGCGATGGTCTGGCGGACACCGACACTGGAGGAAGTCGTCTCCCTGGCAGCGGTGGCCGGGCTGGCCACGCTGGCCCACATCTGCATGACCAAGGCATGGCGCGCGGCGGACCTGTCGGTGACGCAGCCGGTGGAATTCCTGCAACTCGTCTGGGCCTCCCTGATCGGCATTTACATGTTCGGGGAGGATCCGGCGCTCGGCACCTGGATCGGCGGCGCGATCATTGTCGGGTCGGCAACCTATATCGCCCATCGCGAAGCGCAGACCCGCAGGCAGATGCGTCGGGCAGCGGCGGTTGATTCCAGCCCGGAACACCCGAAATGATTGCATAGAGTCCCGAATTTCCGCTATTCCTCAACAGTCTTTCAGTCGGGGCAAGAGTCCCGGGAACCAAGGGGAAACAGCAAATGGCTGACCAGAATCAGGTCTTCGTTGACGGTGTCTTCAATGTCGGGATCCAGGACGGTGCCGTTCGCATCGACTTCTTCACCCATTCCCCGACCCAGCGGGACGCGGAGGGCAAGCCTGCCCGTCAGTTCTCCCAGCGTTTGGTCACCAGCCCGCAGGGCTTCCTGCAGGTGTATTCCTCGCTGGACCGTCTGGTGACCCAACTGGAGGAGCGTGGGCTGGTGCAGCGCCGTGAAGGCGGAACGCCCGAAACCACGTCCGACGCCCTGCCCAATACCGAAGACTGACGAAACCCGGTTTCGTCCCAACGGAAACGACGAAGGCCCGCACCGTGTACGCACGGTGCGGGCCTGCTCGTCGGGACTTTCGCGACGGTCGCGGATCAGCGATTGTCGACCGTGATCACGACGCGGCGGTTCTCTGCCTCGGCGACACCATCCCGGGTGAGGACAGCCAGGTCGCTTTCGCCCATCTGGACTTCGTCAATCCGGTCCAGCAGAAGACCACGCAGACCCAGAGCCACGGCCACGTTTGCCGCGCGCTTCCGCGCCAGCGCATGATTATATGCGGCACTTCCGGCCCGGTCGGTATGTCCCGTCACATGGACGATGGAGCGCGGGTAGGCGACGGCCAGACGCACGATATGATCCAACGTTGCACCGGCATTGCCATCCAGTGCCGCACTGTCGAATTCGAACAGCAGGCGATGGCTGACTGACTCGCCCTTGGCCAGACTGGCAGTGGAATCAGCGACGGTAGCGGCGCGCTTTGCGTCAGCACGGACGGCGGGCGGAACCTTGGCATCAGGGCCGGAAAGCCTGGTCAGGATCGCGACCAGATTGGTGTGGCAGACCTGCGCACGGGCCGCGTTCTTGCCTTCCTCGATGTCGTTCATCCAGCAGTCGAAGTTGACCTGGGCATCGGCCATGTCGGATGTTGCCGTTTCGGGCACACCAGCGAGATAGGCATTCAGCAGGTGTGTGTAGACCGGGCGCGCGAATGCCGTCTGCTCGGCAGTCAGCTTGTGGTTCGCCGGGTCGTCAGGCAGCACCAGAAAGCCGTCGCGGGCGGCAATCGCCTTGCTTCCATAGGACCAGGCATCCGAGCTGTCGCTTTCGTTGCCTTCCATCTCTGACATCGCCTGATAGCGCTGCTGCAGCGCCGCATCGTAGTTGGCATAAGGCGACTTGATCGGCGCCCCGCCATATCCGGCAGCACTGGCCACGCCCGCTGTTGCCAGAAGGCAGGCTGTGGCGAATCCGCCAATCAGCAGTTTTCGCATGTGATTCTTTCTGGTCATTGAAATATCCTTAAATTTACTTATTTGGCAACATTGTTTCGTGCCATGTATTTAATATGGGAGAGATTATTCGAATAATAAGGGCCTCATAGTGACAGTATTATTTCTATATTGGCGATTTTTATTAAAAAATTGCTCTTTTTATATTCTTGTTTTCACGGCGTGATATCTTCGAATTTCATGCATTGAGGGCAGTGACGGCAGGCTGCCCTCGTAACGGGAAGGGCCCGCACCGTGAGATCACGATGCAGGCCCTCTTGTTCCTGTCGTTTCCGCCGTTGGGATCAGCGATCGTCGATCATGATCTCGACGCGACGGTTCTGCGGTTCGGCAACGCCATCAGGGGTCGCGATGGCCGGATCGCTCTCGCCAGCCGGAAACTCGTCGATGCGGGCAAGGTTGATACCACGCAGGCGCAGCGCCTCGGCGACGTTCGCGGCGCGTTTCTCCGCCAGCATCCGGTTGTAGGTGGCATCACCCGCCCGGTCCGTATGCCCCGTCACCCGGACATCGGCCTCGGGATAGGCGGCAGCCTGGCGGACGATCTCGTCCAGCTTCGCCTCTGCATCCGAGTCCAGCGTGGCACTGTCGAAATCGAACAGCAGACGATGGCTCACGGGCAGCACCGGGACCGCCTTGGCAACCGGTGCCGCGGCATCGGAGGCGGCGGCGACACGGCGGTCACCTGTACTGGCGACAGGGGCGACGCCTGCGTCAGGGCCGGACATGCGCGCCAGGGTCTCGGTCACACGCGCCTTGCAGACCTCGGCACGGCGCAGGTTCGTGCCCTCCTCCATGTCGTTCATCCAGCAGTCGAAGTTGACCTGGGCATCGGCCAGTTCGGTGGCGGCACTGCCCGGCACTCCGGCGCGATAGGCGTTCAGCAGATGCGAGTAGACCTGCTGCGCGAAGGCCATGTCTTCCGGCTTCAGGTCGCGGCCCGCCGGATCATCGGGCAGCACCAGGTAGCCATCGCGTGCATCGACCGCCTTGTTCCAGTAGGCCCATTCGTCGGTGGAGTCGTCCTCATCGGCTTCCATGTTGGACAGCGCCTCATAGCGAAGCTGCAGCGCCGCGTCATAATTGGCATAGGGCGACTTGATCGGTGCACCGCCATAGCTTGCGGCACTTGCCCCACCAGCGACTGCCAGCACACAGGCCGTCGCGACACCACTCATCAGAAGGGTACGGATCCGGGTCGTGATCATGATCGATCTCCTTGAGGTTGCTCTGTCGGGCTGCATGGTCCTGCGCCCGTCCTTT
>BQJF01000086.1 GCA_021604565.1 Minwuia thermotolerans | reverse complement strand
GATTCTGGCATAGTTGGCACATAGGTTGAAATCAGTTCGGTACACGGCGCCAAGGCGCTCAACAGGTGTACCGGGGGACCAGAGAAGAAGGTTCCCACGAACAGGAGAAGACCTAATGACACTTTCGGTGAACACCAATGTCAGCGCGATGGTGGCCCTTCAGCAGCTCAACGTGACCAATCGCGATATGGCGGAGGTTCAGACCCGTATCAATACCGGCCTGAAGGTTGCCGGTCCCAAGGACAATGGCGCGGTCTATGCCATCGCCCAGAACATGCGCGGCGAGATCGCCGGGTTCGAGGCGGTGAAGACAGCCCTGGACAACGCGGTCAGCGTCGTCGATGTGGGACTGGCCGCCGGGCAGTCGATTTCGGACCTGCTGATCGAGATGAAGGAAAAGGCGGTTGCCGCCCTGGACTCCAGCCTCGATACCTCCAGCCGCAATGCGCTGCAGAATGATTTCGCTGCCCTGCGTGACCAGATCGGGACCATCGCCGGCAACGCCGAGTTCAACGGCTTCAACATGCTGGACGGCTCTGCCTCCTCCATCGCCGTGCTGGCCAACCCGGATGGTGACACCATCACCGTGACGGCCCAGAACATGACCACCGGCACCGCCGGACTGGCCCTGTCGGCCCTGTCGCTGGCGACCGCAACCAACGCAACGGCTGCACGCTCCGCGATCGACTCGGCCATCGATACGGCCAACCAGCAGCTTGCCCAGCTCGGTACTCGCGCCAAATCCATCGAGATCCATCAGGGCTTCGTGGACAAGCTGATCGACAGCCTGACCTCCGGTGTCGGCAACCTGGTCGACGCGGACCTGGCCAAGGAAAGCGCTCGCTTGCAGGCCCTGCAGATCAAGCAGCAGCTTGGCACCCAGGCACTGTCGATTGCCAACCAGGCACCGCAGAGCATCCTCGGCCTCTTCGGTTAAGCCTCGGCGTCAGCCAACTGAAACGGACAGGGCCTCGGCAATCGCCGGGGCCCTTTCCGCGTTCCGGTTCATGGCCGCGCAGGCCCGTGCGACGGTCAGGTGTCGGGTGTCTCGTGACGCAGTATCCCGGCAGTCGCGGCATCCGCTGGCAGAAAGGCCTCGATGGCGATCTCGGACAGGGTCACATCGACCGGCGTGCCGAACATCGTCACCGTGCTGAACAGGGACAGGATGCGCCCGTCGCCGCCACGGATTCGCAACGGCACCACATAGTCGATCATGTCATCGGGAAAGCCATCCCCGTCCCCGTCCGTCCCTGTTTCAGGAGCCGGATAGGCGGCCAGTTCGTCGTGCAGGGCAACCAGGTCCGCGTCGGCGCTGCTGTCGATCTGATGCCGCAGTCGATGCAGGATGTGTTTCCGCCACTGCGCCAGATTGGCGATCCGGGGGGCGAGGCCGTCGGGATGCAGGCTGAGGCGCAGCACGTTGCAGGGCGGCTCCAGCAGATGCGGTGCAACGCCTTCCAGCATCACGGTGACCTTGCGATTGGCCCGCACCAGGTTCCAGTGCCGGTCCACCGCCAGTGCAGGAAAGGGATGATAGCCCTCCAGCACCAGTTCCACCGCCTTTCGTGCCGGTTCCAGGGTGGGGTCATCCAGCGACCGCTCAGGAAACACCGGGGCAAAGCCGCCAGCCGTCAGCATCAGGTTGCGCTGGCGCAACGGCACATCGAGATAGTCACTGAGCCGCAGGATCATCTCACGACTGGGCCGCGCCCTCCCGGTCTCCATGAAGCTCAGGTGTCGGGTCGAGATTCCCGCATCACAGGCGAGATCGAGCTGGCTGAGGCGTCGCCGCTGCCGCCAAGCGCGCAGATGCTGACCGAAATCGGAAACATGCTTGTTCATGACACCGAGAATAGATTCCGGATCGCGCGGGACCAATGACCTGACAGGTAATTGAGAGCATACGGCCCCCTTCGTCATGTTTCGGGGCAGGGAGGTCGCGCGATGGCCTTCCGGGCCAGAGTGGCCTGATGGTTCATCAATGAACGGGAGCTTTCGATGACACCGAAACAGAACGACTTCCTGCGGCGTGCCCTGCAGATCGACTTCGGCATTTCCCTTGTCTGCACGTTTGCCCTGATTGCCGCGTCCGTGCCGCTGGCCGAGTTGTCCGGCCTGCCACACATGCTGGTACTGGGGACCGGGCTGGTCTTCGTGCCCTTTCTGATCCTGCTGGGCTGGGTGCTGCATCGTCCCACGCTGCCCCGGCAGGGGGTGCGGATGGTCATCGGCCTGAACGTCGCCTGGGCCGTTGGAACCATCATCTTTCTGGCCAGCGGTATCGTCTCGCCGACGGTCTACGGTTACGTGCTGATCGCGGGCATCGGCGTTGCCGTGGCGGTCTTCGCGGAAATGGAGATCGTCGGTCTGCGGCGGGTAGTGGTCAGCGGCTGAACCGAACGGGGCGTGGGGTCAGTCCGACGACCCCGCGTCCCGGATCAGCCGGTACTGGATCCGCATCGCCGACATGCGGCGGTAGAACCCCAGAATGTCGCGGGCCGGACCTGTCAGCCGCTCGTAGCCCGAGATGAAGGCGACGATGGTTCCGATCTCCGACTGGCCCTGGATCACCAGCCAGCCACCCACCATCAGGATGGCCAGGGGACCCAGGTGTCCCAGAAGGTTGTTCACGAACTTCAGGAAGTGTTTCAGCAGGAAGATGCGAATGCGCAGGCGATAGATGCCGTCGATCAGATCGTGCGGTTTCGCCTTGTCCTCATCGTTGCTGCCGATCCCGTCGCTCAGTTCCCGAAGCCGTGTCGTGCGCTTCTCCGACAGCCGGTTGATGCGTTGCTGCAGCAACGGAACGATGACCAGGGAGGGAACGAAGAAGCCGATTGCCACGATGGCGATCAGCGGATCGACGATCAGCATGTAGGCGATGACGCTCATGACCATGCCGCCCTGCAGCAAGGGAAAGGACAGGCTCTCGCCAACGAACCCGCCCAGGCGCTCCGCCTCTGCAGTGATGATCGCCTGCCGGGTGCCGACCTCCTCCTCCGGCACCGCATCGTCGATGAAGCGGTTGCGCAGGCGGCGGATCACCCCTTCCGACACCTTGTTCTGGTAGACATTCAGAACGTATTTCAGGGCGCCGTGGGCCAGCAGCGCTGCCAGATAGATTCCGCCAAGCAGGAGCAGCAAGCGGGTGGCACCATTGGCGATCGCGTCATCGACGATCCGGCGTTGCAGCTCGATGGGGATCAGCGACAGCGGGAAGACCACCAGGGTCAGCAGGCAGAGCCGGACCTGCTGTCCCGCGCCCACGGCCCAGACGTAGCCATAGAGGTTTCGCGGCATGCGCGACAGTGGCTGGCCGTCGATGGCCGGCAGGGCGGAACGATAGATCCGGTTCAGATCCTGGTCGGACAACCGTCAGCGACCGCGATAGGTTTCGACGTTCTGGTCCGGCAGCCAGACCCCGGCGGGGGGTTCTCCGGTCTGGTAGAAGACGTCGATGGGGATGCCGCCGCGCGGATACCAGTAGCCGCCGATGCGCAGCCAGACAGGGGCGATGCAGTCCACGATCCGGCGCGCGATCAGGATCGTGCAATCCTCGTGAAACGCCCCGTGATTGCGGAAGGCGCCGAGGAAGAGCTTCAGGCTCTTGCTCTCCACGATCTCCCGGTCCGGTACGTAGTCGATGACCAGCCGCGCGAAGTCGGGCTGTCCGGTGACGGGACAGATGGAGGTGAATTCCGGTGCGGTGAAACGCACCAGATAGGGGTGGCCGACATGTGGATTGGGCACAGCATCCAGCACCGCCGCATCCGGGTCGTCCGGCAGGGCGCTCTGCTGTCCCAGGTGTTTCAGATCGTCCTGCATGGTCCTGCCGTATCCTGATTGCGCATCCGGTTCCGTCCTGCCAAGAGCTGTGGCAATGTCCGCCCCCATGATTCCGCGACTTGTTCTTTTCGACTGCGATGGCACGCTGGTGGACAGCCAGGCTGGCATTGTCACGTCCATGCAGACCGCATTCCTCAGCTTTGGCTTGATTGCACCGCCGCCCGAAGGGGTCAAGCGCGTCGTGGGCCTCAGCCTGGATGTCGCTGTGCGCCAGCTTGCACCGGAACTGGGCCAGTCCGATGCCCTGCAGGTCGCGGCGCTCTACAAGGAAGCCTTCCGCAACCTGCGGCTTTCCGGCGAACTTCAGGAACCGCTGTACGAAGGAATCAAGGCTGCGGTGCTGGAGCTGGACCGGCCCGACACCATTCTGGGTGTCGCGACGGGCAAGAGCCGCAGGGGTCTTTTCGCGGTGCTGGAGCGACACGGAATGCAGGTGCGGTTCCAGACCCTGCAGACCGCCGACGATGTGGCAGCGGGCAAGCCTGCGCCCGACATGTGCCTGAAAGCCTGCGCGGAGACCGGTATAGACCCGGCAGCGACCGTGGTGATCGGGGATACGACCTTCGACATGCAGATGGCGCGCAGCGCAGGCGCCACGCCGGTCGGTGTCGCCTGGGGCTATCATGGGGTGGATGAGTTGCGGGACGCCGGTGCGGCAGAGATTGTCTCGCACCCGCGTGAGCTGACACTTGCGGTGCAGCGCATCCTGCCGGGAGAGAATGCGGCATGAAACGGTTTCACAAGTCCGCCGGAACGGAAGTCGCGGAGGGGGGGCACGCCGTGCTGCTTGACGGGCGCCTGATCCGGACACCTGCACGCAAGCCCCTGGTGGTGCCGAGCCTGACACTGGCGGAGGCCATCGCGGCGGAGTGGGATGCGCAGGGGGAGGAGATCGACCGCCGCGCCATGCCGCTGATGCGCATGGCGGGGACGGCCATCGACGATCTGGCCGGGATGCGCGAGCAGACGGCGGATGCCGTGGCGCGCTATGCGGAGACCGACATGGTCTGCTTCTGGGCCGGGGAGCCGCAGAAACTGGTGGAACGCCAGCAGGCGACGTGGCGGCCCCTGCTCGACTGGCTGGAGCAGGAATTCGCCGCCTCCCTTGCCGTGACCTCCGACATCCACGCGCAGCAGCAACCGGAGGAGAGCCTGCGGATCCTGCACACCACAGTGCACGGGCTGGACAACTTCCGGCTGGTGCCGCTTTCGGTGGCGACAGGCACTGCCGGATCGCTGGTCATCGGGCTGGCGCTGGTCATGGGGCGCATCAATGCCGAACAGGCTTTCGATGCCGCGCAGCTTGACGAAACCTTCCAGATTGAGGAATGGGGCGAGGATGACGAGGCAACACGCCGTCGGGCCGGAGTTCGCGACGAATTCGACGCGGTGGAACGGTTCTGTCGGGCCCTGGCAGACGCAGGGCCGTCCGGCGCGGGAGCCGCTGGCACTTCGTGACCAATTACCTATGATCTGAAACATCAGATTCGCGAGACAGTACAACAGGCGGGGAGCATTCGATGCAGGACATCGTTCAGATGCTGGAGGAGAAGCGGGCCAAGGCGCGCGCGGGTGGCGGCGAGCGCCGGGTGCAGGCGCAGCATGCGCGTGGCAAGCTTTCCGCACGGGAGCGGATCGAGCTGCTGCTCGACGAAGGCTCGTTCGAGGAATGGGACATGTTCGTCGAGCATCGCTGCACCGACTTCGGCATGAGCGAGAACAAGATCCCCGGCGACGGCGTCATAACCGGCTACGGCACGGTGAACGGTCGATTGATCTTCGTCTATTCGCAGGACTTCACGGTCTTCGGCGGCGCGCTGTCGGAGATGCACGCCCGCAAGATCTGCAAGATCATGGACAAGGCGCTGCAGGTCGGCGCGCCTGTCATCGGCATGTGCGATTCCGGCGGTGCCCGTATCCAGGAAGGCATCGACAGCCTGGCGGGCTACGCGGATGTGTTTCAGCGCAATGTGCTGGCCTCCGGTGTGGTTCCGCAGATCTCCATGATCATGGGGCCGTGCGCGGGTGGTGCCGTCTACAGCCCGGCCATGACCGACTTCATCTTCATGGTGAAGGATACGTCCTACATGTTCGTGACAGGACCGGACGTCGTGAAGACGGTGACGGCGGAGACCGTCACGGCGGAGCAGCTCGGTGGCGCGATCACGCATACCACCAAGTCCTCCGTCGCCGATCTGGCCCTGGACAATGACATGCAGGCCATCGCGCAGGCGCGGCGGTTCATTGATTTCCTGCCCGCCTCTAACCGCGAGGAAGCGCCGATCCGTCCGACCTTCGACGATCCGGAGCGGCAGGAAGCCTCCCTCGATACGCTGGTACCGGCGAACCCCAACAAGCCCTACGACATGATGGAACTGGTGGAGAAGATCGTCGACGAAGGCGATTTCTTCGAGATCCAGCCCGGCTTTGCCAAGAACATCATTGTCGGCTTCGGTCGCATGGAGGGGCAGACCGTAGGTATCGTCGCCAACCAGCCGATGGCCTTGGCGGGCTGTCTGGACATCGACTCCTCGAAGAAGGCCGCGCGGTTCGTGCGCTTCTGCGATTGCTTCAACATCCCGCTGGTGACCCTGGTCGATGTGCCGGGCTTCCTGCCCGGTACGTCGCAGGAATATGGCGGCCTGATCAAGCATGGTGCCAAGCTGCTCTATGCATATGCCGAGGCCACGGTGCCGAAGGTCACGGTGATCACCCGCAAGGCCTATGGCGGTGCCTATGACGTGATGAGTTCAAAGCATCTGCGCGGCGACGTGAACATGGCCTGGCCGAACGCGGAAATCGCGGTGATGGGTGCCAAGGGCGCCGTGGAGATCATCTTCCGCGCCGACATCGGTGATGACGCCAAGATCGAGGCGCGGACGGAGGAGTATCGCAAGACCTTCGCCAATCCGTTCATCGCCGGCGCACGGGGCTTCATCGATGACATCATCATGCCGCACAATACCCGCTTCCGGATCATCAAGTCCCTCAGGATGCTGAAGACCAAGAAGCTGGAGAACCCCTGGAAGAAGCACGATAATATTCCGTTATAGGAAGCAGGCGGGTTGGGGTTGGCCGGGTCGGCCAACCCGCCGTCTCTCAGCAGGTACTCCGGTCTTCTGAAGGTGAAGACCGTCAACCTCAGCGCGGTCGCGCCACTCCGCTGCCGACAGCCGTGACACCCGCCGCGATGTCGTGAACGACAACGGCCCCCGCGCCTATGGTGGCCCCGTCACCCACAGACGCACCGTGCCGCGCCACCGCGCCCGCGCCGAACAGCACGTGCGCGCCGATTCCGACATTGCCGGCCAGATGCGCCCCCACCGCGATGTGGCTGCAATCGCCCACCTGACAGTCGTGGCTGACCGTCGCACCGGTATTGATGATCACGTGGCGACCCAGCCGGACACCTGTCTGCAGCACCGTACCTGCGAAGATCATGCAGCCGTCGCCGGTCACGGCGGACGGTGAAACCCAGGAAAAGGGGTGGATCAGGGTCGCGAACGCGCAGCCTTCCAGGCCAGCCGCCAGTCTGGCGCGGGCGTCATTGTTTCCGACGGCAATCAGCCATTCGGCGTCCCTGGCCGTGTGCTCCGTGGGGTCTCCCGACAGGACCGGCACGCCCAGCAGGGTCTTGCCCCACATTGCGCTGTCCTGATCCAGCAGGCCGGTGACCGACCTTCCCGCGGCCTGCGCGGCCTCGACGCATTCACGGGCATGTCCGCCTGTCCCGACGATGAGCAGGGGCGGGGCGGTCATGTTGGTGTCAGTCGCTTTCCAGGGTCAGGCGCAGCCCGTCCCGGAAGACCATCTCGGCGGGAACATCGAAGGCCGCCGTGGCGCGGGCCGGATCGCCGATGGAGGTCCGGATGTCGCCGGTGCGGGCGTCCGCATGGGTGATGTCGGCCTCCGCACCGCAGATCTCCGCCACCATGTGTGCCAGTTCCAGCACTGATGTCGATTTGCCGGTACAGACATTGTAGACCGCGCCTGCACCGCCGCCCGCATCCATGGCCGCGACCAGATGCCGAACCACATCGCCGACGAAGACGAAATCGCGCACCTGTCCGCCGTCACCGAAGATGGTGATGCCCTGACCGGCCTTGATCCGGTCCGTGAAGATCGCGATGACGCCTGAATAGGGCGACTTGGGATCCTGGCGCGGTCCGAAGACGTTGAAGAAGCGGAACCCGGTGTTCGGTACGCCATGAACACCATGCGCCACCCGGCCATGCAGTTCACAGCCCAGCTTGTCCGCACCATAGGCTGACAGGGGCTTTGTGATCGCATCCTCGTTCAGCGGTACATTCGCATTGTCGCCATAGACCGCGGCGGAGGAGGCATAGATCACCGGGATGGCCTTGCCGTCCTTCGCCGCCCGGGCGGCGTCAAGGATCGTGATGGTGCCTGTCAGGTTGGTGCGGTGGCTGGAAACCCATTCCTCCGTACAGCGCTGCACGGAGGCGACGGCGGCCAGATGAAAGCAGCCGTCCTTGCCTGCCAGCACACGCGCCATCAGCGCGGCGTCGGAGATGTCGCCGACCACGATCTCCGCGCCTTCCGGCACGTTCTCCCGCTTGCCGGTCGACAGGTCGTCGACGATGGTGACCTGATCGCCACGCTTCATCAGGAATTCGGTCAGATGCGAACCGATGAAGCCGCATCCCCCGGTCACGAGCCAGTGTGCCATCGAATCAAGTCTCCCGATCTGTCGTGGGGCTCAGAGTCCCAGTGTGCTGCGCACCGCCTCGATGAACTGATCAACCTGGATCGGCTTCGCCAGATAGGCATCCGCGCCGGTCTCCAGCACCTTGCTCTCGTCCCCGGCGGTCGCCATCGTCGTCACCACGATGATGGGCACGTCCTTAAGTGCCGGATCGGCCTTCATCTGGCGCACCAGGTCCAGGCCCGACACGCCCGGCAGCATGACGTCCATGATGATCAGGTCGGGTGTTTCCTCCGCCGCCAGTTCCAGGGCTTCCTGCCCGTCGTCGGCGGTTACCACGTCGCAGTCGAGCTGCTGCAGGGCGGAAGCGTAGACTTCCTGCACCAGCATATTGTCCTCAACGACCAGAATACGCTTTTCCATATGCTCCCCAGTTTCCCAATTCGCAGTCGGCGCTCAACCCAGACCCGGGTATGCGGCGCGGACCGCGGCGGCCGTTTCCGGCGCCATGTTCACCAATTCCTGTGCAAGAGTCAGGCCTTCCTGCTCATTGCCCTGCTTGACGGTGATCTCGCAGGCGCTGGCCTTTTCCTTCATGGCACCCAGTCCGACTGAACCGGCACTGGATGTCAGGTCATGGGCCTGTTGACGCACCCCCTCCATATCGCGTGCGTCAATGGCCGTCTGCAGGATTGCCACCTTTTCCTGCATCTGCACGAGGAATTTGCCGAGGAGCATCTCCACCAACTGGTCACCCAGACTGGATTTAAGTGCCTCGAACGCCGTTTCATCAAAGTGATCTGACATGGCCGTCACATCTCCACATCCAAGAGCCGCCAATCTGCGTGACGCTACCCGAACGCCATGCAGAATGCGAGACCTGCAATCTGCACGGCGGTGTCGCTACTCCTGCGCACTTGATCCAACCGGCGGGTACACCTAGTTTCGCGCAACATGTGCAGGGAAACTGACTGAGGCGAGAAGGGGATGGCAATGCGTTTCGAAGGCACCAGCAACTATGTGGCGACCGAGGATCTGATGGTTGCGGTGAATGCCGCAGCCACCCTTGAACGGCCTCTGCTGATCAAGGGCGAACCGGGAACCGGCAAGACAGTGCTGGCGCACGAAGTGGCAAAGGCGTTCGACGCCAACCTGATCGAGTGGCACATCAAGTCCACCACCAAGGCCCAGCAGGGCCTGTACGAATATGATGCGGTCTCGCGGCTGCGTGATTCCCAGCTGGGTGAGGAGCGGGTGAAGGACATCCGCAACTACATCAAGCGCGGCAAGCTCTGGGACGCCTTCACGGCCGAACAGCGCCCGGTGCTGCTGATCGACGAGATCGACAAGGCGGATATCGAGTTCCCGAACGATCTGCTGCTGGAACTCGACCGAATGCAGTTCTTTGTCTACGAGACCAGCGAGACGATCGTGGCGAAGCAGCGCCCGCTGATGATCATCACCTCCAACAACGAGAAGGAACTGCCGGACGCCTTCCTGCGCCGCTGCTTCTTCCACTACATCCGGTTCCCGGATACGGAGACGATGCAGGAGATCATCGAGGTGCATTATCCGAACATCCAGTCCGAACTGGTGTCGGAAGCGCTGAAGATCTTCTACGATATCCGCGAGGTTCCGGGGCTGAAGAAGAAGCCCTCGACGTCGGAACTGCTGGACTGGCTGAAGCTGCTGATGGCCGAGGACCTGTCGGCGGAGACGCTGCGCAGCCGCGACCCGAAGAAGCTGATTCCGCCGCTGCATGGTGCGCTGCTGAAGAACGAGCAGGACGTGCATCTGTTCGAGCGACTGGCGTTCCTCGCCCGTCGGGAGCAGAACAAGAACTGAGGTCACATCGTCACTGCGCGCGATGAACGGTCCGATCAGGAGGTAACTGCATGTTCGTGAACTTCTTTCTGGAACTGCGCCAGAACAAGGTGCCCGCGACGCTGCGGGAGTACCTGACCCTGATCGAGGCCGTGAAGCGCAATGTCGCCGGCTACAGTGTCGAGGATTTCTATTACCTGTCCCGCGCCACCCTGGTGAAGGACGAGAAGAACCTCGACAAGTTCGACCAGATCTTCGGCAAGTGCTTCAACGGTCTCGACTTCGTGTCCGACCAGGTGGAGCAGGAAATCCCCGAGGAATGGCTGAAGAAGCTGGCCGAGAAGGTGCTGACCGAAGAGGAAATGGCGGAAATCGAGTCCCTCGGCGGCTTCGAGGAACTGATGGAGACCCTGAAGAAGCGCCTGGAGGAGCAGAAGAAGCGCCACCAGGGCGGCAACAAGTGGATCGGCACCGCCGGAACCTCGCCCTTCGGGGCGCATGGCTACAATCCGGAAGGTGTCCGCATCGGCCAGAAGGAAAGCCGCCATCGCCGGGCCGTGAAGGTCTGGGACAAGCGTGACTTCAAGAACCTGGACGACAATGTCGAACTCGGCACCCGCAACATCAAGGTGGCCCTGCGCCGCCTGCGCCGCTTCGCGCGGGAGGGGGCGGACATGGAGCTGGACCTGCCGGATACCATCAAGTCGACGGCAGAGAACGCGGGCTTCCTCGACCTGAAGATGGTGCCGGAGCGTCGCAATACCATCAAGGTTCTGCTGTTGCTGGACATCGGCGGCTCGATGGACGACCACATCCGTACCTGCGAGGAGCTGTTCTCGGCCGCAAAGACCGAGTTCAAGCACATGGAGCACTACTACTTCCACAACTGCCTCTACGAGAAGCTGTGGAAGGACAACAAGCGCCGCCATTCGGAGTTCGTCGATGCCTGGCAGGTGCTGCATACCTATCCGGCGGACTACAAGGTCGTCTTCGTCGGTGACGCGACCATGAGCCCCTACGAGATCGTCTATCCCGGCGGCTCCGTCGAGCACTGGAACGAGGAATCCGGCGAGGTCTGGATGAAGCGCTTCCTGGACATCTACCAGCGCGCCATCTGGCTGAACCCGGTACCGGAGAAATACTGGGACTACACGCCCTCGATCAAGCTGATCCAGGAACTGATGGGCAACCGCATGTTCCCGCTGACGCTCGAAGGTCTGGAAAAGGGCATGAAGGAACTGTCGAAGTAGGTTTCTCCGTGCGCCGTCGCGCCTGTGACGATAGACAACGGCTGTTGCATCGGCAGCGTCGTCTGCCGCAGGTCTGATCGGAGCCGGATCAATGAAGAAGTTCCTCGTCAATTCCGCCGTCATGCTTGTGTCGCTGCTGGTCGGCCTGCTGCTCGTCGAGGGACTGGTCCGGCTGACGGCGGAGCCCTGGCTGGAACAGCGCATGGCCGAACTGAATCCGGACAGTGACGCCGCCGGTTTCGGGTCGGACACCAACTGGTCGTTCGAGAGCAAGGACGGCAATTTCCTGAAGTTCCGGGCAGGCAGCGAGGTGGCGGTCAGTCACTTCGAATATGACCTGACGGCACACATTGACGAGATGTCGGGCCGCGTCACCGTGCCGACCCCTGAGGCAGGCGCGCCCGTATTGCCCCTGCTGGGTGACTCCTTCGTCTTCGGGATCGGCGTCGCGGATGACCGGACAATCGCCTCCCGCCTCGCCGAACGCCATCGCGACTGGCGGTTCCTCAATCTCGGCGTGCCTGGCACGGCCCTGAGCGAGCACCTGTATTTCCTTCGGAACCGTCATGCGGAGATCGGCAGCCCTGATCGCTACGTCTTCTTCATGTACACGGGCAACGACCTGCTTGACCTGTTCCGGGGCGCGCCGGGTGAAGCTGCGCCGGAGCGCAAGGTCGATGTCGTTGCGCACGCCGACGAAGCCAGCTCGTCACAGCGCTTCCTCTCCCGGGTCAATGCGTTCGTCTATTACAACCCGGTGCTGAAGCGGTCCTATGCCATCCAGCTTGTCCGCCGCTACCTGCTGAACACGCTGAACGCCAGCGCGCAGGATGACGGCGGTGTACCGCTTGTCCATCCCTCCATCCTGATGCTCGACGCCCGGCAGAAGGTCATGCAGCAACAGGCTGCCGAACTGCTGGCGGAGCAGTTCCGGCGTCTCGACGATCTGCAGGACCGGCTGGGATTCAGTTCGCTGGTGATCGTCGTGCCGAACGTGTTTCAGCTCGACACCGAACGACTGGCGGGCATGACCGCGCGCTACGCGATGGAGCCGCAGGATGTGGACGTCATGACCCCGAACCGGATCATCGCGAACGCCGCGAAGGAGCATGATTTCCGGTTTCTCGACACCACGGAGTGCATGGCATCACAGGGCGACCCGAAGGAACTCTACTACCTGCAGGACGACCATCTGCGGGACGCCGGTGTCCGTGCTCTGGCCAACTGCGTCGATCCGGGGATCAGCACGTTTCTCGCGGCAGCGGGCGACTGAGTTCTACCGGAACGCCTTCCGCGCCGCTGCTGTCACCACGCCCCAGGCAGCATTGACCGACAGGCCGGTGATCAGGCCCAAGATCGGATCGCCCGATGGTTCGATGCCCTTCATCGGGAAGACCACGGCGACGGCGATCAGGGTGGGGGCCACCGCGCCGAAGATGGCGACCAGGATCCAGTACTTCAGGCCACGCCCGAACCAGGGCGCGATCAGGCCCAGCACGATGCCCCAGACACCACCCCAGAAGGTGATGGAGACAAGCTGCGGCACGCCGAACGGCTCCACGGGCTGCATGGGGAAGGGGGCGAAGCTGGCGATGCCGGCGTTGTGCAGCAGCATCAGCACGATCTGATGCCCCGCCAGTACACCGATACAGCCCGCGATGAACCAGAGCAGCAGGGAGCGGGGGGAGCGCATGATCAGCCCTTGCCTTCCGCCGGATACCAGTCGGGTTCGCGCTTCTCCAGAAAGCTCGCCAGACCTTCGTCCGCTTCCGGTGTCAGGCGCTTGGCGGCGTGCGGGCGGACCATCTCCTCCATCTCCAGCGCCGAGAAATACAGCGCCGAATACTTCAGGATCGATTCCTTCGACTGCGCCAGGGCGTCCGGCGGGCAGTGCAGCAGGGCATCGATGATGGGGGCCGCCGTCGCGTCCAGATCGGCGGCGTCGCAGACCTCGTCCACCAGCCCGATCTCCATCGCGCGTTCGCCACTGAACCGTTCGCAGGTCAGTGAATAGCGCCGTGTCCGCCCCGGTCCCATACGGGAGATCAGTTGCGGGAAGATCGGGGCGGCCATCAGGCCCCAGCGGGCCTCCGTGATCGAGAAGATGGCGTCCCGCGCGGCGATGATGATGTCGCAGGCTGCCGCGACCCCCGCGCCGCCACCGAAGCAGCCGCCGTGGATCAGGGCGATGGTGGGCTTCGGGAAGGTGGTCAGGCCCTGCACCGCGTGGGTGGTGTTGCGCGACACCTCCGCGTTGGCGTTCCAGTCCTTCGCCCGGACCTCCCGGATCCAGGACAGGTCGGCGCCTGCCTGGAAGTGCTTGCCGCGTCCCCGGATCACCACCAGTCGGCAGGCGTCGTCTGCCGCCAGCCTGCCGAAGGTTTCCAGCAGGGCGCTGATCATCTCGCCATTGTAGGCATTGTTGCGCTCCGGCCGGTTCAGCCAGACGGTCGCCACTCCGCGCCCGTCGATCTCTGTCTCGACGACACTCATGCTTCGCTCTCCCCCTCTGCATCCGCCTTGCCGATCCAGTCCGGGAACGTCCCGCTCGCCGGATCGAAGATCGCGTTCATCCGCCGCAGCCGTTCGATCGGTGCCAGCGTCGCGGTGATCAGCGGGTCATCCGGCATCGCGGTGGCCAGCTTCGATCCCCCGATATCCCCCGCCAGCGCCCCCAGCGCACTGTCGATCTCCGCCTCGCTCAGGGTGCCCTTGGCCCGCAGACTGCCGATCAGGGCCGCAACGGCAAGCAACAGCCCGGCCGTCTGGGCATCTGAAACATCGGCATCACTGGTCATGGCGGCTGGTCCCGTTCCGGTGGCGGGTAAGAATGGCTGGTGATCCCGACAGGATTCGAACCTGTGACCTACTGATTAGGAATCAGTTGCTCTATCCTGCTGAGCTACGGGACCACGCAGGGCGGAACCTATCAGTGCTTCGGGGCCGCGAAAAGAGGCTCTGCGCAGTGGTCGGCCGGATACGCCCGCTCACGCCAGTCCGCCCATCAGCAGGGCGGCGAGCATGATGAAGCCCATGCCGATGTTGGACTTGAACTTGGCCAGGCAGTCGCGGCTGTTGTCGATGTCCACGCGCACGACCTGCCAGACGAAGTGGGCCATAACGGCGGCGAAGCCGAGCAGGAACCAGTGGCTGAAACCTGCCTCCCGCGCCGCCAGCGCCCAGAGCACGGTGGTGAGGGCATAGAAGATCCAGAGTGCGGGGCGGGTGCGGCGGCCCAGCTTTCGGGCGGAGGACTTCACGCCGATCAGCGCGTCGTCTTCCTTGTCCTGGTGCGCGTAGATGGTGTCGTAGCCCATGGTCCAGAAGAAGCCGCCGGCATAGAGCAGCAGGGCGGGCAGTTCGACCGTGCCCGCCGCCGCGGCGTAGCCCATCACGGCCCCCCAGTTGAAGGTCAGGCCGAGCCAGGCCTGCGGCCACCAGGTGACCCGCTTGGTGAAGGGATAGACCACCACCAGGAACAGGGAGAAGACGCCGAGCCAGATCGCCGTCTGCCCGAGCTGCAACAGGATGACGAGGCCCAACAGGGCCAGGAAGGCGGCCCAGAGCATGGCCTGTGTCGTCGTGACCTGGCCCGACGGGATCGGGCGCAGCCGGGTGCGTTCCACCTCGCCGTCATAATTGCGGTCGGCAATGTCGTTCACCGTGCAGCCCGCACCGCGCATGATCAGGGCACCGAGTCCGAACAGCACGAACAGCCGCAGTGTTTCCAGGTCCAGGACCGGGCGCGCAAGGATGATCGACCACCAGCAGGGCCAGAGCAGCAGCCAGGTGCCGACCGGCCGGTCGAAGCGTGCCAGCTTGAACCAGGGTTTCAGGAATTCCGGCGCATGGCGATCAACCCAGTTGTCGCCCCGCGCATCGGCGATGATGCTCATGCATCAGCCTCCGTAGCTACTTCCGCTGTCGCCGACGCCTTCTGATCCGCCTCGAACAGCCAGACATCGGTGGAGCGGACGTCATTGTCCTCCAGCTCCCGCGTCGTCGGCACCGCATAGTGTGCCAGCCGCCGCATGCCGCCGCTCGGGCGGTAGGTCCGACCTGGATCGCCCATGATGACAGGTGTCCCGGCGTCGACCAGGGTGCGGAACCAGTGCTCGACCCGCCCCGCGAGCGGTTGTTCGTAACAGATATCGCCTGCCAGCAGAACATCCGTGTCCGGCAAGGGCTGGCCGACGATGTCATCGCCGCGTGCCGTCACGACGACATTGTTGGCTGCGACGTTCAGTTCCGTTGCCGCAACGCTGAAGGGATCTACATCGACGGCCAGTACGGATCGCGCGCCGGCGATTGCCGCCGCGACGGCCACCAGGCCCGACCCGGCGGCGAAATCCACCACCCGCTTGCCCTGCACCACCTCCGGATTGTCCAGGATGTAGCGCGCCAGTGCCTGTCCACCGGCCCAGGCAAAGGCCCAGAACGGCGGCGGCAACCCCTTCTCCTGCAAGGCTTCTTCGGTCAGTTGCCACAGCGGCACGGCCTCCGTCGCCAGATGCAGTTGCACCTCCGGCACCAGTGGTGACGGCAGCAGTGCGGTGTTGGCGCGGATAAACGCGGCGCGGTCGTGGATCGTTTCAATCATCCGCTGCTTATAGCGCCACGGTCACGATACTGCAGCTTTGGTTGAAATCGGGGGCGCGACGGTTATATTCCCGGCACTTTCATCAAGCCCGCCTGGTGCGGGTCACCTGATCTCCGTGC
>BQJF01000085.1 GCA_021604565.1 Minwuia thermotolerans | reverse complement strand
CCCAATCCCCCGCTTGACAACCCGCCCCGCCCTGACCAGTATCCGCGCCGTCGTGGCGGGGTAGCTCAGCTGGTTAGAGCAGCGGAATCATAATCCGCGTGTCGGGGGTTCAAGTCCCTCTCCCGCTACCATTTTTCCTTTCAGTTTCAATGCTATACAAGGTGGCCAAGTGTGCCGCTCGACACTCAAGTTTCTGTGGGTATCGCAGGGGGTATCAAATCTTGCCGACACATCTCCGGAAACTCTCTCACTACCAAGACTGGATGCGTGGCTTGAAAATCCTCGTGTCGGTGGTTCAATTCCACTCTCGGGGACCATTAAAATAGAACAAAATCATATATTTAGCTTGAGTGAGTGCCTGTGGGATTCGTCAAACTTGGTCAGGGCATCACTCGGGTAGCATTTTTTCATTTCGCAATACCTGAAGCTGTCACAACGGCCCCAAGAGCGGCCCGGGGCCACTCGAGAAGCAAACGTCTGTTAGCCGATAAGAGTTTTGGTCGTTGTCCGGGGTGCAGGGACAGCTTCGGCAGTCACTTTATGCGTTCAGTATGCCGGAATTTGTGTGTAGTGTCGGCATAACACGCAATATATATCCTGGGACACACCTTGCAGACCAAAAGCAACTCACGGAAAAAGGCCCTAGGGGCATTCTACACGCACAACGGCCTAACCGATTTGATCTGTGAGTGGGCCATCGCCTCTGCCGATAGCGCAGTCTTTGAACCGAGTTTCGGTGGTTGCGGTTTCTTGCGCTCCGCGCGTGATCGCTTGATGTCATTTGGCGCAGTTGCACCAAACGAACAGGTTTTTGGGTGTGACATAGATTCGGATGCTTTCGGCCATTTGGCGAATCTGTTCGAGGGTCCAGTAGATCTGACCAGGTTCCACAGGGGAGACTTTTTGCATCAAGATTTTCCAAGCAGTTGGATGGGGAAGTTTGATGCTGTGATCGGCAATCCACCTTATTTGCCGTACCGCAAGATCGATCCAACTCGGCGAGAAGCTGCATTGAGGATCTTGGCCGCTTCTGGACTTAAGCTTGATAGGAGGGCGAGCCTGTGGGCCTACTTCGTTTTGCTATCAATCCGATTTGTCAGAAATGGTGGGCGTATGGCTTGGGTGCTCCCCAGTAGCTTCTTGTATGCCAACTACTCGCACAATCTACGGACATACATCGCAGGCTTGTTCTCGAACGTGCTGGCTTTTGAAATTCAAGAGCGCCAATTCTTAGTGGAAGGCACCGAGGAAAAGACCGTTGTTTTGCTCGCAGATGGAAAACTCGCAAATCCCTTGAGTGATCCAAAGGTCGACATCCCTCTTTCAAGGTGTTCAGGGGTACGTGAGCTAGATGCTCAGATCAGCATGTGGGCGACCGGAGAGCTAGAAACATCTTCGGCTTGCGGAACGTCGGTTTTTGACAGTCTATCCAAAGCTCCGCGCGACTTGATTTTGCAGCTAGAGTCTAGCCAACATTGCCACAAGATTGGCGACCATCTGAGAGTTCAAATTGGCTTAGTAACAGGGGACAACAAGTTTTTTCTTTGCAATGACGATGAGAGAAAAGATGCGGGACTATATGTCGCCAATCTAGTGCCAGTTTTGCCAAGGTTCACCTACGCAAGCGGGCTAGAATTCGATTCAGATGATTTCGACAAAATGATCCGAACTGGCGGTCAAGGATACTTAGTAAGCAGTGGTGAAATCGACTCTGCCGCAAATGATATTAAGAACTACTTGGCAACTTATCCAGAAGATAAGAAATCAACATGCTCGACTTTCAAGAAAAGGACGGTTTGGAGCAAAGCGGACGATGGTTCAGTGCCTGACGCTTTCTTTCCAGTGATGCAGCACAACGGCCCTCGCCTCATTCTAAATAATACCGGAGTGAATTGCACAAACTCCGTGCATCGTGGGTATTTTAAAACCGTCAAATCTAAGACGGAGAAATCCCTGATTGCTTTGGCGACGATTTCGACTTTTTCACAACTGTCTGCAGAGATTGTCGGTCGGTCCTATGGATCGGGTGCCTTGAAACATGAGCCCAGAGAGGCGGAGAAGATTGCTATTCTTCTGCCTCCTGTCCACCATAGGAAGGTGTTGTCCGCTTACCAAAAGGCTGACAAATACCTGCGAAATGGTAACTTTTCCGAAGCAAATCAAATAGCAGATTATTTGATACTGGGCGCTATGGGTTTTGATGACGTAGCGACCTATGCAAGCATACTGCGTTCTGGCTTGACGCAAGCTCGAACGCATAGGCGAAGATGATTCCGGCTCAAAGATCTGCAGACTAATTCCAGTTCGACGCCCAGACATCACGCAGAATCGTAGTGCTAGATGGTCCATCCAAACACCGTTTAAGTCGTTCCAGATAGTTTTCATAGCAAAGCTTCTGGAACAAATTAATATTCGAACACCACCCTCGGTCTTCCCGCAACGTCGCCCACTCAGTTTCAAAAAAATTCGCTACTATCATCTCGCTGGCTAACGCGAGCTCCATTGGCGGGTGGCACCATCTGGGTTCTTTTACAGGATGATCCTCATCACGACCATGCGTTCGAATCCTGCCTCCGAATTGAAGATGAAACAACGGACCTGGCTGGATAACGCCACCAGAAGCGTTAGCAAGATCGATGTGCCAACGAGACAGTGGCTTTCGGTCCTCGCCCTCGATGATAATCGCTAGATCAAAGCGATCAAAAGGCGGTCGGTTTTGTATGCTCTGGTTCACTCCAATTTCCGCGAAATGGATGACCGGCCTGACTTGCTTGCCGTCAGAAGTCGATGTGACCCTAAAGCGAACTGGAGCACCGTCGTCGACTTCGATAGGCCAGGTCTGCTTTCGCTTTCCTGCTTTCAAATCACGCGAAACACGCATGAGCGTGTTAAAGCCGTCAGGTTCGAGAACCTTCGCCGAATTAAGCTTAGTTGCAATCGCTTGTAGCGCCTCACCTGCCTCGCGGGCCCTAATATTTGTCACTGTTTCATTCCGGCTTCTGCAGCTTCTTTATTTCTTCAACCACGTTTTTATCACTTTCATCGATGACAAATGGCGGAGTGCTCTCTAAATACCTATCATCGTGAATACATCGCCAGCAGATTCTCCGGCGAATCGAATAACTAGGCAATTCCATTTCAAACATCCCCACAGAGTGTCGCATCTCAGTGCCATCAAAACAGCACGAACACGCGAATCCGATCAGTTCGTCTGTCTTCCCTGTCCAAGGCGACTTCGCTGGTGCGAGATTTTTTCCAAAAGCCTCGGAAGCTTTTATGGCCCGTTCCTCCGACGGGATCCCCGTGGCTCTGCCCCCGAAGATTCTCCGCGAAAAATCGTCCAGAAGATGTGCCCAAAAACGGGGCCATCCGTCAGAAAAGAGGCCATTATAGCTCAGATCACGCTCGCGAAGCCATTCTGACACGGTTCCGGCTTCACCTTTGCTGATCCCAAGGCGGGCACACGCATCATATATATCTATCAAGGGACCCGGGCGCAAAAGAAGCTGATTTAAGAAAATGGTGGCGACCAAGTGAGGTGCCGCCGCTCTCTGCATTGATTGCCTTAGGTCTTGATAATCGAGTACATAGCCATCATCGGATGGCAGACCTGCAAGTTCCGGCAAATTGAACTCCGAAGCTTTAGATCGAAGGATCTTATAGCCAGAACATAAGCTTATCAGTTCTTGCCGTACGCGATCTCGCTCAGTTGTCACGTGTTCTTTAGAACACACATTATCAAATAGATCGTGAGATGTTCGATCTGGAACGAACTGCTCCCGTATTTTCTCTTCGCTCGACACCAAGAATATTGGGAAATCGTGCTCTGGTTCGTTGATAGCAAGGTCGCGAATTTGTTGTGCCATGGCGCTGCCCTTGTAGGCCTCATTGGGCTCCATTTCGCCTAAGTCTATATCGAGCCTGAAATCAAGAATCAGAATATCCGGGTGTCGGCTAAATATTTCTTTACTATGCCTAGACACTGGGCGAGGGCGTTCGTGTTTCAGTTCAAGTTTGCCCTTAGTGGACATCTGCTCAGCGAAGACCGCCTCCGTGTCATTATCTTCAATAAAAAACCCCCTAAAAATCATTCCTGAACCTCGTTTGACAAAATTCGAAATTCGATTCGACAAGAAAATCCATCACTAGGCTCACCAACAGAGACGTCACCGCCATAACTTTCTGCGATATCGGATACAATTTTCAATCCCAAACCCGTGCCGGGGCCTGCCACCCCGTCATCTTCTGCCGTTAAAGTTGTGGTATAGAAAGCATCAAAAATTCGATCTTGTTGACTTTTGGGAATACCAACACCGTTGTCTTCGAAACCTATGACGACGTACTTTCCATCGCGCTTGGCATCCATGCGTATGCGGCGTTCTTGGACCTTCGCCTTTTTCATCGACTTAATCGAATTCGTTAAGAAGTTCAAGAGAACGGAATCGAGCTCGCTTGCATGCATTTCGACTGTTCTAAGGTTCGAAGGGGTGACTTGAATTGGTTCGAAACCAATGCGTTGCTTCGACATATAGTTTTCAAATTGCTCACTAAAACGACTCAGTGCGCCAGAGACAGATAACTCTCGAAGTTCACGACTTTCGGTCTTCGACATGAGCCCTGCAATATAACCTCCGATGTCAAACAGTCGTCGGGTCGATTCCTCTAGCTTTTCGTGTTGATGGCGAAGATCTGTTTTCTGCTCGCCTTCTGGCAGAGCATCAACTTCGTCCTCTAAAAGCTGCAGTCTTGCTCGGATGGCCTCTTGCGCTCCCTTGACCTCGTGACCGAAAACACTAATCGAAAGGCCTAGAGACGCCAACAGGCGAAGCATGGCTTCATAATGCAAGGAAGCCTGTCTTTGACGCTTAAACTCTTCTTCCGTAGCCTTCGCATCCTCTTCCGCCGCCTTCAGCGCACCAAGAAGTTTGTGCTTGGGTGGTAAGGGTGGCTTTGGCGAAGCGGCATCATCAGCGCCAACGCCCGGCCTTTCTGTTCGATCTGGCTCCTCATCTTCTAAGATCTCAATGGCCGTTCTAATGGACTGGGACGGCGGACGGACTTGTGAAACAAACTTTGGTTGCGATGCTGTTTGCTTTCGGTTCCGCGTAGCAGCTGTTCTCGTTATCGACCAAATTAAGGCCTTTTTTGCAAAATTCTGTAGTTCGTCGAAGGCCTCATTCTCCACCAACCCTTCTCTACTGGCCGTTTCTTCTAACAAGCGATTGTCGTCACTTGAAAGCATTACTTGTCCGAAGAAGTTTCGGTTGTTCCCTGGCGCTAAGAACTCTCTTCTTGAGGCCGATGAATCCAGTCCTAACCAGTCATTGGTCGGCTCGCCATACGGAAGAACTCGGAATCCATTTCTATAAACGCGAATCCCGCCGTATTTGCGCCCCATGTCGGTTGCATTCTGAAATTTCATTCCTGATAGGGTTTCAGGACTATAGATAAAATACTTTGAAATCAGCGATACTGGTCCAACTAGCTCGTAGAGTTCATCGAAATCTTCGCTATCATCAAGGTCCAGCTTTTTGGAAAAGACGCGAACGCGCGCCTTTCCATTGTCATCAATACTTGCCTCGATAGAGGCCAGTGCCTGACTCAAGAAATCCTTTTCGATAGAGAAAGAATCAGCACTAAGGTCGTTTGTTTCTCCGTTTACTTTGACCGTAAAACCGGGGTCGGCTTTCTTTCCGACTTCCTTGCCTGATACACGTGCCACCCTGAAAGGAGGTTGTAGCAAAAGAACTGCACGCCAAACTCTAGAAATTGCGGCCGTGGTCCAAGCATCGCGCAAAGAGAGCATCTTGAGTTCAGTGCCCGATTGCTCTGGGGATTTTCCGAACTTGTAAACGCGGTTAAAAATATCGCTTAGGTCTTTCCCTGATGTAAATTCCTCATCCCAATCAAAGATTACCGAATAACCAAAGTGCTCACCAATTGGACTGGTGCGCAGCTCCAATTTCTTCGCGAGTCTTTGTACGGCGAAACGGCCTATTCCCTTCCGTCCAGCGCGTCGACGGTTGTAGCGCGGCGAGAGAGGCTGTTTGGCTTTTGTGTCAGTAGAAATCCGCATCCAGCTATTGCGGATGACATCCATAGACATCCCTGAACCGTTGTCTGAAATCTTGAGTGTGCCACCCACCGACCTGCTGTTCTCGAAGTTCAGGTTAACCTCCGATGCGTCCGCGTCGTAAGCGTTCTTGATTAACTCCGACAAAGCAGTGTCCTTTTTTCCAACGAGTTCCACACCCAGCCTTTGGATGTGACCCGCATCTACTGAAAATCGGATATTTGATGGGTCTTGAGAAACCTCATTTCGGCTCAAGCTTTCAACCAGCCTCCAGTCGGGGCTTTCCTTTTTTAGCTCCAGTTCGATTAGGTCTCTTGCAGTTTTTTTGTTCATTTCGATCGATTGATAGATGGTTGCAGAGTGGAGTTGGATTTGGAGGTTATCTGCCTTTCCGATGCTGAGAAGCTTTGACCATTTGTAGCCTACGCGACCAGCGATGGTCGATCTAGTGTTGATACTCCCGCGCGGTGGTTGCGAATGCGAACCACGGTTGATGTTCCTGCGGTGAATGTGCGTCGGCGTGGGCGGAACCCGCAATCGGTCCGTTCCGGATCGCCAACAACACCATCGACCTGACGGACCATTTCACCAGGGATTGGATGCGGAAGCGATGCATGAACCTGGCGGATTGGATCGCGCAACGGCTGGCGGACTCAGAACCAGCGCGGCTCGTCACCGCGCTGGTCCGGCATTTCAGCTATTTCCCCTGCTTGCCGGGGGAGATCAGGGGTTTGGCGGCGTTGGAGTTGGCGGTGGCGAAGACCTTCGGCTTTTCCTGCTTCGGCTTCTTGGTTTCCTTGTTGCCACGCGTCTTGTTGCCCTTGGACATTTCAATGACTTCTTCTGTGTGCCGGAGGCCGGGCCAGCCGGATGGCTGGGGGCTGTAGCGGCGGGGGGCGCGGAGGGGCCGGGTCGATACGCCGGGCTATCCGTTCCATGCTGCTCATATGCGCATTCGGCCCGGTGACAACAAGGTGCCGACGATTCGGAAGCGGTGGACTCCCTTGCCCAGTCAGGCGGTCTCGGTGACCGGAGCGCTCACGGTCTCGGCCTGCGCCGGGTCGCGGAAGTTGATCCGTGCCGGGTCGTGATCGACTGCCGCCAGCAGGCGCGGGTTCATGACGCGGAACCATAGCGGCGGGACCAGCATCATGCAGAACAGGCCGGGGATGCCGGCGGGCAGTTCGGGGGTGTCCTCGATGTAGGACAGGCTCTGGAACGGGCGCTGGGCGTTGGCGTGGTGGTCGGCGTGGCGCTGCAGGTTGAAGAACAGCAGGTTGGAGAACAGGAAGCCCGAACTCCATGAATGCTCGGGGCCGCAGGGTTCGCGACGGCCGTTTACCATGCGGCGGTGCAGGCCGTAGTGGGCGGTATAGTTGGCCATGGTGATGGAGAACCAGGCGACCAGTCCGTGCAGCACGAAGAAGGGCAGGATGACGGGACCGAAAAGGGCCAGCAGCACACCCACGAGCGCCAGCGACATGGCCCAGTTGCCCAGCAGTTCGTTCTGCATGCTCCACCAGCGCTGGCCGCGTCGCTGCAGCCGTCGCCGCTCCGCCGCGATGGCGCCGCGGAAGGTGCCGGGGATCTCCCGCAGGGCGAAGCGGTAGATGCTCTCTCCGTAACGGGAACTGGCCGGGTCGTCGCGGGTCGCGACGGTCAGGTGGTGGTTGATGTTGTGCTCCACCCCGAAGTGGCCGTAGCCGATCAGCGCCAGCGCGAAGCGGGCCAGCAGACGGTCCCGGGCCGCGCGGGCATGGCCGAGTTCGTGTGCCACCAGCACCAGCAGCGAATGCACATAGGCAATGCCCACCGTGAACAGCAGCCCCTGCAGCAGCGAGAAGTCGGCCCGCGCGAACAGGGCGCAGGCGGCGAAAAGGCCCACGGCATAGGACGGCACGATGGCATGCATCAGACGGCGGTAGTAGGGATCGCCCGCCAGCTTCCGCGCCGCATCCCGTGACAGGTTGCGATAGTCGCGGCCAATCAGATGGTCGGCGACAGGCGCCACGCCGAACAGCAGCCCCAATGGCAAGGCCGCCAACAGCCATTCATCCGCCCCCAGATGCTGCGCCAGCAACAGCAATGGTGCCACCGCCGGTGCCAGGAAACCGATGGGCCAGAAGCGGCGGCGCGGATCGGTCTCGTGAATGGTGACGCGGCTCATGTCCGGCTCTCCCTGCCGGGGCGGGTCGCCGTGGCTGTCCACCGCCGGTCGGTACTCTCGGACCGAAGGCGCAGCCAGAACGCCACCGCAAGCCCGACCATGGCGACCGACAGGAAGGGCGCAAACTGCCCGCCGATCAGGAAGCCGAGGGTGTAGCAGGGCGTCAGAAACGCCATGACCGGCAGTGCCTGGCGCGTCAGGCCGCCGAACAGCAGGATCACCGGAAACAGCACACCGATCAGGAACACGAAACCCCTGTAGACCAGTTCCCCGGCAGGGACGGTCATCGCAGGCATCAGTTGGCCGACGGCCAGGTGCAGCGCGGAGAGCGTCACAACGACCCCGACGGCGGGCAGGGCAAATCGTGACCGGCTCCACTGCGTGGCCTGAACTTCCCGCAGGTGCGCGGCGGTCGTGAAACCGGTCTGCAGCACCAGGATGGCCACGACGGCCTGGAGGCCGGAGCCCGTGAGGCTGCCTGCCGTCAGCAGTAGCGCGAAGACCGGTGTCGCCAGATACATGCCCCCCAGCAGCGCCAGGAACAGCACACCAAACCCCAGCAGGAACGCCAGTCGGGGATTGGCGCTGGCCGCATAGGCCCGATGAAACGTGAGGTCGAAGTAGGGTGCCAGCAGAAAACCGAGGGCGAGCGGCAGGATCTGGTGGGTGAAGGGCTGCGGCCCAGACTGCGGCATTGCGGCGGCACCCGCGTCGATGCCTGTCCAGGCGAACAGGAACAGGGAGGCGGTGACCGCGAACAGGACGATGGCCAGTCGGTTCAGATGCTGCTTCAGCGCGGTGCAGGTCACGCTGACCCCGACGAAGGCGATCAGCGGCGTCGGATCGTGCAGCAAGGCCGAGAGCCAGGCCATGAAGATGCAGTGGTAGCCAATCACCAGCACGGAGAAGAACTGCGCAGGCAACCGGTGACGCTCGTGGAAGCGCTGGCGTGCGTCATTGCTCCAGACGAAGCCGAACAGGGTCGCGCCGACGATGTTGAAGACCATGAAGCACAGGAACGCGACCTGGCCGAATTCCTGTTGCAGCAGGACGGGGAAGAAGCCGCCGATGCACCAGAACCAGGAGCAGGCGAGGAAGAAGGCGACGGGCAGGGTGCGCATCACACGTCCGTGGTGACGGGCCAGAGGTGGAACTTCAGCTCTCCGCGACCGATGCGCCGCCCGCGCTCACCCCGTGCCTCGCCGCGTGAGAATACGTTCACCTTCAGGTTGGTGTTGAACGGCTGGCCGGATCTGATTGCGGCCTCCAGATCGCTGTCCAGCGGCTCGACCTCCAGCCGCAGGCCATTGGTCGATGGCAGCATGAAGCGATAGCTGGCGTTGCGGCAGACGATCCGGTGACCGCCATCGGTGCGCATGAACAGGTAGCACCCGGCCGCGAGCTCCAGATTGGCCAGCAGGGCCGCGCCGCCGACCGTGCCGTAGGAATTGCGGTTGATCCGTCGATGCGGCACCTCGACGAAGAAGTCATCCAGCGAATAATTGATCCGCAGGCCCAGATGCCAGACCAGCGGCAGAAACAGGAACGAGAGAATCCACCGCAGGATCGGAGAGCGTATCGTCGCGCGGTTCATCGCGCGTTCCAGTCCCGGTCCGGCCCACCTGAATCCCGTTGCGGGTGGCCTGTACTTGGTCAACGGACGGGTCGCAGATACATGCTGCATACTCATACTCCCTTCCCGTCGGCAGGCGCGGGCGACTGGCCCGTGATGCCGGAGTTTACGCCGGAGGAATTCGCGCTTTCGTCCGCCGAATACCAATGATAGATACATAAAAATACTGGCAACCAGTAGGTCGGAAATTCCAATAACTAGATATCAGGATCTGTTATGAATGAGCCCGGAGACATCGGCAGGGGCGTCAACGCGGCGCTTCGGCAACTGGAAATCAAGCATCTGATGGCGTTCGAGGCGATCTACTCGACGCGCAATATTTCCCGTGCCGGGCAGTCACTTGGCTATTCCCAGCCGACCATGTCCAACCTGCTCGCGCGGCTGCGGGAGGTGCTGGACGATCCGCTGTTCCTGCGTCAGCCGCGGGGTGTTCTGCCCAGCGCGCGGGCGGAGGAGCTGATCGGGCGGGTACGTCGCGCCCTGCACGAGATGGACGCCATCGTGCGTCCCGAAGCCTCGTTCGATCCGGAGACCGACGTGCGGGAGTTCCGGCTGCACATGCTGGACATGCTGGAGGCGATCCTGATCCCGGCCCTGGTCCGCAAGATACAGTATTGTCCGGGCATCACCCTGCGGCTGCTGCTGGCGCCGAAGGTGCCGATCGTCGAGGCACTGGAGAGCGGCAACGCTGACCTCGCCCTCGGGGTGCCGCCCACGAATCACCCCGAGCTGCGCTGGCAGGAACTGATGCCGATGGATCTCTGCGTGATCGCGCGGCGCGGCCATCCGACGATCAATGGCTCGGTGACCCCGGAGCAACTGGTCGACACCGGCCAGGTGTCGATGGACATGGCACCCGGCGCACTGGCCAACTCGAAGTTCTTCCGGATGGTGAACAGGCCCGAACGGCGGGATGTGGTGCTGGTTAACCGGCCCACATCGATCCTCGAGATCGTCGCAGGCAGCGATCTGGTCGGCTATGCCAACCGTCTGCACGTGGCGACATCGCCATGGCGGGACCAGTTGCAGATCCTGCCACTGTCCGTCCCGGTCAATGCCCACAATTTTCAGATGACATGGCATCGGCGCAATGACGCCGATGCAGGGCTGGTCTGGCTGAAGCAACTGATCCGCACCACGCTGGCCGAGAAGATGGCAGAAGTGGAGCTTTGATCCGGCACACTTGACCGAGATCAAGGCGACCCCGGCCCACCTGCATAGGGTTCAGATCAGGCACACGTCGTTGCCTGTCTGGTCCACTGGAGGAGGTCCCATGTCCCACACACCGCACGAACTGGCCGAGGAATTTCCCGACAAGGTGCAGAAGATGCACGAACTGAACGGATCCGACGCACACTTCAGGAAGCTGGCCGAGCGCTATCACGCGGTCAATCGCGACATTCACCGGGCCGAGACCAATGTCGAGCCGACGGACCAGTTCACCGAGGAGAAGATGCGCAAGGAACGGCTGAGCCTGAAGGATCAGATCGCGGTGATGCTGGCATGAGCGGCGGAGGTGTTTCGCCCCGCAATGACACCGGTCCGGGAAAGGAACCATGATGCAGGATTTCGAGGATGTGCGTTGGCGTCTGGTGCAGCGACGCGAAGAGCTGCGAGATCGCCTTCAGAGGTTCGAGGACCAATTGAATGCCCCTGCCGATCCGGATGTGGAAGACAGGTCGGTCGAGCGGGAGGATGATGAGCCGATGGAAACCCTGGGCCTGTCCGGACAGAGGGAACTCACCGCCATTGACGCGGCGCTGAAGCGGTTCGCGGACGGGACATTCGGGGTCTGCGTCACCTGTGGAGACACGATCAGTGACGCGCGGCTCGCGCTGCTTCCCCATACGCCGTTCTGCAAGACCTGCGCGCCATCTGACTGAACCTGGACGAGACCGGACCGGTCGGGAACATCGACGATCGCGGCTCAACGCGCTGACGCACCGGCTTACTGCCCGCGTCCGAACCATTCCCGCAGCATCTCCATGAACGGGCCGACACTGCCCCGTCGGCTTCGGATCGACCAGGCGGGTCGCCATGCGAGTCTGGAAACTTCCTTCCAGTCGAGCGTGCCAGCCTCCGTATCCGCCGGTGTCGCCGGGCGGGGCCGGGTTCCGGCCGGGTGGCGCAGGGCGTCGATGCTCTTCAACTGATCGGGCATGGTCCGGTCTCCGGGGCAGCATTGACGGGACGTCGGTCGGTGCGCTCGCAGGGGCGGCACCGCGAATGACATGGTATCACTGCCTTGCTTCAGGAGCAGCCTCCCAGGCCGGTGCTCACCGGGTTGTGTGATCGTTCGGGCATGGTGCAACCGCGTGCTTGCGGGTTGCCGCGCTGGGGGTATGGTGCCGAACAGAGGGGTGAGGGGGCATTCGATCGCCATCACCCGTGGACAGTTTCAGAAATTGGCCGGGGAGGCTGCAGGACCATGAAGACACGTATCACCGAAATGTTCGGGATCGAGCATCCGATCATCCAGGGTGGCATGCACTATGTCGGCTTTGCCGAGCTGGCGGCTGCCGTTTCCAATGCCGGTGGGCTTGGCACCATCACCGGCCTGACGCAGGGCACGCCGGAGAAGCTGGCGAACGAGATCGCCAAGTGCCGCGAGATGACGGACAAGCCGATATGCGTGAACCTGACGTTCCTGCCGACGTTCGAGGCACCGCCGTACCCGGAATACATCCGCGCCATCATCGAGGGCGGGGTGAAGATCGTGGAGACGGCGGGTCGCTCCCCCGAGGCCTACATGCCCGCGATGAAGGAAGCCGGGATCAAGGTGATCCACAAGTGCACCTCCGTCCGTCACAGCCTCAAGGCGGAGAAGATCGGCTGTGATGCCGTCAGCGTCGATGGCTTTGAATGCGGTGGCCATCCGGGGGAAGACGACATCCCCAACATGATCCTGCTGCCCCGCGCGGCGGAGGAACTGAAGATTCCGTTCGTGGCGTCGGGCGGCATGGCCGACGCGCGCAGCCTGGTGGCGGCGCTGGCCATGGGGGCTGACGGCATGAACATGGGTACGCGCTTCATCGCCACGAAGGAAGCGCCGGTGCATGAGAACGTGAAGCAGGCCATCGTCGCGGCGTCCGAACTGGACACGCGCCTGGTGATGCGGGGCCTGCGCAATACGGAGCGGGTGCTGACCAACCCTGCCGTGGAACGCATCCTGGAGATCGAACGCGAGAAGGGTGCCGAGATCGCCATCGATGACATTCGCGAGCTGGTCGCGGGCGTCTATCCGAAGGTGATGATGGAAGGCGACATGGACATCGGCGCCTGGAGCTGCGGCATGGTCGCTGGCCTGATCCACGATGTGCCGAGCTGCAAGGAACTGGTCGACCGCATCATGGCGGAGGCGGACCAACTGATCCGTGCCCGCCTGTCAGGCATGATCGCCGCCTGATAGCGGCCGAACATTCTGATTGATTTCAAGGGCTGTCCGGTTCGATCCGGGCGGCCCTTTCTTCTTATCGGGGGAGAGCCGTTTCCTACCCGAGTGTTCGCTGGCCGGACGGCGTACTGAATGTCGCTGCCAGCCCGACCGGACCGGTTTCGAAGATCACGCGCGGGTCATGCAACTGCCCGTTCAGGCGGGCGGCGATGGTATCGGCGTCGGGGTGGCGAATGGTCAGGCTGTGCAGGGAACAGCCGCGATCCTGCATCCGTGTGACGGGCAGGGGGCCGGCGGGCCACTGTATCAGTGTCGGATAGGCACCCTGCATCGGCATCGACCCGTCCTCCGGGACCGAGATCAGCCATTCAAGATCACCGCGAATGGCCTCGACTGCCGGACCGCTGTCCGGGTGGGCGTGGGGGAGGCTGGCGGCAATGTCCGGCGTGCCGAGAATCCATGTGCCGATACGCGGGCTGGCGTTGAAGCTGTCCAGACCGTACCAGCGCCCGACCCCCGGTGCCGGTGCATCCGGGTCAACCGCAATCACCTCGAGGAAGTCGGCGGGGCCAAGCGCCAGCAGCCGGTTGTGTGTCCCCATGCGCGGGTGAGACCCGCCGGGCGGCATCTCGATACCCAGCATGTCGCGCACCCAGGCCACGCCCTCATCGAGGGTGCGCGCGGTGATCGCGAGATGGTCGAGGACCAGACGGGGGACGGAAGCGCTGGCGTCGCTGGCAGGCATTACGAGGGGCCACCGAGACCAATCAACAGATCGCCCTGGGCAACACTGTCGCCCTCGACCCGCGCGACAACCGAATAGCCTGCACTGGTCACGTCCTCGTCGTAGATCAGGTGCGTGCCGTCGAAGATGAAGTGGTCGCCCGAAGCCTGACCGGAATTGGTGCCATCATAGTCACCGGCAATCTCGACTAGTGACGGGTTCACCAGTCCGAACCCAGTTCCGTCAATGAAGAACGCATCGGAATTCGTGGTAAAGTCCGTAACGACATCCACTGCGAGACCGGAGGCGGTGACGGTGATGTTCGTGGCGATATCTGTCAGGTCCGACGGGCTGTCCACCGCCAATACGTCGTCCCCGGCACCCGTCGTGATGCTGTCGGCGCCGACACCGCCCGTGAGCCGGTCGTTGCCGTCGCCGCCTTCCAGCGTGTCATCGCCGACACCGCCCTCCAGCGTATCGGCACCTTCGCGGCCGTTGAGCTGGTCCGCACCCAGGCCGCCTTCGATCTGGTTGTCCTGGTTGTCCGCGGCGATGATGTCGTCGAAGGCGCTGCCGATCACGTCCGCGACGCTCTGGATCAGCATGGTGTTCGCACCCGACGTGGCGGTCGCGGTATTCAGGTCAAGCGTTACTCCGGCAGAGACGTTGGCAAAGCTCACGGCATCGAAACCGCCATTGCCATCCACCGTGTCGTTGTCGTCTGAGATGATGAAGGTGTCCTCACCATCGCCACCGACCATGCTGTCGCTGCCTGCGCCGCCATCCAGCGTGTCGTCACCGGCGGCCCCGCTGAGGGTGTCGTTGCCGACACCGCCTTCGATCAGGTTGGCCTGGGCGTCGCCTGTCAGGGTGTCATTGAAGCCGCTGCCGATGATGTTCTCGAAGAACTCGACCGAGTCCGTATTCGCGAAGCCGTCAGTAGCTGTCGTGTTGGTCAGATCGACCGCCACGCCTGCCGGGTCATCCGCGTAGCTGACCACGTCGCCATTGGTTTCGCCGGTTTCGCCGCCGACAAGGGAGTCACCGCCTGCTCCGCCCTTGATGGTGTCGTCGCCGCTGTTGCCATCGATGATATTGGCTGCGGCATCACCGTCGAGACTGTCGCTCAGAGCGCTGCCGACAATATTCTCGATGCCGGAGAGCGTGTCCGTCGAGACACCATCGGTTATCAGGCCGCTGCTCAGACCGCCGGTCAATCCGGCATTGACGTCCTCACTGCTGTAGTCCGCGGTATCGGAGCCGTCACCACCAACCAGTGAATCCGAGCCTTCGTCACCAAACAGCAGATCATCGCCCGCGCCACCGTCCAGCGTGTCGTCGCCTTCGGCACCGAACAGCACGTCGGCACCATTGCCACCGAAGAACGCATTGTTCTGCGCGTCACCGTCGATGTTGTCATCGAATGCGGAGCCGAGGATGTTCTCGATGCCGGTCAGCGTATCCGTCTGCTCATTGTCTTCGCCCACGAAACCGGACACGAGATCGGCGCTGATGCCAACTCCGGTGAGGCTGTAGTCGGCGGTGTCGGTACCGGTGTTGCCGTTCAGGCTGTCGCCGCCGCCGCCGCCACTCAAGGTGTCGTCGCCGGTACCGCCGTCCAGTGTGTCGTCGTTGTCGCCGCCGTCGATACTGTCGGCATCCGCGCCACCGTCCAGCACGTCGCTGCCCTGACCGCCCAGGATGGTGTCGTCACCTGCCGCGCCACTGATGCTGTCGTTGCCGCCCGCACCTTCCAGATGGTTGGCCCCGGCGTCGCCGATGATCGTGTCATTGCCACTGTTGGCCAGAACGTTCTCGATCCCGGCCAGCGTGTCCGTGCCGGTATTGGTGATCGCAGTGCCCAATCCCAGGTTGATGGCAATGCCGTCCAGATCGGTGTCGTTGGTGAAGTCGGCTGTATCGATGCCGCCGCCGCCGATCAGGCTGTCGGCCTCGTCATCGCCCAGCAGGGTATCGTTGCCGTCGCCGCCCTGCAGCGTATCCGAGCCATTGTTGCCCGACAGCAGGTCATCGCCCAGATCACCGATGATCAGGTTGGCGCCGCTGTCACCGGCGATGGTGTCATTGAAGGTCGTGCCCTCGACATCCTCGATCTCGCTGATCGTGAACGACAGTTGGCCAGAGTCTGCCGACCCGACAAACAGGTCGAGATTCAGCGCCAGCACAAGCGCCGCGAAGCTGGCCACATCCGTACCGACGCCACCGTTCAGTGTGTCGTTGTCATTGCTGGCGATCAGCCGGTCATCGTCCTGGCCGCCACTGAGCGAGTCGGCCCCATCCCCGCCGTCCAGCGTGTCTGCACCACTGCCGCCGGACAGGGTGTCTTCGTCGCCACCGGCGCTGATCTGGTCGTCACCGTCATCACCCTGCAAGAGGTTCTTGGCCCCGTCACCTGTCAGGGTGTCGTTGAAGGCTGCACCGAAGGCATTCTCCACGCCCGTGACCGTCTGGCTCTCGGCACCGAAGGTTATTGTTCCGGCGCCTAGATCGATATTGACGGCGGCACCTGCCGTGCTGCTGAAGAC
>BQJF01000084.1 GCA_021604565.1 Minwuia thermotolerans | reverse complement strand
ATCTCCGCATTGGCCTTTGCCAGCATCCATATCAGCAGTGGTCCGGGCGACACCCTTCAGGCCTTCGTGATCGGGATCATCTTCATGTCCTGGTATGTGCGGAATGGCAGACTCGTTCCGCTGATCGTGGCGCACTATTTCTTCAATCTGCTCATCTTCACCGGCCAGATCGACTACATGGTCGAGCGTTTGGTGGGCGCCGGGTAGGTGACGGTGTTCAGGCGCCCCTGAACACCGGTCGGCGCTTTTCCTGGAACGCCTTGAAGCCCTCGATCCCGTCGGCGGCCTTGCAGGCTTCGTCCTGTCCGCGTGCCTCCTCGGTCAGGGACGCATCCAGGTCCAGGTCGTCGCGCAGGATACGCTTGGAGATGGCGAAGGCCTTTGTCGGTCCGGTGGCGATGTGGCGGGCCATCTTCAGGACTTCATCCTCCAGCGCGTCGGGCGCGAAGGCGTGGTTGATCAGGCCCATGTCTGCCGCTTCCTGCCCGGAGATCAGTCGGCCCGTGTAGATCAGTTCGAAGGTGCGGTGCGTGCCGATCCGCTGCTGCATGTGGTAGTGGCCACCGGAGTCGAGGATGCAGCCGATGTTGCGGAACGGGCTGCCCAGCACCGCATTGTCAGCGGCCATCTGCAGGTCGCAGGCGAAGGCCAGGCCGAAGCCGACGCCCAGGCAGGGCCCCTCGATCAGCGCGATTGTCGGAATGTCCAGCGCCCGGACGGCCTGCAGCACGGGATGGATCACGTCGCGCAGCAGTGCCTCGTTGTCATCGCTGGCCGGATCGGCGCCGGCAATGTCACGCCCGGCGCTGAACGCCCCGCCCGCGCCGCGCATGAGCACGCATCGTGCGCCCGCGCCCTCCACGGCCTCCAGGCAGTTCACCAGTTCAGCCAGGTCCTCGGGTCGCAGGCTGTTCTTCGCCTTTGGCCGGTTGAGCGTGATGGTGGCGACGTCGCCATCCATGGCCCAGAGCACGGTCGCTTCGGTCATTGCTGTCTCCCCTTGTCCGATTGACCGGCATTCTGCTCAGAGCAGCAGGCCGAGGACAAGCACCAGCCCGAGACCGAGGAAGAAGGCGCGCCAGACATGTCCGACGGCGCGGCGGATGTCGCCCATGTCGGCGGTCCTGCGTCCTTCCGCGTTCATCCAGGGGTCATCGACGGTGGTGCTGCCATAGCGGCGCGGACCGGCGAGCGCGAGACCCAGCGCGGCGGCCAGCGCGGCCTCCGGCCAGCCTGCGTTGGGGGAGCGGTGGCGCGGGGCATCGCGCCAGACGGTCCCGGCTTTCTCCGGCATCATGGCAACGGCCAGAAACAGCAGTGCGGTCAGGCGCGCCGGGATCAGGTTCATCAGGTCATCGAGCCGCGCCGCGGCCCAGCCGAAGGCCTGATGACGGGGGGTGCGGTGGCCGATCATCGAATCCGCCGTGTTGACCAGCTTGTAGACCATGATCCCCGGCAAACCGGCGACAGCGAACCAGAAAGCTGGCGCGACGACACCGTCGGAGAAGTTCTCCGCCGCCGACTCGATGGCCGCGCGCGCCACGCCTGCCTCGTCCAGGCTTTCCGGATCGCGCCCGACGATACGTGCGACGGCAGCGCGTGCTTCGGGCAGGGACACCTCCATCGCATCGGCGACGGCGATGACGTGGTTGGTCAGGCTCCGCTGGGCCAGCAGGATCGCAGCCCCGAGCATGGCCAGCAGTTCGCCGAAGGGCAGGTTCTCGATCAGGGTGCCCAGCAGGCCTGCACCCAGCACCAGGATGATCAGGGCCAGGATTCCGGCCCGACGCCGCTCCGCCTGACTGTCGTCCATCAGGTTCATGCGCCGGTCCAGCCAGTTGATGGCGCGTCCGGCGATCACGACCGGGTGTGGCACCCGTTTCCAGAGCCAGTCCGGTTCCCCGAACAGCGCGTCGAGCACCATCGCCCCGGCCAGCAGGAGCAGCAGGCCTTCCGAATCCATCATGTTGCTCCCCTTGGCAGGGTCTGTTCCAGCCGCGCGAAAGCCGCATCCGACGCTGGCAGACCAAAGCGGATATGGCCTGGCCAACCGTCGAAGATACGGGTCCAGATGTGTGCCCTGGCGAGGGTTTCATGCAGGGCAGGGGCATCCGGCGTTCCGGCAGTCTGAAACAGGTCCGTGCCGGTGAGTCTGTCCAGTCCGGCAGCGCGCAGCGTTTCCCGCAGCCGGGAGATGTCGCTGGACAGCGTCTGTTTCATTCCGGCGATCCACTGGTGATCGTTCAGGGCTGCCGTCCCCAGATGCAGGGTGGGGCCGGCCACTGCCCATGGTCCCAGCAGGCGGTTGATCCGTTCCATCGTTTCAGGTGCTCCAACCGCGAAGCCGAGCCGGAGTCCTGCAAGGCCGAAGAACTTGCCGAAGGACCGGAGCACCACGACATTCGCGGGCAGGGCAAGGCGGCAGAGGCTCTCGTCCTCCGTCATGTCCATGAAGGCTTCATCGACGATCAGGGTGCCGACCCGTGCCGCCAGGTCCATCAGGTCACCGGTGGAGGTCCGGTGACCGTCCGGGTTGTTGGGGTTCACGTGGACCACGGTGTCGGCAACCGGCCCGGTCGTCACTTGCCAGCCAGCATCGGCGAAGACGCCGCGATGTTCATTGTAGCTGGGGTGCCGCACCGCAACCTGCCCGCCGCTCGACAGGCGCGGCATCAGTTGAATCAGCGCCTGTGTACCGGGGGCCGCGACAATGCCGTTCGACGGGTGCAGGCCATAGGCCCGGCGCGCCGCGTCCAGCAGCCGGTCCTGCGCCTGCCGGTCGGGCAGGGCCTGCCAGACCGACGCGGGCATCGATTGCAACGCCTGCTGCAGCGGCCAGGCATGGGGATTGATGCCGGTCGAGAGGTCGATCCATTCCGCGCGGGATCCGCCGAAGCGCGCGACCGCCCGATCCAGATCGCCACCATGGGCACGTGTTTCACCAGCCTGGGCCATGGCGCTGTTCACCATGCGGGCCGCGTCCGGTCAATGTGAATCCGCGTCGGTCCCGGGGCAGGAATGAAACATCGAATGTCGCCTTTCGCATTGCAGTGCAGCACGCGGAGCCTTAGGTTCCGGCCATGGATAGCGCCCCGGAGTCGAATCCGCGAAGGGGCTGAAACGATTTCGGTGGCGGTCGACCCAAACCGGGGACCAGGCCCGAACTGTCCGGTGGAGTGTCAGGGACCGTACCCCGCGGGTGCATGTCCCCCGTCGTTGCCAACCGGTCGCAATGCAACGAAGGGGGAGCAGTCCGATGCGCCTTGTCCTTGGAACCATTTCCGTTCTTGTCGTGCCGGTTGGCGCAATGGCCCATGTCGGTCATGTCGGCGAACTGGCCGGTCACAGCCATTGGGTCGGCGTTGCCGCTGTGGTCGGTGCCGCAGCGGTTGCCGCCATTGCCGCCAAGCTGCGCAAGCGTGGTGAACCGGACGGGCAGGAAGCTCAATCCGACGCCGAAGGCGGCGAACAGACGGCTGAGGAGGCCGCGTGATGGCCGCTGATGAGGCTGCGCGCCTGCCCGAGGGAACCGGCATCATGGTCTGTGGCCATGGCAGTCGTGATGAACGCGCCGTGGCCGAGTTCGCGCAGGTGTCGGAGCGGCTGCGTGACCGCTTTCCCGGTGTGCCGGTGGACTACGGTTACCTGGAGTTCGCCCGTCCGATCATTCGCGACGGTCTCGACAACCTGCTGGCGCAGGGCGTGAAACGTGTTCTGGCCGTGCCGGGCATGCTGTTTGCCGCCGGGCATGCGAAGAACGACATACCGTCGGTCCTGAACACCTATGCCGCGCAGAACGACTGCCATATCGACTATGGCCGTGAACTGGCGGTCGACCTGAAGATGCTGCAGGCCGCAGGCGAACGGGTGTCGCAGGCCGTGGCCGCAGCCAACGCCGAGCATGGCGAAATGCCAATGCACGAGACCATGCTGGTTGTCGTCGGGCGCGGCTCCTCCGACCCGGATGCCAACAGCAATGTCTCCAAGGTCGCGCGGATGCTGTGGGAGGGGATGGGCTTCGGCTGGTGCGAGACGGCCTATTCCGGGGTGACCTTTCCGCTGGTCGCGCCCGCGCTGGAGCATGCGGCCCGGCTTGGCTATCGCCGGATCATCGTCTTTCCCTATTTCCTGTTCACCGGAATACTGGTGGAGCGGATCTACAGCTACACCGACGAAGTGGCGGCGAAGCATCCGGACATCTGCTTCGTGAAGGCCGGGTATCTGAACGACCACGAACGGGTGATCGACACCTTCGTGGACCGGGTGCACGAGATCGTGGACGGTCAGAACCTGATGAACTGCGGCATGTGCAAGTACCGCACGCAGGTGCTGGGATTCGAGGCCGAGGTCGGACTGGCGCAGGAAAGCCATCACCATCATGTGGAGGGGATCGGGTCCGGTGACGTCGGCCATGACCACACCCATGACCACACCCATGACCATGCCCACGGCCATGATCATGGGCACGACCATGCGCATCATCACCATCCCTATCCGCACGCGGATCATCCGCACGGGCCGCGCAGCATGAAATCCGGGGGATGAGGTGACGCCGCTCGATTACGAGCGTGATCCGGATGCGATCTACCGGCAGTCCTTCGCGACTGTCGCTGCCGAAAGCGACCTGAGTCACCTCGACCCCGCCATGCATCCGATCGCGATCCGCCTGATCCACGCCTGCGGGATGGTGGATATCGCGCGCCATATCGCCTGCTCTGATGATGCGGTGGTGGCGGGGCTTGCCGCCCTGCGCGCTGGTGCGCCGATCCTCTGTGATGCGCGGATGGTGGAAATGGGGATCATTCAGCGGCTGCTGCCGTCCGCGTCCCCTGTCATCACGACTCTCAATGACCCGCCTGTCCCCGACCGGGCCCGCGAGATCGGCAATACCCGCTCCGCTGCTGCGGTGGAGCTGTGGCAGCCTCATCTGTCGGGAGCCGTCGTCGTCATCGGCAATGCACCTACGGCGCTGTTTCATCTGCTGGAACTGCTGGACGAAGGCTGGCCGAAGCCCGCGCTGATCCTCGGGTTTCCGGTCGGGTTTGTCGGTGCGGCCGAATCAAAGGCGGAACTGGTCTCGAACCCGCGCGGTGTTCCCTTCATGACCCTGCTTGGCCGACAGGGCGGCAGCGCAATTGCCGCCGCCGCCGTCAATGCACTTGCCGTGGAGGCCGGGCGATGAGTGTCTGGCTGCATGTCATCGGCATTGGCGAGGACGGCGTCGATGGGCTTTCCGCCGCCGCCCGGTCGCTGATCGGCGATGCCGAGGCCGTCTTCGGCGGCGCGCGGCACCTGGAACTGCTTGGGTCGCTGGCTGAGGGCCGTGAAACACGGGCCTGGCCACGGCCCTTCCAGGCGGGAGTTGCGGAACTGGTTGGACATCGTGGCCGCCGTACCGTCGTAATGGCCAGCGGCGATCCGCTCTGGTTCGGCGTCGGTGCCCGCCTGATGCAGCACTTTCCCGCATCGGAGGTCACGTTCCTGCCGGTGCCGTCGTCCTACAGCCTTGCCGCCGCACGCATGGGCTGGCCGCTTCAGGATACCGCCTGCATCAGCCTGCATGGCCGCCCGGTTGCCGCGCTTGCCCTGCATCTGTCGCCCGGCGCGCGCCTGCTGTGCCTGACCAGTGATGCACGGACGATTGACGACGCCGCCGCTGTCCTGCGCGCCAACGGCTATGGCGACAGCCCGATGACCGTGCTTGGCCACCTCGGTGGCCCGGATGAATCCCGACATGAAATGGCGGCGCATTCCTTGCCCGATGCAGACGTTCTGCCTGCGCTCAATGTGCTGGCCATCGATTGTCGGCTGGATCCGGGCTGGGTGCCGCTGTCGCGTGCGGCGGGCCTGCCCGACGATGCCTTCGAGCATGATGGCAAGATGACGAAGCGGGAGGTCAGGGCGATGACGCTGGCGCGACTTGCCCCGCAACCGGGCCAGCATCTCTGGGACATCGGCGCGGGCTGTGGTTCGGTCGCCATCGAGTGGCTGCGTTCCGGAGCATGGATGCGGGCCACGGGGCTGGAGCCGCATGTGGAGCGCCGCGCCATGGCGGCCCGCAATGCGGTGACGCTGGGGGTGCCGGGTCTGGAGCTGCGTGCCGACACTGCACCCGATGGCCTGGCAGACATGGATGCGCCGGATGCGGTGTTCGTTGGGGGCGGGGTATCCGACCGGGCCGTGCTTGATGCCGCCTGGCATGCGCTTTCGCCCGGCGGGCGGCTGGTGGCGAACGCGGTGACGGTGGAGGGGCAGGCCGTGCTGACGGCACTCTGGCAGGAACGCGGCGGCGACCTTGTGCGCCTGCAGGTGGAGCGCGCCGGGCCGGTGGGCGAGATGCATGGCTGGCGTCCCGCCATGCCCGTGATGCAATGGGCGGTGATCCGGGCATGAGCGGAACCCTCTATGGTGTTGGCGTCGGGCCGGGCGATCCGGAACTGATGACCTTTCGGGCCTGGCGGATCATTGCCGCCGCCGATGTCGTCGCCTTCATCGGTGCCGACGGGCGCGCTTCGCGTGCACGGGCGACCGTGCAGGCGGCGATCCGCGCCACGTCCGAACTGCTGGCCATCGACATGCCCATGCGCGCGGACCCACAGGCCGGGCAGGCTGCCTATGACAGCGCTGCGGAGCAGATCGCTGCCATTCTCAGGGCCGGCAGGAACATCGCCTTCCTGTGTGAAGGCGATCCGCTGCTCTATGGCTCCTTCATCTATCTGATGGCGAGGTTGCAGGCGGAGTTTCCGGTCGAGGTGGTACCCGGACTGCCATCCTTCGTCGCCTGCGCCGCCGAGCTTCGCCAGCCACTGGCACGGCGCAGCGAGAGCTTCGGCATCGTGCCGGGAACCCTTTCCGACACTGAACTGCGGGACCGACTCTCGACCCTCGATTCAGCGGTGATCATCAAGGCCGGGCGTCATGCCGGGCGTATCGGGCGGGTGCTGGCGGACCTGGGCCTGCTGGACCGGGCCATGGTGGTGGAGGAAGTCTCCACCGACCGACAGTCAATCCGGTCCTTCGCAGCAGACCAGGATGTCCTGCCCTACTTCGCAACCATCATCATTCCTGCAGGGGACGCGGCATGAAACCGGCCATTGTCATTCTCGATCCGGCCGCGCTGCCACTGGCAAGACGCATCGCCGCGGCGACGGGGGGAGAGGTCCATGGCCCGGCTGGTCGTGCCGGGGTGGACAGCACCTTCACCAGTGCCATGGAACGCCTCGACAGCCTGTTCCGGGCCGGGGTTCCGGTCATCGGGATCTGTGCGGCGGGCATCCTGATCCGGGGCGTCGCGGCCTGCCTGTCGGACAAGCGACAGGAACCGCCGGTGATCGCGGTGTCTGCCGACGGGAGCCATGTGGTGCCGCTGCTTGGCGGGCATCGTGGTGCCAATGCGCTGGCGCAGGATGTTGCCGCTGCAACAGGTGGTGAAGCGGCGATCACGACGGCGGGTGAAACACGTCTCGGGCTGGCGCTGGATGCGCCGCCGTCGGGCTGGTCCCTCGCCAACCCCGAGGATGCGAAGGGCGTCATGGCACGGCTGATCTCACGCGGCGGCGCACACATCGTCGGCGAATGGCCCTTCGACCCTGCGTCCCGACCGCCTGAGGGTGAGGATGTGGTGCTGATGGCAACGGAGCGCGCGGCGGAGGGCGGGGCGACCATGCTGGTCTATCACCCGCAGCGGTTCGTGCTGGGTATCGGCGCGGCGCGCAATTGTCCTACCGACGAACTCGAGACCCTGCTGGCGGAAACCCTCCAGGAGGCGGATCTGGCACCGGGCGCCCTTGCCTGCATCGCGACACTGGACCTGAAGGCGGATGAGCGTGCCATCCTGGAGGTGGCGGAGCACCTGGGGCTGTCTGTCCGGTTGTTCGATGCCGCGGCGCTGGAGCAGCAGACGCCCCGCCTCGCCAACCCGTCGGATGTTGTGTTTCAGGAGGTCGGGTGCCATGGCGTGGCCGAGGCCGCAGCCCTCGCAATGGCGGGCGCAAAGGCCAGTCTGATCGTGCCGAAGCGCAAGAGCGCCAACGCCACTGTGGCCATCGCGCGCACCGATGATTTCATCGACCCTGCCTCCGCAGGCCGGGCGCTGGGGCACCTGCATGTCATCGGTATCGGTCCGGGCATGAGTGACTGGCGCACACCGGAGGCCGGGCGTCTGATCGCGGCGGCGGACGAGGTCGTGGGCTACGACCTCTACCTCGATCTGGTGGCCGGTCTGGCGCCCGCCGCGAAGCGCACGACCTTCCCGCTGGGGCAGGAGACGGAGCGCTGCGCCTACGCACTGGAACAGGCGGGGAAGGGGCGCAACGTTGCCCTGATCTCCTCTGGTGACGCAGGTATCTACGCCATGGCGGCGCTGGTGGAGGAACTGGTGGCCGATGGCCAGGTAAGCGACGCGGCATCGCGGGTGCCGGTGAAGGTGGCGCCCGGCATCTCTGCCCTGCAGGCTGCGGCGGCCAGGGTCGGTGCGCCGCTGGGACATGATTTCTGCACCATTTCGCTCTCCGACCTGCTGACACCCTGGAGTGCCATTGAGGGCCGGGTGCGCGCAGCGGCGGAGGGGGACTTCGTCATCGCCTTCTACAATCCGGTCTCGCGCCGTCGGCGCACCCAGCTTGCGGACGCCCGTGCCATCCTGCTGCAGCATCGCCCAGCCGACACGCCGGTCGTACTGGCCAGCAATCTCGGCCGTTTGGAGGAACAGGTGCGGGTCACCACGCTGGCCGATCTGCGGGTCGATGATGTCGACATGCTGACACTGGTGCTGGTGGGCGCCAGCAGCACCCGGACCCGCACCGCGCAGGGGCGCACCCGGGTATTCACGCCACGCGGCTATGCCGCCAAACGCCCGCTGGAGGGGCAAAGCACATGACGGTTCATTTCATTGGTGCCGGTCCCGGTGATCCCGAACTCATCACGGTCCGCGGGCTGCGGCTGATACAGGAATGTCCGGTTTGCCTCTATGCCGGGTCGCTGGTGCCGGAGGCGATTGTCGCCGCCGCGCCGGAGGGTGCGCATGTGGTCGATACCGCACCGCTGCATCTGGACCAGATCATCGCCGAGATCGCGGCCGCGCACGAAAAGGGCCATGACGTCGCCCGGGTGCATTCGGGCGACCCCTCGCTCTACGGTGCGACTGCCGAGCAGATGCGCCGTCTCGATGCACTGGGCATTCCCTATGACGTGGTGCCGGGCGTTCCGGCCTTTGCCGCCGCCGCTGCCGCGCTGAAGATGGAACTGACAGTGCCGGAGGTGGCGCAGACCGTGGTGCTGACGCGCACAACCATGAAGGCCTCCGCCATGCCGCCGGGGGAGGATCTGGAGACCATCGGCAGGACTGGCGCGACCTTGGCCATCCATCTGTCGGTGCGCAACATCCGGGAGATCGAGAACCGCCTGATCCCGCTCTACGGCGCGGACTGCCCCACGATCATCGCCTATCGCGTCGGCTGGCCGGACGAGCAGTTCATCCACGGCACCCTGAGCACCATTCGCCAGAAGGCCCGCGACGCCAAGATCACCCGCACTGCCCTGATCCTGGTCGGCCCGGCGCTGGGTGCCAGCAGCTTCCGTGACTCGGCGCTGTATGATGCAGAGCACGCGCATGTCCTGCGCACGGGGCGCTGAAGTCGTTGATCATACTGGAAAAAATGTCGGCCTGATCCGGCGACGCGAAGTCGCGGGCGGCAGATTGGTACCCCGTAGGGGAATCGAACCCCTGTTTCCGGCGTGAGAGGCCAGCGTCCTGGGCCACTAGACGAACGGGGCGTGACCAAGCTCAGGTGGCGTCTTCTATCGCTTCGTATGGCTTGCCGTCAAGCGGTGGTCTTGCGATTGTCGCCGCAGTCGCATCCGGGAGTAACATGGTGATCAATCCGAAATACTGGCCACGCCGCAAACGCTTCATGGTGGGGCTGATCATCGTGATCATCCTTTCGATCATCATGATGCTCTACGACTGGAACCGGCGTACCCGTTTCCCGAATGACGAACGGCTGATGAGCTTCTTCGAGGCGACCGTGCTGACGGGGCCGACCGGTGACCTGGTGGAGGCTGTGCCCTTCACCGGGCCTGTTGTCCTGTGGTTGCCGGAAGAGGTGGTCACGGAAGGGGGGGAGATCGCGACCTATCCGATCGTGATCGAAGTGGACCGTTCCCTGAAATACTTCGCCGCGATAACGGGCCTGGACTATTTCCGGACGGAGAACCGTGCCGAGGCCGCGATTACCTTTGACTTCGAGTTCGATGGCAAGGGGCCGGAGCGGCGTACGACCCGGCAGATCGCCGACGGCATGACCAATGGTGCCGCGGTGACCATCGACATCGCGCGGGTGGCAGCGGGGCACGACAGTCATTGCACCGATCTGAAGGACGGTTGCGTCGGCGACGAGCGGGTCCTGCAGTCGATCCGGGCGCTGGTGTTCTCCGGACTGGTGGAGGCGCTGGGCCTGCAGCAGCGGCCGCGGCGGGGTGCCAGCGTGCTGCGGGGTGACGCCTGGCCGACAGGCTATGACATGGCGGCGCTGGGTCTGCTGTATCATCCGAAGGTGCTGGAAGCGGCGGGTCCGTTCGACAAGCTCGCCCGCGCCGGAGAGGTGGTGGAGGAATGGCCCGATTTCCCCCGCATCGACAAGTTCTACGCCTATCATGGCCTGCAGCAATGACAGGTCAGAACGCAGGGAGGTTTGACCATGCCCAACAAGTCCATTGTCCCCGACACCATCGCCAGGCCGGGCAGTCGCTACAGCCATGGTATCGAAGTCGCACCGAACGCGCGCTGGGTCTATGTCTCCGGGCAGGTCGGCTGGAGTCCTGACGGCAGGATCGAGGACGGAATCGAGGCCCAGACGCGTCGCGCCTTCCAGAATGTCCTGGCGGTGCTGGCAGAGGCCGGAATGGGGGCAGGCGATATTGTCCGCCTGAACAGCTACCTGACGGACGCGGCAGACGTGCCGAAGTTCCGGGCGGGCCGGGATTCCGTCATGGGAGATGCGATGCCGGCATCGACCCTGGTCGTCGTTGATGCCCTGATCCATCCGGATCTGAAGGTAGAGGTGGAGGCCGTCGCCGCAAAGGCGTGACGCGGCATGCCGGTCAGATGGCTGTCAACGGTCTGGAGTTGATGGCAAGGGCCAGATGCGTGATCTCGCCCGCCGCGTTGCCGAAGGGCAGGCCGACCGTCTCGTAGTGCATCAGACGACGGAAGAGCAGGATGTTGTCGGCAATGTCGATCGTCGGCTCATGGCGTTGCGCTGCATGAATGCAGAAAGCCTCGATGTTCCTTCGATGCATGTCCGACGGATAGTCATCCAGGTACTGGCCCGTGAGATCCTTGCCGCAGTTGCGTACGGCGAGTGTCGAGTGGACACGGTAGCGGAAGCGCCAGGGATCGCGTTCGACCGACATCATGTTCAGCGAACCGACGACATAGCTGAAGTCGCAGATATCGAAACTGCGATAGTCGGGTACGCCGGGGCCGGTCCTGAGCCGACACCAGTCGGCATGGGCGCGTCGCAACTGTGCCGATTCCAGAGCCTCCGGCTGCAGGTTCATCGCCAGGCGCTGCTCGACAGAAGCATGTGGAGGGTTCGCTGGCTCGAACTGGCGGGCGGGCATCGAGATTACTTCCTGTGATGGGTTCGCGTGACAGACATACGACTGCCATATTGACGATCTGTTAAGCGGACGCCTGCCGCGCGGTGCCGATCACCGACAGTCAGGTGTGCGCCGGGCTCATTCGGGGCGGCTGGATGAGAATCCGATAGCCAGGTGGGTCACCAGACCTTCGGCAGTGCCGAAAGGCACGGCGACAGCTTCCCACCTGACCAGGATGTTGTTCAGCGGCATGTCGGACTCGATTCCGATGCTGGGTTCCGTCCGCTGAGCCGCCTGCTGGTAGAAATCCTGAATCTTCTCCCGAAACTGGTCAGCCGGGTAGTCATCGACGTAAGTCCCGGTCATGTCCTTGCCGACACTTCGCGCGGCTTCGGAAGAATGGACCCGATACCGGAACCGCCAGGGGTTCCGCTCAACCTCCATCACATTGAGGCGACCAATGATGTAACGGAAATCGAAGATGTCGAAATCGCGGTACTCCGGCAACAACCTCCCCTGCCGCAACTCCGACCAGTCGTGGCAGAACCGGCGAAGCCCGGGTGCAAGCAGGTCATCGACAGGGTGCAACCGCGTCGGTTCTTTGCTTCCCGGTTCCCCTGTCGTGTCGATGTGCGACTCATGCCTGCCAAGCGGCATCGTTCCGACCCTTCTTGCGAGATCCTGTAATCAGTATAGGCCAATTCCGTTGACGGCCCGTTAATTCTGATCGTGTACCGGTATACCGTATCCATACAGGCTGCAGCAGCCCTTCGGTGACGAAGGGCAGTGCAGCCGGGCGGCGGAAATCAGTCCGGGGTCGTGACAGTTCATGAGTTCGCAGCATTCGCGGGAAGTCTTGCTGGAATACATCGAGGTTGGCGGCAGCGTCCGGGCCAGCGCCATCGATGTCGCGACCGGAACCGAGGTCTGCATCGTCGGTCCCGTCTCTGCCGGGGAAGCCGAGCTGCGCCGGAATGCGCTGGCGCGTCTGGACTATGTCCTGCGGCAGAAGCCGGCCGTGCAAGAAAAGGTGCCGGATCGACGGCCTGGCCTGCTGGTCTGAGACACGGCGGGACTCAGCGGCTCATCCAGTCACGCAGCAGGTCGATGTTGCGGATGTTGGCCTTGAAGGCGATGTCGAAGATGTCACCCAGAACCGGCACCGACCCGACCACGAAGTCCAGCGCCACGTTGACCAGCATCTGCAGGATGATCGACAGGGGCGCGCCGAGCATCCTGGCACGCAGCACGACATAGAGACTGATGAGCAGCATCAGGCTGTCACCGATCCCGGGCACGAGCCCGATCAGGCCATCCAGCCCGACGCGAATCCGGGTGCCGGGTATGCGGATGCTGTTGTCGAGCAGCGTCACCAGTCGGTCCAGGCGCTCGAAATCCCTGTCTTGGTTTCTGGTGCTCATGCCGACACTCCCGCTCAGCGCCGCGCGATGATCCAGATCGCGTGCACGATGCCAGGGATGTAGCCACAGAGAGTCAGGAGGATGTTGAGCCAGAAATGCAGTCCAATCCCGACCTGCAGGAACACGCCCAGCGGCGGCAGGATGATCGACAGGATGATGCGGATGATATCCATGAGAGGAAACCTGTTCGTGGGTGAAAAGGAAGGGGGTGTTTCCGGTTCAGGCCTTGCCCGACCCGGTGACCTTGCGTGCATGCAGGTCCTTCAGTTGCGAATCGTCGAGCGCGAGGACCTCGGAGAGGACGGCATCGGTATCACTGCCAAGATCGGGTGCAAGACCTGAAATTCCAGCGGTCGCATTCGTGAAGCGGAACGGGGTGTTGACCACCTTGTGCCGGCCCATCGCGTCCTCGATCTCCACCACGGACCGGCGCGCCGCAAGTTGCGGATTCTCCAGCGCTTCTGCGGGCGTGAGGTACTTGTTGCAGGGGCACCCGGCGGCGTCGATCCGCTGTGCGGCCTCGGCGGCGGTCAGCGGCGCTGCCCAGGCCTCCACCTCGGCGATCAGCTTCGGCCAGTTCTGCATCCGGGCCAGTGGCGTGGCGAACCGGGGGTCCTGCATCCAGTCCAGCCGTTCACAGGCACGGGCCATGGCCTCGAAGTTCTTCGCCGTGACCGGTGCGACAACGATATAGCCGTCGGCACAGGCGACCGGGTCGAAGACCGGCACCTTCAGTTCCGGGTCGGGGAACTGTGCCTCCTGCAATTCGAACGGCATCATGTTCATCAGCCCGGCCAGCAGCTCGACGTCCAGATGGTCGCCCTTGCCGGTGATGGAACGCTGGCGCAGCGCCGCCAGAATGGCGATCAGGGCATGGGTGGCGCCCAGGGCGTCCGCCGACAGGTTCCGTGATCTCTCTGGCTTCTCCCGTCCGCGCTGATAGCGGAACTCGCCCATGGTGAAGCCGCTGGCCGCATTGATGATCGGCGCGAAGGCAGGCCGTGCGGTATCCGGCCCGGTCTGGCCATAACCGGAGATGGAACAATAGATCAGGCCCGGATTGCGCTGTTCCAGCACCGGGTAGCCAAGTCCGAGGCGCGCCATGACGCCGGGCCGGAAATTCTCGACGAAGACATCGGCGCTGGCGATCAGGTCGCGGGCGATGGCCAGACCCTCTTCCTGCTTCAGGTCCAGGACCACGCTCTTCTTGCCCAGGTTCAACTGGGTGAAGAACCCGCTCTGCCCGTTCACGACGGGTGCGGCGTTGCGCATCGTGTCGCCGTCGGCGGGCTCGATCTTGATGACCTCCGCCCCCATGTCGGCCATCAGTCGCGTGGCGTAGGGACCGGCGACGAACGCCGTGAAGTCGATCACGCGAATGCCATCCAGCGGCCTCGGCCCGCTGCCATGTGCGGCCTCGATCATTGTGGTTCTCCCCCTGATGCGTGCTGCTGCTTCAGCCCGGCAGCATTTCCCCGGCCAGCGCCGTGATCTCCTGCGCCGCAAGCCCCCTTGGCTGTGCCTCCGTTACGCCAAGCCCTTCCAGCAGGCTGGCGGCGAAGGCCTGGCGATTGCCAAGGCTCTGTTGCGCCACTGTCAGTCCATCCGCTGCGATCATCTCCCGGATCTGGTCCGCAAGGCGCCCGCGTGCAGGCAGGCGATTGAGAACCAGCGTGAAATCCTTGGTCTCGCGCCGGGCCATGTCGATGGTCTGGCGTGCGGCCCAATAGTCCATGGGGCTTGGCTGGATCGGCATCAGCACCTTGTCGGCGGCGCGCATGGCGACTTTTGAATCGGTTTCGCCATGTGGCGGGCTGTCGATCAGGACAATGTCGAAGTCGCGGCCAAGTCGCTGGACTTCCGCGCCGGATCGCCAGCCGGAGACCTGGCGCAGTGCGATCCCGCCGTCGTTGCCGAGATTTCGGACCCGTGCCGCATGCCATGCGGAAAGGCTCTGCTGCGGGTCGATATCCATGATCGCCACAGCCTTGCCCTGCCGGGCGAGTACCACGGCCAGATGCGCGGCAAGCGTCGTCTTGCCCGCGCCACCCTTCTGCTGCGCAATGATGATCGTGGTGCCCACGTGAGCCGTCCCCGGATGGAATCAGTTGTTCAAGCATACGTTGGGCCGCATCCGAGTGCCATTGCGGCTCTGCAGGGCGGCCATGTGTGCAGGCAGTGTCAGGCCCGCTCTATTCGGTCGGGGCGGCCTCCGCCTCCGCGTCCGGCTCCGGTTCGGTCTTCGCGACTTCTTCGGTCCCGGTTTCGTCGGTTTCCGGCTCCTCTGACGGCGGCGTATCGAGCGGCTGTGGTGCGGTCCGTCGGTCGAGGGGAACCACCACCGCACGGTCACTTGCGGCATTGCCGAAGGGATCGCTGGTCCGGTAGCAATCGACCGTGCCCAGCGTCCGGTAACATTGCAGGTCCATCTGGTGGCGCGCATCGATGCAGGCACGTGACTGGCGCCCTGCGGCTTCGCAGACTTCCTTCGCATAGCCCACCTCCGTCGCCGTGCGCGGGGTGTCACGCAGGCCGAACGGATCCTTGCCGCAGGCGGCAAGCAGAAGGAACAGTGTTATGGCGACGCTACGATGCATGCGTTCTTATCGCCCGACATGCTGAAGGAATCGTAAAGCCAGAGCGGATCAGGTGTCGGGAAGCGTGACGCGGAATACAGTGCCGTCAGCGCCGGTGCGCTCCAGTTCGATCGCTCCGCCATGCGCTGTTACCAGATCGCGGGCAATCGCCAGCCCCAGCCCGGTCCCGCCGGCGCGGACCGACCCGACAAAGGGCCGGAACAGGGTTTCCTTCGCCTGTTCCGGCAGGCCGCCGCCGTTGTCGCAGACGCGGATGCGGACACTGCCCTCCAGGCGTTCCGCGGTGACATGCACCAGGCCATCCTCGCCAACGGCCTGCGCCGCATTGCGACCGAGATTCATCAGCACGCGGAACAATTGCTCCCGATCCGCGTGAATGCAGAAATCTTCCGGCACGTCGTTGCGCCACAGGGTGCCATCCGCATCCCGGGGTTCGACGACGCCGCGGCACTCCTCCACCAGAGCGGCGAGATCGAACCGGGTGGGTGCCGGTGGCGGTTCATCCGCACTGCCGCTGCGCAGCGACCGGTCGCAGAGCCGGATCGCCCGGTCGAGTGTCTTCAGCAGACGCGGTGCCATCTTCTTCACGATGGGATCGTCGCTGTTGGCAAGAAACTCGGAGACCAGTTGCGCGGTGGACAGGATATTGCGCAGATCATGGCTGATCTTGCTGACGGCGGTGCCGAGCGCGGCCAGGTGGTTCTTCTGTGCCAGTGCACGACGGAGGTCCTCCTCCATCGCGGCGAGTTCTGCCGCCGCCACGCCGATCTCGTCAGTCCGGTTCTGCGGCAGGGGGGGCAGGTCGGGTGATTCCGGATCGGTCCGGAAGGCGACCATGTTCTCCGCCAGCCGGTGCAGCGGACGGACCATCAGCCAGCGCAGTGTCAGGAACAGCATGCTCGCGCTGATGATGGAGATCACCATGCTGAGGGTCAGGATGTTCCAGCCGTAGGCGCGCAGTGCCGCCTGCAACTGGTCCTCGTGCATCAGCAGTTCGACCGTCGCATCTGACTGGCTGCGGGCATTGCCGATCACGCGCAGCATTCTGGGGTCCGTATGCAGCAGGGACACAAGCGCGTCCATGACCAGCGTAACCG
>BQJF01000083.1 GCA_021604565.1 Minwuia thermotolerans | reverse complement strand
GTCATCCGCATGCCCTTGTCGATGCACTTCTGCGCCAGTGTGGAATCCATGGTCCCCGCCTGTTGTTCTTTTGCGGAATGTATAGTGCTCAGTCCGGTTCGCGGCAAGAAAGGGCTGGCATCAGCCGCATCACAAGCGCGTCCGTCGTCCCGCCACCATCATCGGTGTAATAGGCACGCCGAACCCCCACCCTGTCAAAGCCAGCACTCGTGTAAAGGGCAATGGCAGCATCATTGTCGGTCGCAACTTCAAGAAAGACCTGCGAAACCTCCAGTAAACTGCTGATGCCACTGGCAAGAAGGGTTCGGGCAACTCCCTGACGCCGCGCCGACGGTTCGACAGCGATCATGATCACCTCCGCCTCGTCCACCACCTGACGCAGCAGGATGAAGCCGACAGGTTCACTGGTCCGGGCGACCAGAGCAGATGCGCCCGTCATGGTGAGAAGGTCAGTGTAGGCCCGGGCATCCCAGGGCCGCGAAACACTGCGTGCGTGCAGTTCGGCCAGAAGCTCTGCCGACGCCACACCCACGGTTTCCGTGATCAGCTTCATCGCCGTGTCGGCAGCTTCGCATCCGGCGCACGAAGGTAGAGCGGACCGGGCGCCGGAACCGGACAGGACGGAAGCGACCGGGCTGCCGCCAGCCGGAGAAGATGCCGCGCATCCGGCTCCACCCCGTTGAGGACCACGGTCTGACCCGCGACATGCGACGCGACAAGGGCCGCACCATTGCCGATCAGAACGGTGCCCGACACCGCCATCAGTGCCGCGCCTTCGGCGGCGACGGCCACGGGTGCCGACCAGCATTCCGCGAAGGGAGGTTCCGCGCGACGAAACATCTGCGCATAGACCTGATCCCGTCGGGCATCCAGCGCCGCCAGCACCGGGCGGTCAGGAAACCGTCGCGCCGCATCAGCCGCCAGGACTTCCAGCGCGGTCATGCCGAGGAGAGGAATGTTCAGGGCCACACGCATCGCCCGTGCAGCGGCCAGTCCGATGCGCAGTCCGGTGAAGGTCCCCGGCCCGACGGTCACGGCCAGACCGGTCAGATCAGCAGCAGTGCTGCCTGTCGCACGGAAACCGCGTTCGATCATCGGCATCAGGTTCTCGGCCTGCCCGCGCGACCGCAACTGATGCGCAGCGAAGGACACACCTCGACCATCACCCAGTGCAATGGACAGGGCGCGCGAGGCGGTATCGATGGCAAGGATCACGGTCGGTGCATCCCACTGGGGGCCCTAGAGGATCTCGCAGGCTTCCTCGAACTCCAGACGCGGGCTGCGCGGGAACAGCCCCTCCGGGTCGCCGTGGCCGAGGTTGCAGAGGAAGTTCGACTTCACCTGCCCGTCGGGAAAGAACTCCTGATCCAGAATCGCATTGTCGAACCCGCTCATGGGGCCGCAATCCAGTCCGACCGCGCGCGCGGCGATCATCATGTAGGCCCCCTGCAGCGTGCCGTTCCGGAAGGCGGTCACCTGCGCCACCTCGGGCGCCTTGAACCAGTTCTTCGCATCCGGCTCGTGCGGAAACAGCTTCGGCATGAGCTCGTAGAACTTCAGGTCATGGGCGACGATCACGGTCACGGGGGCCGCGAGCGTCTTGGCCATGTTGCCCTCCGACAGTGCAGGCTTCAGCCGCAGCTTTGCTTCCTCCGTCGTCAGGAACAGCAGCCGTGCGGGCGAGCCATTGGCACTGGTCGGTCCATTGCGCATCAGGTCGTAGAGCGCGCGCAGCGTGACTTCACTCACCGGCTTGTCGGTCCAGGCATTGTGCGTTCTGGCGTTGCGGAAGATCAGATCCATTCCGGCATCGTTGAGCATCTGCGACATGACAGTATCCTTCCCTGCAGGCTTTCCCCGGCGCTGGCGGGACTGGTAGTAGTCTCGGCGTGTCTCAGCGCTGCCGCCGCCCCTGCATATACAGCAAAGAAGGGTTACGAACATGCCAACGACGATGTTCCTTCGTCATTGCTGGGCTGCGCTGCTGGTCATTCTGGTCGCTGCCCCGGCTCTGGCTGCGGATCACGCGGTCGTACTGATGTACCATCGCTTCGGCGAAGACGATGTACCCCTGACCAACATCCGGCTGGAGCAGTTCGAGGCCCATCTGGATCATCTGGAGGCGGAAGGTTACAGCGTGCTTCCGTTGGCGACGGTGCTGGACGCACTGGCGAATGGCAAACCGTTGCCGGAGAAGGCCATCTCGATCACCGCCGATGACGCCTATCTGTCGGTCATGACCGAAGCCTGGCCTCGCCTGAAGGCGCGCGGCTGGCCGATGACCCTGTTCGTGGCCACCGATCCCGTCGATCAGGGGCTGCGCCGCTACCTGTCCTGGGATCAGCTTCGGCAGTTGCGCGATGAAGGGATGGCAATTGGTGCCCATACCGCAAGCCATGGTCACATCACATTCATGGATCCCGAAACGGCCCGTGCGGACATCGCGCGGGGGATGGAGCGCCTGCAGACCGAACTCGACCAGTCGCCGGACGTCCTCGCCTATCCGTTCGGGGAATACAGTCTGCGTTTGCGGAAGCTCGTCGCCGACATGGGTCTCAGGGCGGCATTCGGGCAGCACTCCGGTGCCGTCGGACCCGACCGGGACCGCTTCGACCTGCCGCGGTTCGCCATGAACGAGCGATACGGCGAGATCTTGCGTTTTCGCACCGCGGTGAGCACACGCCCCCTGCCCGTCCGCGACGCCACACCGACGGAAACGCAACTGGAGACCGGTACCAGGCCGACATTCGCGTTCAGGCTGGACGGCGGCATCAGTCCGGAGGGCGTCACCTGCTACCACTCGACCGGTTCCGGTGCCGTTGCCCTGAACATCGAAGGGGACCGGATCGCTTTCGAGGCCCCGGCCCCCTTGCCCCCGGGGCGCTCTCGGTTCAATTGCACGCTGCCCGATGGCGCGGGCGGCTGGTACTGGTTCGGGCGACAGTTCGTGACCCCCGGCGGGAAGGACTGAGCGGATGTTTCGTGGTTTCAGCCTGCAGGCGGCCAGCGCCGGAATGCTGTCGGCCTTCGTCGGCTGCGCCAGTTCGTTCGCCGTGGTGCTGGCCGGCCTCAGCGGCATCGGCGCGAGTCCGGCGCAGGCGGCCTCCGGCCTCATGGCGCTGTCGTTCGCGATGGGTGTTTCGGCCATCATGCTCAGCCTGCGTTACCGCATGCCGATCAGCATCGCCTGGTCGACACCCGGTGCTGCCCTGCTCGCGACTTCCGCCGCTGTGGAGGGTGGTTTCGCCACCGCCGTCGCAGCTTTCATCATATCTGCGCTGATGATCATCCTGGCCGGGCTGTGGCGACCGCTGGGCAATGCAGTCGCCCGGATTCCGGCGCCCCTGGCCAACGCCATGCTCGCCGGTGTCCTGCTCGGCCTCTGCCTCGCCCCGGTCAAGGCGGTGGCGGAGGAGCCGGTCAGCGGCCTGGCCATCTTCCTGGTCTGGGCGCTGGTGGCACGGTTCCGGCCCCTGCTCGCGGTTCCCGCCGCAGTGGCAGTCGCGCTCGGCCTGCTGATCCTGGTGATCGAACTGCCACCGATCCCGATGTCGGCCATCGTGCCGGAACCGGTCTTCGTCATGCCGGCGTTCTCGCTCGCTGCACTTGGCCTGGCCGTGCCGCTGTTCATCGTGACCATGGCCTCGCAGAACATTCCCGGAATCGCGGTGCTGAACGTCAATGACTATCGCCCCGCCCCAGGCCCTCTGTTCACCGCCACCGGCATCTTCAGCCTGATCGGCGCGCCCTTCGGCGGTCATGCCGTCAATCTGGCCGCCATCACCGCCGCACTCTGTGCCGGAAAGGACGCGCACCCCGATCCGGAACGGCGTTACTGGGCAGCCATCGTTGCCGGCGTGTTCTACATCCTGTTCGGTCTCTTCGCCGGTGGCGCGACCGCGCTGGTCAGCGCCGCCCCGCCTGTCCTGATCGAGGCCGTGGCCGGGCTGGCGCTGTTGGGCGCGTTCGGCGGCGCGGTGATGGGCGCGGTGAAGGAGGAACGGGACCGTCAGGCCGCGATCGTGACCTTCATCGTCACGGCCTCCGGCCTGACCTTCGCTGGCGTCAGCGGCGCTTTCTGGGGATTGCTCGCAGGCGGGGGAATCTACTGGCTGTCGCGGGTACGGCGTACCTGAAGCCGGATCAGATCTGCACCCACTCGCCTTCCGCTGCAGACTCGTAGATTGCTTCGACAATACGGACGTTTCGGAGATATTTATCAACCGAAGTCTCAGCCTTGGCGCCGTCGAGAAAATGCGCCGCGGCATGGCGCTGGAAGGCATGGACGCAGTCCCCGCCAAAGCCGGTGTCCGTCCAAACGTAGTCATGGGGCCGTTCCGGCTGTCCATGCGGCTTCAGGTGCAGACCGCCATCGCCGTCCAGCCGCAACCGCGCTTCAGTACAGTCGAGCAGCATCTCCCCCATCGTGAGGCGGGGATTTTGTGCCTCCATCTCCGCCAGCCGGTTGCCGTCGAAAATGCCGCTCGCCCCGTCACGGAAGCGGAACAGGACAATCCCGGCGTCTTCCCCCGCAATCACCGGATTGAGCCTGCGCAGATCGGCCATGACCGATCCGACCTCCCCCATCAGATAGCGGAAGGTGTCGATGAAATGCACGCCGGTCTCGTGGATCAGGAACCGGGGCATCTGCTGGAAGTAAGGCTGCCGTGCCAGATAGGCGTCAGGACCTCGCCCGTCACCGGGCCGCAACCGGAACTGGATGCCCTGCGGCTCACCCAGCAAGCCGGAATCCAGCAGTCGCCTTGCTTCCCTGTACCAGGGCTGGAAGCGGAAATTCTCATGCACCAGCATGGCGACACCGGCTTTGCGGGCAACACGGGCCAGGTCCTGTGCCCCAATCAGGTCGTCGGCCAGCGGCTTCTGCACGATCATCGGCAGGCCTGCCGCTGCGACGGCCTCGACCACAGCCATACGGGAGGCAGGAGGCGTGATGATGTCCACGAGATCAGTTTCTGTGGCAGCCAGCATGTCCGAAACGACCGCAAATGCACGGTCAGGCGCAATGCTCTCGGCTTTCGCCAGATCGGTATCACAGACACCGGTCAAATCAACACGATCAATGCGTTGCCAGGAATTGTAGTGAAACTGGCTGAAGTAACCGGCCCCGACCCCGGCAACCCGCAACACCTGCGTCACGGGTTGCCCAACCGGGCGATCACCGCCTTCGCAACATCCGCCGTGCGTACCTTGCCGCCCAGATCGACCGTGGTGGCATCACCGGCTGCCAGCGCCTTGCGCACCGCCTGTTCGATATCTGCCGCTCCGGCCAGCAGGCGCGGATCATCCCGCCGCCGTCCCAGCCAGTCGAGCATCAGCGAAACGGAGAGGATCGTCGCCAGCGGGTTGGCGATCCCCTTGCCCATGATGTCGGGCGCGGTGCCATGGCTCGGCTGGAATATCGCCACCTTGTCCCCGATGTCGCCCGATGGCGCGAGCCCCAGTCCACCGACCAGTCCTGCTGCCAGGTCCGACAGGATGTCGCCGAACATGTTCTCCGTCACCATGACGTCGAAGTCCCAGGGGCGCTGCACCATCAGCATCGCCGCCGCATCGACATAGAGACGGCTGGTCGTCACATCGGGATATTCCGCCGCGACTTCGTCAAAGACCTCCCGGAAGAAGGCCATCGACCCGAGCACGTTGGCCTTGTCGATCAGGGTCAGGTGGCTGCGCCGCTGACGGGCGAGCTGGAAGGAGAAGTGAAACAGCTTCTCCGAGACCGCCCGCGTGACCCGCATGGTGTCCGTCGCATGGTCTGCATCACCGTTGCGCTTGCCCCGGTCGACGAACAGTCCTTCCGTCGATTCCCGCACCAGCACGAAGTCGATGTCCGCTCCGCGCGGATCCTTCAGCGGCACTGCCTCCGGCAGCCAGGCGCGGATGGGCCGCACACCGCCGTAGAGGCCGAAAATCTCCCGCAGGTCGATCTGCGGCACGATCTCCGTCCCGTCGGCATAGCGCACGTCCGGCAGCCCCATGGCGGCCAGCAGCGTGGCGTCCGCGCTCTCCACGGCACGGATCGTCTCTTCCGGCAGGGCCGAGCCGTGATCACGGTAATGACCGGCACCGGCACCATGTTCCCGGGCATCGACGCTGAAGCCATGGCGTCCCGCCACCGCGTGCAGCACATCCAGTGCCGGGGCCGTGACTTCTGGCCCGATGCCGTCACCTGGCAGGACCGCGATGGAAATCGTGTCGTTGGCTGCCATGGGCCTATTCCTTCGGGATGTTCTGGGCCGGAACGATCTTTCCGTCCTCGTACTTCGGCGGAATGTAGGTGGAGTTGGTGCCCTCCCCTTCAGTCGCCCGCAGGACGAGGAAGGAGGCCGCCACCAGCACGAGGCCGCAGATGGTCAGGATCGCCAGGGGATATGTGGGCTTGCCCTCGTCGTTCCGGCGTTTCAGCACGCGCCAGTAGAGCCAGTAGAGAACAAAGGGCACCAGGAACAGCAGTACCCGCAGCAGGATGATCTTGGTCATGCGTCCTCCGGTTTCGGGTCGGAAAGCCGGGCATGCAGATTCATCAGCATCCCTGCCGTCGCGCCCCAGATATAATACTCGCCGAACGGCATCGCCCACCAGCGGCGCGGTGTGCCGTTGAACCACCCGGAGTGCCGCAGGTGATTGCGGCTGTCGAGCAGGAACGCAAGCGGCGTCTCGAAGACCTCCGCCACCTCGTAGGGATCCGGACTTGGCGCAAAGCCCGGCCTGACAATACCGACAACCGGTGTCACCGCATAATTGGTGACAGTGCGATAGGTATCCAGCCGCCCGACGATGTCGATGATCTCCCGATCAATCCCGACCTCTTCCTCGGTTTCGCGCAGCGCCGTGATCTCGGGCGACGGATCTTCCGGTTCTGCCCGACCACCGGGAAAGCTGATCTGCCCCGCATGGGACGACAGATGTGCGGTCCGTCGGGTCAGCAGAACGGTGGGGCCCTCCGGACGGTCAATGATCGGCACCAGCACCGCGGCAGCTTTCAGTGGCTTCTCGTCCGGTCGCGCGTCCGGCGTCAGATCATAGTCGGAATGGCCCCACTCGGGCCGGACAGGCTGCATCAGCCGTGCCCGAATATCATCAGGCCTCATGCGCCCCTGCCCCCGTCCAACCGGTCAAGGTGAGGTGTGCCGTCCAGCCGACCGATGATGTGGAACACCCCTTCACTCGTCACGCCCTGCACCGTCACGCCATCCACTTCCCGTTCCTCGGCAATATCGACCAGATCGTAGAAGACGGAACGCAGGATGATCGCCCGCAGGTTGCCCCGCACGGGCACCAGCGGTGTCGGCTCCCCGCTTTCCGGATCAATCTCCACCCGCAGGCGATGCGCGTCATCCAGCACCACCATGTCGTCAGTGAGGGTGCGGAAGGCGAGCTTCTGGGCCTCGCCCGTCCCTTCCCGGAACATCTCGACGATGTGCAGCGGGGCCACATCGACGGTGATTCGCTGCTTCTCCGCCGGAGTGACCAGATAGTGGTGCCCGTCATCATCACGACGCAGCACGGTGGCGAACAGGCGCACCATGGCCGCCCGCTGGATCGGGGAACCCTGATAGAGCCAGGTCCCGTCAGCCGTGATGCGCATGTCGATGACGCCCTCATGCGCCGGGTGCCACTGTTCCACCGGCGGATAGCCGCGTCCCGCAGCCGCTGACATGCGCTCCGCCAGGTCGGCGATATCCAGATGGGGTTTGTCGTTACCACGTTCGGCCAAGTGCGAACTCCTCTCCCTGTTACGCATGGATAGCACATTTGTGTTCGACGGAATTATGCAACGGCGCGGGATTTCGTTTCGCACTGCCGCCGCGCCCAATATAGTCTCAGGTATGCAAAACGTCAGTGAAGCGGGCGAGGCCTTCGCCCAGGAAGTGGAAACGCTCGGCGCCAAGGCCCGGCAGATCCGCGAGTCAGTCGGACAGGTCATCTTCGGACAGCAGTCAGTGATCGACGAAACGCTGATCACCCTTTTTTCCGGCGGTCATGTCCTCTTGATCGGTGTGCCCGGTCTGGCCAAGACCAAGCTGGTCGTCACGCTGGGCAAGGTGCTGTCGCTCGACAGCCGCCGCGTGCAGTTCACGCCCGACGTGATGCCGGCGGATATACTGGGTTCCGAAGTGCTGGAGGAAAGCGACAGCGGTCGCCGCAGCTTCCGCTTCATCAAGGGGCCGGTGTTCTGCCAGTTGCTGATGGCTGATGAGATCAACCGGGCCAGCCCGCGCACCCAGTCGGCGCTGCTGCAGGCCATGCAGGAATATCACGTGTCCGTCGCGGGGGAGCGGCATGACCTGCCGCGTCCATTTCATGTGCTGGCAACGCAGAACCCCCTGGAACAGGAAGGCACATATCCCCTGCCCGAGGCCCAGCTTGACCGGTTCTTCATGCAGGTGAACGTCCCCTATCCGGATATGGAGGCAGAGCGGCGGATGCTGCTGGCCACAACGGGCGCCGACGAGGCGGAGCCGTCGATGGTGATGACCGCCGACGAACTGCTGCATGCCCAGCGCCTTGTTCGCCGCCTGCCGGTGGGTGAGGCCGTGGTGGAGAGCATCCTGAAACTTGTCCGCAATGGCCGACCGGAGGAGACCGAGCTGGATGACGTGCGCAATCACGTCGCCTGGGGTCCCGGACCGCGTGCCAGTCAGGCCCTGATGCTCGCTGTTCGGGCGCGGGCCATGCTGGACGGACGCTTCGCCCCGTCCACCGACGATGTCGCGGCCCTGGCACCGCCGATCCTGAGGCACCGCATGGCGGTCAACTTTGCGGCCCGTGCCGACGGCATCACGGTTGAGAACATCATCCAGCGGCTGATCGACAGGATCTGAAGCCACGCATATGGCGCTTGACCCCAGGACATTGAGAACCGGGAACCAGGGTTCCAGCCGTTTCGATCCCCGGCTGCGCAACCGTGCCGACCGGCTGGCCGACGCCATGCCACCGCTGATGGTGGAGGCGGAGCGTGTCGCGCAGACCGTCAGCCAGGGCGTTCACGGGCGGCGTCGGGTCGGCGATGGCGAGAGCTTCTGGCAGTTCCGCCGTTACCAGCAGGGTGATCCCGCGACCTCGATCGACTGGCGACAGTCCGCGAAGCGTGTGCCGACCTATGTCCGGCAGAACGAGTGGGAGGCCGCGCAGGCCGTCTGGCTGTGGCGCGATGGTTCCGACTCAATGGATTTCCGCTCCCACCTCGGCCAGACGACGAAACTGCGCCGCGCCACCCTGCTGCTGATGGCGCTGGCGTCACTGCTGCTCCGGGGTGGGGAACGGGTCGCGTTTCTTGGTCTGGACCACCCGCCAGGCTCTTCCCGCGCCCTGCTGGAGGACTACGCGCTGGCGATCAGCCGGGGGCTGGTGGAGGACCATCACAGTCTGCCGCCACCCGCCAACCTGCCCCGTTTCGCGCAGGTGGTGCTGATCGGTGACTTCCTGACGCCGCTGGACGATGTGCGCGATTTCCTGCGCCAGTTCTCCGCTGCCGGTGTTGCCGGGCATCTGCTGCAGATCATGGACCCCGCCGAACACCGCCTGCCCTACTCCGGCCGGGTTCGGTTTGTCGGCCCCGAAGGTGAAGGCAATGTGCTGGTGGGACGGGCGGAAGACCTGCGCGACACCTTCGCCCGCCGCGTTGACGAGCGAGAGGTGGCCCTGCGCCAGATTGCGCGAAGTGCTGGCTGGACCCACGGGCTGCATCACACCGACCAGCCGCCCCAGGCCGCATTGCTGGCTCTCTATCAGGCAATTTCGGGCAACGCGCGCGGATGAGTGCCCTTGCCGCCATCACCTTCGCCTATCCCTGGCTGCTGCTGGGCCTCGCCGCGCTGCCGGTCATCTGGCTGCTGCTGCGCGCCACCCCGCCTGCGCCGGAACAGGTGTCCTTTCCGCCTGCTCGGCTGATCTTCGACATGGCCCGGACGGAGGAGACACCTGCCCGCACGCCCTGGTGGCTGCTGCTGCTGCGATTGCTGATCGCGGCGCTGATCGTGCTGGCCCTGGCCAGGCCGGTGCTGAACCCCGGCAGCACCTTCGAGACGCCGGGCCCGGTCGTGCTGATCGTCGACGATGGCTGGGCCGCTGCCCAATCCTGGGATGACCAGGTGGCGAGCATGACCGACATCGCGCGCCGCGCCCGCAGGCAGGACCGCAACGTGCTGCTGCTGCGCACCACCGCTGCGGAGGATGGCACCAGCCCTGTCGCGCGCCTCGGCACCGCGGAGGAAGCCCTGGCCAACATCGGTGGCATGCAGCCCCGCCCCTGGGCACCCGATCGCGCCGCAGCCCTGGCCGCGCTCGGAACGGTCGATCTGGAACGGTCGGCCAATGTCTACTGGATCTCGGACGGCATCGCCTCCGATGCCGATGCCGAACTGATCGAGGTCGCCCGCAGGCTTGGCCCCCTGACCGTCCTGGGCCGCGACGCGACACGCAGTGTGATGCTGCTGCGCCCGCCCTCCGGCAGCGGCACCAGGCTGGAAGTGGTGATGGAGCGGGATCTGGCCGCGCAGGCGGAGCCGCTGGCTTTGCGCGCCACGGGCAGTGATGGCGGCATCCTGTTTCGACGGCAACTCACGTTCACTGCGGGTGAGACCAGCATGTCCTTCGACGAGACGCTGCCGCTGGAAGCAATGAATGCCATCCAGCGGCTGGAGATCGAGGGGCGTCAGAGCGCCGCGACTGTCAGCCTGATCGATTCCGGCCTTCGGCGTTTCCGCGTCGGCCTGAGCGGCAACCCCGCGCAGGAGCAGGCTCAGCCGCTGCTGGCCGAACTCTATTACCTCAAGCGCGCGCTGCTGCCCTTCGCGGAAATCAGGGAGGGCATCGTCAGTGACCTGCTCGATACGCCCCTATCCATCCTGATGCTGCCTGACTTCGGGCGTCTGGTTGCCGGTGACCAGTTGCGGCTGAGCGACTGGATCGAGAAGGGCGGCGTACTGGTTCGCTTCGCCGGACCGAAACTGGCGGAGAACGCGGACGAACTGGTCCCGGTCCGGCTCCGCACCGGTGGTCGCAGCCTGGAAGGCACCATGAGCTGGGCCGAACCGGCCCGCATGGCGCCCTTCCCGGAGGCCAGTCCCTTTGCCGGTCTGTCCATCCCGCGCGATGTGGTGATCCAGCGCCAGGTCCTGGCAGAACCGACCCTGGACCTGCCGGAGAAGACCTGGGCGCACCTGGTCGATGGCACGCCACTGGTCACTGCCGAACGGCGTGGTGAAGGCTGGCTCGTGCTGGTCCATACGACGGCCAATACGGACTGGTCGAACCTGCCGCTTTCCGGCCTGTTCGTGGAGATGCTGAGGCGGTTGAGTTCGCTCTCGGTCGGCATCGAATCCACCGCGAACGCCGAGCGCATGCTGGAACCCGCCATCACCATCGACGGACTGGGACGACGGATCGACCCGCGGGTGGGCGTGCGTGCGGTGCAGGAAGCAGCGCTGTCGTCGACCATCGTCGGCCCCGACAACCCGCCGGGACTGTATGGCACCCGTCCAAGCCTCCGTGCGCTCAACGTCGGCACCAGTGCAGCGGAACCCAAGCCGCTTGAGGCGCTGCCGTCAGGTGTCGCACGCGGTGTCGTCGGCGCCAGACCGGAACAGGATATCGGTCCCTGGCTGCTGACTACGGCCCTCATCCTCCTGCTGGTCGACGCGCTGGTGGCGCTGGCGCTGCGCGGGATGCTGAACATGCGCCGCCTTGCCTATGCCCTGCCCTTCGGTCTGGCGCTGGGCCTCGCCTCCGGGTTCGTCGCGCCGGGCAGTCTGCGTGCCCAGGACAGCGGGCAATCGGCCAACCAGGCCAACGTTGATCCAGGCGTTATCGATGCCGCCCTGGAGACCCGCCTCGCCTACGTGCTGACAGGCGATGTGCGTGTCGACCGGATGTCCGCAGCAGGCATCTTCGGACTGAGCGAGATCATGCGGGCGCGCACCTCGGTGGAACCGGAAATTCCGGTGGCACTCGAGATCGAGAATGACGAGATGATCTTCTACCCCCTCGTCTACTGGCCGATGGTCACCAGCCAGCCGGCGCTTTCGGAAGAGGCCGTGCGGCGTCTGGACAATTACCTGCGGACAGGCGGTGTGGTGCTGTTCGACACCCGCGATGCCGGAGGTCCGCAGCTGGGCCGCGGACAGGTCAGTCCCGGCACGGCGCGCCTGCGCCAGTTGCTGGCCCGAGTGGACATCGGACCACTGGAACTGGTGAAGGAAGGGCATGTCCTGACCCGGTCGTTCTATCTGACCGAGTCGTTCCCCGGCCGCTATCCCACGGGCCGGGTCTGGGTGGAGCAACTGAATGCCCGTGCCAATGACGGGGTGTCGCCGCTGCTGATCGGCGGGGCCGACTGGGCCTCGGCCTGGGCCATGGACCGCGACGGTCGGCCAGTCGCCCCGGTGCAGGGTGGCGGACGCCGACAGCGCGAAATGGCCTACCGGTTCGGCGTCAACCTGGTGATGTACGCCCTGACCGGTAACTACAAGTCCGACCAGGTGCATCTGCCCGCCATTCTTGACCGGCTGGGGCAATAGACATGATCGACGGCCTGCAGATCGCGTTCGAGCCGCTGGTGCCGCTGGCACTGCTGATCGCACTTGGTGCCCTCGCTGCCGTCATCACGCTGTTCGGCCTGTTCCGGCAGGCGCGCGGCACTGCGCTTCGGCTGCTGCTGCTGCTGGTCCTGTTCGGCGTCCTGAGCGGCCCGATCCTGCTGGAGGAGGAGCGGCGCTATCACGATGACGTGGCGCTGGTGGTCGTGGACCGCAGCACCAGCCAGTCCATCGCTGACCGCACGGCACAGACAGAGACAGCGCTTGCCGCCGTTCTGGCCGAACTGGATGGTCAGGACAAGCTGGAGGTGCGGGTGGTGGAGGCGGGGCCGGAGTCAGGCGGGCCTGCAGACGGCACCCATCTCGTCAGTGCGATCCGTCGCGGGCTCGAGGGTGTGGCTGCGGAAAGAACCGCTGGTGTCATCCTGATCAGCGACGGACAGGTTCACGACCTGCCGGAATTCGATGCGTCGGAAGGTCCGGCTGCGGATCTGCTGCCCGGCCCGCTGCACTTGCTGCTGACCGGGGTGCCGGCAGAACGGGATCGCCGGATCGAGATCGTAAACGCGCCCACCTTCGCCGTCGTGGATCAGGCCGCCGAGACCTCGATCATCGTTCATGATCAGGGCGATGGTGCCCAGGGCGGTATTGCCAGGGTCCGCATCCGCCGCGACGGCGTTGAACTGGAAACCCGGATCGTGCCGGTCGGACGCGAGGCCGTGCTTGCGGTGCCGATCAGCCATGGTGGCCGCAATCTGATCGAGTTCGAGGTGGAGGCTGACCCTGCGGAACTGACCGACGAGAACAACAGGGCTGCCATCACCGTCAACGGCGTGCGCGACCGCTTGCGGGTGCTGCTGGTCTCCGGCGAGCCCTATCCGGGGGAGCGCGCCTGGCGCAACCTGCTGAAGGCTGATCCGGCGGTCGATCTGGTCCACTTCACCATCCTGCGGCCACCGCAGAAACAGGATGCCACCCCGATTCACGAACTGGCCCTGATCGCCTTTCCCATCAGGGAACTGTTCGAGATCAAGCTCTATGACTTCGACCTGATCATCTTCGACCGCTTCTGGCGACGCGGGGTCCTGCATTTCACCTATCTGGAGAACATCGCCCGCTACGTGCAGGAAGGCGGCGCGCTGCTGAACGCGGCCGGACCGACCTTCGCCGGTCCCGCCAGCATCTACCGGACGCCGTTGCGCAGCATCCTGCCGGGCAAGCCCACGGGTGAAGTCACGACCGTCGGATTCCGCCCGGCCCTGACCGACACCGGCCGGCGCCATCCTGTCACCGCCGGACTGGAGCCGGGACCGCAACAGCAGCCCTGGGGACGCTGGTTCCGGTCCATTGATGTGACGGTGGAGAATGCCGAGGTCCTGATGAAGGGGCCGGAGCAGAAGCCTCTGCTGATCCTCGACCGGGTGGGCGAAGGCCGGGTGGCGCAGGTGATGTCGGATCATGGCTGGCTCTGGTCGCGTGGCCTTGAGGGCGGTGGACCGCAGGCGGAAGTCATGCGGCGTACCGCCCACTGGCTGATGAAGGAACCGGCGCTGGAGGAGGAAAGCCTGCGGGCGGAGGTCGAGGGCGCGACCCTGAAGGTGACGCGACGGTCCCTGGCGGAGGATCAGGCCCCGGTCACGGTTACCGGACCCGATGGCGTGGAGCACCGGCTGGAACTGACCGCCGGACGCGACGGGATCGATTTCGGGCGGATCGACCTGAATGTCGCCGGTCTCTACCGGATCGGGGACGGCACCCGCAGCACCATTGCCGTGCTGGGCAACCTCAATCCGGTCGAATTCTCCGATCTGGTATCCACAGACCTTCGCCTGCGCCCCTTCGTGGAGGCCACGAACGGCGGCATCATCCGGCTTTCGCGTCATGCGGAGCCCGGTATCCGGCGTGTCGAGCCGGGGCGTCAGGGTGCGGGCAGCGACTGGCTCGGCCTGCGGCGCAATGGCGCCTTTGACGTGACCGGTCTGAAGACAACACCGCTGGCACCGCCACTGGCGGTCCTGCTCACACTCCTCCTGCTGTTGCTGGTCTGCTGGCGACGGGAGGGGCAGTAGGGCGATGCAACACAACGACTGAACTTCAACTGGGGAGAAGCAACGATGAAACTCTATGATCTGGCTGCGGGTTCGAACCCGCGTCGCGTGCGCATCTATCTGGCCGAAAAGGGGATCGAGGTTCCCAGTCAGCCCGTGGACATGATGAAACGCGAAAACGAACAGCCGGAATACCGGAAGATCAATCCGTTCGGGAAGATGCCCGCGCTGGAACTGGATGACGGCACCATCCTGACCGAATCCATGGCGATCTGCCGTTATTTCGAGGAACTGAACCCGGAACCGCCGATGTTCGGGCGCAACCCGCTGGAAAAGGCACAGGTGGAGATGTGGAACCGCCGGGCCGAACTGAACGTGCTGATACCCGTTGCCATGTGCTTCCAGCACACCAGTGACTTCTGGATCGGTCGCCTGGAACAGCACAAGGGCTGGGGCGAAGCCAGTCGGGCCAATGCCCTGGCCAGCATGGCGATCTTCGATGAGCACCTGAAGGGTCGTGAATTCGTCGCCAGCGACGATTACACCGTGGCGGACATCACGCTGCAGTGTGGCATCCTGCTGGGCAAGGGCGTCGCCCTGAAGATCCCGGAGGAGCTCGAGAACCTGACGGCCTGGTGGGGCCGCGTGACCTCCCGCCCGACAGCGCGGGCGTGATCACGGTCGCATTTCCGGTGCCGGGCGGAACCGCATGACGATCGGTGTCAACGAAGTTGGCATCATCATTGCGGAGTGACCTTCATGATGTGGTCACTTGGCAGGAAATCGGGGATCTGGTGGCGCGGCGGTGACGCTTCGCCACCAGATCGTGAGCGGCGGCGCAGCCCGCGGCGCATGGTGCGGCTGCCGGTCTCGGTCACGCGGTTCCGTGATGAGCCACACAGGCAATGTCTTGCCGTTGATGTCTCGCAGACCGGGATGCTGATCACGCCCAACCTCTATGGCTCGGTTCGGGAGCAGGTGTTCCTGGGCACAGATGAGTTCAACGGACGGGTCAGCGCACTCATCGCGGACCAGCGTCCGGAAGGAACCGCCGTCGCGTTTGCCGATGCCGAAGAGGGGCGTCGGCTGGCGAACTGGCTGACCGCACGGGCTGAAGGCAGGACCGGCAACCCGCAGATGAGCTGACCACCGATCAGCGGCCCCTGGCCCGGTTAACCTTGGATTCATCAGCACCGTCGATGATTGCCGGAACGCGCCCGCAATCTGTCGGAATACTGAACATGTCCACACTCCAGGTCGTCCGCCGCCGCCTCAGCCAGCTTCACATGCTGTTCTCCCCGCCACCCGAATTGCGCCGCGCCCACGCGCGCTTCACGGTCAACCTGCCAATCAAGGTCCGCGAGATGGAGGAAGGTGACGCCCAGTCGCGCATCGCTGTGGATGTCTCTGACGGCGGACTGTTCTTCGAACCCGCACTTGGGGTACCGACCGGCACCCTGGTCGAAGTCAGTGTGGGCCTGTTCCTGCGAAACGCCCGCGCAACCATCGTCAGCCACCGTGGCAATGGCACGGCCCTGCTGTTCGAATCCCCTGCCCATGGCGCGGCGATCCGCGCCTGGCTGACCGAAATCGCCGATAACGACCAGGACCACGAAAGGCGCACGGGGCACATATTCTTGCCAGAGCAACCAAAAGGTGATCGGGCAGCAGGCGGATAATCCGGAAGCGGGCATGGTACGGCGATTGCGTCTCGACCTCCATCACTCTGCTGGAGGTATGAAATGTTCCGGAATGCACTCTTCGCCATCGCCGTAGTCGGTTTCTCTGCCCCCGCACTCGCTGGCGGGATCGACGACTTCAAGCAAGCCTTCTCGGCAGCGAATGCCGGGAAATATCAAAGTGCCATAACGACTTACGACAAGGCGCTGGCGGCTGACGACCTCAGTCGTGCATTTCGTATCAGGGCCTACAACAATCGTGGCCTGGCACATTACAAGCTGGGTCGCACGGACGAGGCGATCGCGGACTATGGCCGCGCCATCGCGATGGATCCGGACTACCACATCGCCCTGAACAACCGCGGCCTTGGCTGGCAGAAACTGGGCGACAATGAACGCGCCCTGCGGGACTTCGAGGCCGCGATCATCGCTGATCCGGACTATCTGCTGGCAATGAACAATCGCGGCAAGATCCTGCATGAAATCGGCCGTACACAGGACGCCATCGCACAGTTCAACCATGTCATTCGCCTGGAACCAACAAACGCGACCGCCTTCAAGCACCGCGGCAAGGCCTATCGTGCCCTGGGCAACCTCGACCACGCATTGGCCGATTTCAACCGGCTGCTGGATATCCGTCCCGGTTACAGCCACGGCTACCTCTATCGGGGAATGGCTCTGGCGGACCTGGGTCTGGTGAATGCCGCAAAGTTCGACATCCGCACTGCCTATCAGATGAACCCCAACTCCACGCGCATTCAGCAAGCGCATGAGAAGTTCCGCAAACTCTGACCCCCTGATCCGGCGTCAGCGAAAACTGGCGCCGGATTTACTTTAAGCTTAAACTATCTTCGTTCACCGGAGCCGTGACGAAGAGGGCGGACTATGAAAATCAATGTGGTCGGCGGCGGGCCGGCCGGGCTCTATCTGGCGA
>BQJF01000082.1 GCA_021604565.1 Minwuia thermotolerans | reverse complement strand
TCATCCAGCTTGAAGGGTTTGATGATTGCCTCGATCTTTTTCATCAATGTTTCTCGGCATCCTGTGAGCAGTACGTTTCCTCACGCAATCACATGATTACGCCTGAAGAGAATAGCATGGCTCATGCCATCCGCACTGTGTCGAAAACATGTGAGATTTCAGATGATTAGACGATCATGCCAAAATCTTGCGCAGAAAATATGCCCGAAATTTGCGCAACATGCCTGTCGAATAGGCAAATTGGCCAGGCGTTTTCCGGGGTCGATGCGGCGTGGCGCGGTTGCCGCCGGATCCACTGATCCGACAGGTCTGGAGGTAGCGCCGACGGGTGTCGCTTCCCACTGATCCCGCGAAATTGAACAGACATGACCCAAGTCCGTTCGACACCAGACGTCGGGGAGACTACCTGAGATGGGGAAGCGCATGCGAGTTGCGGAATGCGACGGAACTGCCATGTGATCGGACAGCAACCGGAGCCGGAGTGGAGCGGATGAAGCAGGCCAGCGCGGCGGACAGGGTGATCGGGGACAGCCCTGTGCTCAGTGAACACTGGGTGGGGGAGGTCGAAGATGCGGAAGTCGACCTGCAACTCGACCCTGTGCACCTGCTGGACGGCTGTGACCGGGACCAGCTCGAACGGATGCTGGCCGCCGCTGACGAGCTGCTGAACGTCTATCGGGTGATTGCAAAGACGGAAGACAACATCGTCGGCCTGCTGCTGAAGCAATCCGAGACGTTCTACGAATGGGACCATTATCCGCAGGGTGACGTCTACGACCCGGAGACTCACAGCCAGTACTATTACCATGCCCACCGCGGCGCGATGGGGGAGCACGGGCACTTCCACACCTTCCTGCGGGCCAGGGGCATGCAGCCGGACGTGCGCCCCCTGCCGCTGGAACGCGACGAGCCATGGCCTGCGGGCAACGATGCGCTGGCGCACCTGGTGGCCGTATCGATGAATCCCTTCGGTGTGCCGACACACCTGTTCAGCACCAACCGCTGGGTCACGGGCGAGACCCTCTACAACGCCCATGACGTGATCGCCATGCTGGACCGTTTCGAGATGGATCTGATCTGGCCGGAGTGGCCGGTCAATCGCTGGCTCAGTTCATTGATGGTGCTGTTCCGCCCCCAGGTCGAGGCACTGCTGCATCGCCGCGATGCGGTGATCCGCGACCGCATGCAGAGGTCCGACGGCGCGGATGTGCTGGAAGACAGGGATCTGGAGATTACGGCCCTCACCAGGATCGATGTGGATCAGCAAATAGCTGCGATACGTGAAAGGCTTGGCTGACAGGCCTGGCGGTTAAGCCAATATTTGCCATTGCCCCCTAGCCTTCGTCTGGCTGCGCATTCTGCGCGGGACGGGCACTGGCGAGGATGGACGTGGCGACAGAAGTGAAGGCATCGGTGGCTGCGGTTCAGGGCGGGTCGAGTACGCGCGCGCCGGTGAATGCCGCCCAGAAGGCCGCGCATGCCCGGCGCAGCCACTATGAACCCAGCACCTTCCTGGAGCGCGGAACGGTCATCCCCTTCACGACCGCGGCGCTGGCACAGTGCAGGGTCCGGCTTGACGACCGGGAAAGGCTGGAGGTCGTGCTGCCCGGCTTCTCGGGCAGCAAGGGGGTCTATGTCACAGCCTTCACCAGTCTGCCCGACATCACGACACTGTCCGTTCATGACCGTACCCTGACCGAGGTCGTCGCGAAGGAGAAGGTTGTCACGCCAACCGGCATCCGGCGCTGCTGGCTTGAACTGGCAACCACCGGCATTGGTGGCCAGGAACTGGCGGAACAGGCGCGGGAGGAACTGACCCGGGCCGCCGAAGTCCAGGTCTCCACCCGGATCATGCTGCTGCTTGATACCGTGCGCCGTGGGGGTGGCGAGATCGGACCGGAACTGGTCGCCAGGATGGGATCGCCGGAGGGGCGCAAGCAGGTCCGGGCCATGCTTGGCGGCGCTGCATCCCGTGCGAGCATCGATGCAGTCGCTGTTGACCAGCATATCGAGGAACTGGCTGCCTTGCTTGGCACGCTGGGCCTTCGGTCATTGCCGGAACCGGGAAGGCTGCGGCATCTGCATACGCGCATGCAGGAATTCTCTCACGCCATCGACAACTGGGGACGTACCACTGTCTCCGATCTGGCACACATCGGACGCTTTGCTGCCATGTCGGCTGACCATTCGGCCAGGATTGCCGGGCGGGCGATCGCCGAGGTTGATCGCATGCTGACCGATCCGATCAGCCTGATCGCCCGCTGGGACACCAGCGAGAAGGCGTTGCGCGGTTATCTGTTGCGGGTCGCGTGGCTGCTGGACGGCTGGGACTATGTCCTGCGTATCTGGGACGATGCGGTGGCCGAAAGGATGGCCATAGACGTTGCCGTGAAGGAGATCGGGCGGATCATTCCCATCGTGCCGACACGAGAGGTTGATGCCGATGGGGGACGGCGCTCCGTCGAGCTGTTCAGGGAATATCGCAGTCGCGTCCGGGTCTTCGAGGACTGGCTGAGCGGTGATCTGGACGAGGACCTGCTCGCGGGACCGGAGAGGCATTCGGCCGGGCAGGGGAGCGCGCGCCAATGACGGGAACCGTTTCGCCCGAAGAACTGGAACAGCGCCTGTTCGCCCTGCAGCCGGATCAGTTCCTTGAACTCTACAGGCTCTACGAGAAGCTGGGCAGCAAGGCGAATGTGCTGCCGGAGATGCAGATTCTCCGGCGCAGGCTGGTACGCATGCGTCCGGTGCGGGCACTGACATTCTCGCGGCTGCTCTGTCAGCCGTTCGAGGAGTTTCTGGTCGATGAGGTGACCGGTGATACCGGCCTGATCATGCGGCGATCCTGCCGGGCGATAGCCCGTCTCGTGCGGCGGAAACTGGCGCCTGATCTGCTTCGGCGGTTCGAGCAGCGGCTGGCGCATCTGAACCAGCGGCCCGAAGACCGTGCCGGACAGATCCTGCTCGGGCGGGAAATCTGGAACGCTGCGGCAGCCGTGCTGTCGGAGGTGCGTTGCGGTCCGGCGCGTTCTCCGCAAGATCTGAGGCGACGGTTCGGACTGATCACCGGGTGCCTGGAAATCGGCGAGGCGATGGTCAGTCTCTCGCGCGGTATCCCGGAAGGCCGCGTCGACAGGCTGGATGACAGCGGGCGGAAGCTGCTGGTCAAGCTGCTGCGTGGGTTGCCGCATGACCGGGCGGGTCACGCCCGTTATCTGATGGCGCTGCTGACCCGGCGCCTGGAGAATCCGGCCAGTGTCATCCAGATGCTGGCGAAGGATGACCGCAACCTCCCCGGTGCGACACGGCAGAATCTGATCCGCATCATTCGCGGGGAAATCGAAAGCAGCATCGGCGCAAGCGCCGCCGCACTCGTCGTCGGGCAAACCGGGTCGCGGGAAAGCGTGCAGCGGGCCGAGCGTCTGCTTGACCGGCTGGGACAGATCAAGGACTCCGGCGCAGCAACCCCCAGGACCGACAAGGCCGCGCGCGACATTGCCGACACGCTGGGCGGGATCGAAAGACTGATCAGCGTGGAGGCCCTGCGGCAGGACCGTCAGGAACAGATCCAGCAGTTGCTGCCAACCGAACTGAGCGCCGGGCTGGAGCATGCCGAGACCTACCGCGAACTGGAGAACGAAATCGACAATGTCATCCGGCTGGGTGACCGGATCGACAAGCTGGGCGTCGACAACCCCCTTAGACAACGCCGGGACAGGCTGCGCCGCGACATCGACGGCCGGCGATCCGAAATGATGCGGCGTCTGGCGGACACGCCTGCCGAGCCGGCAGCGCAGGCGAGCGCCCGTGCAGGGCTCTACGGGCTTGTGCGCATGGTCGAGATGCTGGACGGACCAAAGGCAGCCGAGAACATGCGACGCGATGGAGATCGCCTGCTCGCAGGCTGACTGGCGGGTGCCCCGCCCATGCGGTCACCGGCGCGTGACTTCCCGAATCATCGCCAGACCCGGATGATGGCGCCGAACTGGTTCAGGGGTGTGTGATGCGTTGGTCTGCGGTTTTTCTCGGTCTCGCCATGGTGTGGACCCTGCCTCTGGCCGTGACGCGGGCAGAGGAATCCCCACCCCCCTTCGACGCCTGGCTGGAAGGTGTCCGGCAGGAGGCACGGGAGAAGGGCATTGCCGAGGACACGATCCGCGTGGCCCTGACGGGGATCGAGCCGGTGCGCCGCGTGGTGCAGCGCGACCGCAACCAGTCCGAGTTCAAGCTGACATTCCAGATCTATCGCGACCGGCTGCTGACGCCGACCAACATCCGCGTGGGGCGTGGCAAGCTGGAGAAGCATCGGGCGCTGCTTGACCGGATCGCCGCGGAGTACGGCGTGCAGCCACGCTTCATCCTCGCTATCTGGGGCATGGAGACTCGCTATGGCGCGGTGAAGCCGACCATGCCGGTCGTACCCGCGGTCGCGACCCTGGCTTATGACCGTCGGCGATCCAGCTATTTCAGGCGGGAGCTGTTTCAGGCACTGCTGATGATCGACCAGGGGCTGATACCCCACTCGGAGATGCTGGGATCATGGGCCGGTGCCATGGGGCAGCCCCAGTTCATGCCGTCCAGTTACATGGCCTATGCACGTGACCACGACGGGGATGGCCAGCGCGACATCTGGTCCAACGAGGCAGACGTGTTCGCTTCCATTGCCAATTACCTGGCGAAGCATGGCTGGCGCGACGACCAGACCTGGGGCAGGGAGGTGACCCTGCCCGACGGCGCGGCCTTCCGCGCGGCCATACCCGCGCCCCGCACGGGGTCCGGTTGCAGGGCCATCGACGGTATGTCCGGCGCCATTGGTCTGGCCGACTGGCAGGCACTTGGTGTGCGGCGCGCGGACGGGTCCGACCTGCCCACCCGGAACCTGCCCGCGTCACTGGTCCAACCGGACGGCGAGGACGGTAAGGCCTTTCTGGTCTACCGGAACTATCAGTCGATCCTGCGCTATAACTGCGCCCACCTTTACGGGCTGGCCGTCTCGCAGCTTGCCGATGCCATAGGCCGCAGATAGACTGGCCGAATCACGCTGGCGAGCTTTGGAGCGACGAACATGGGAAGCCACCAGGCAGCGATACTCCGGTGGCTAGCTGTCGCCGTCGTTCCGGTCCTACTTCTTGGTCTCGGGGGCTGCGCCGAGACGACCCTGGCCATCCACGGCGCGAAACAGCTTGCGCAATCGGATATTTCCGGCACTACCACGCGCCAGATCGATTCGGCCAAGGTACGACGTGCCAGCCTGCGCCCCTATCAGATCAAGGGAGTCTGGTACTACCCGGCGGAGATGCCTGATTACGACGAGACCGGCATCGCATCCTGGTATGGTGATCCGTTCCACGGTCGGGCCACGGCGAGTGGCGAAATCTACGACAAGCGGATCGTCACGGCGGCACACAAGACGCTGCCGCTGCCCAGCACGGTGCGGGTCACCAACCTGGAGAACGGGCGCGTCCTGACTGTTCGGGTCAATGACCGCGGACCTTTCGTCAACAGCCGTATCATCGACATGTCCCATCGGGGGGCCCAGTTGCTGGGGTTCGAGCGTCAGGGTATCGCCCGTGTCAGGGTAGAGGTCGTGGGGTCGGACGACGACCGCTTCGTGTTGCGCCCGGTCAAGACCCCGAACCGCGAGAAGAAGGCCGTGGCCGCGGTCCCTAGAAAGTCGGTCCAGGTCGCCTCCCTGCCGCCGCCGACCGGCACAGACGGCAACGCCGCACTGAACCAGTCGAAGCCTGTCGTGCAGAAGCCGGTGACGAGCAAGCCGCTGACGATCGAGAAACCGGCATCGGGCAATATCGGCGATGTCCGGGTCGTGCCGACAGTCCCGACGACCCTGTTCGTTCAGGCCGGATCCTTCACCCAGTTCCAGAACGCCGACCGTCTCCGGTCACGGCTTTCCGCTGTCGGGCCGGCCTTCATTGATCATGTACTGGTTGATCAGCGGGATTTCTTCCGTGTCCGGCTGGGGCCGATCGATACCGTCGAGCGGGCGGACCAGTTGCTGGATCTCGCACTGAATGCCGGGGCGGATGACGCGCGGATCATCGTCGACTAGACTGACACCACCATCGTTCATCACCATTCGAACTGCGCTGAGGTCACTCGCTGATGCCCTTGAGACTGTTGTCCATTCTGCTGCTTTCCATGCTCGCCCTCGGCGCGCCGTCGCAGGCGGCCGATTTCGAGACCAGGGCGAGGTATGCCGTGGTCGTTGATTTCGAATCCGGTCAGACGCTGTTCGAAAAGGATGCGGATCGCCCCATCCCGACGGCGTCGATGAGCAAGCTGATGACCATATACATGCTGCTGGAACGTATCGACAGCGGCGCGCTCAGCCTCGATGACACCTTCCCCGTCAGTGCCAAGGCATGGAAGAAGGGCGGCTCCAAGATGTTCGTCGAGGTCGGCAAGCAGGTCCGGGTGGAGGATCTGCTGCGTGGGATAATCGTGCAATCGGGCAATGACGCCAGCATCGTCGTGGCCGAGGCGCTGGCGGGCAGTGAGGAAGCCTTCGCCGTTCAGATGACCCGGCGGGCGAAGGAACTGGGACTGGAGAATACCGAGCTGCGCAATGCCACTGGCTGGCCCGACCCGGAGCATCGCATGAGTGTGCGCGACCTGGCCAGGATCGCCGCGCTTATGATCAGGAACTTCCCTGAATATTATCCGATATTCGCCGAAAAATCATTCACTTACAGCGATATCACGCAGCGGAACCGGAACCCGCTGCTGTATCGCAACATCGGTGCCGACGGCCTGAAGACCGGCCATACCGAGAACGCCGGGTACGGGCTGACGGCGTCTGCCATTCGCGGTGACCAGCGACTGGTCATGGTGATTGCGGGGCTGGACAGTTCCCGGGAACGCGGCGACGAGGCAGAGCGTCTGCTCAGTTGGGCGTTCCGGACCTTCGCGACATACCGGCTCGGAAGTGCCGGAGAGACGATTTCGGAGGCCGAGGTATGGCTGGGTCAGTCGCTGAAGGTGCCGTTGATGCTGGGCGACGATCTGCTGGTCAGCATGGCCAGGGCGGACCGTGCGCGGATGAAGGTGGAGGCCATCTATGACGGTCCGGTGCCGGCTCCTGTCTCGAAGGGGCAGCAGGTCGGTCGACTGGTGGTGACCGCAGATGGTGCCCGCATTGCCTCCGCACCGCTACTGGCCGCGGACGATGTGGCGCCGCTGGGACCGCTGGGCCGCATCGGTGCGGCTCTGGCGCATGTCATCTGGGGTTCGGGTGGCTGATCGCACCAGAGACGGATCTGCCTCGCACGGTCTGTTCATCACGTTCGAGGGCGGGGAGGGCGTCGGCAAGTCCACCCAGACGGCTCTGCTGGCCCACACCCTGCGGGATCGCGGCCATACCGTTGTCACGACGCGCGAACCCGGTGGCACACCAACTGCGGAGACCCTGCGGAGCCTGCTGCTCGATCCGGCCCAGGACCTTGATGCGATCGAACAGGTATTGCTGCTGAACGCTGCGCGGCACAGTCACATGCGCACGGTCATACTGCCTGCTGTCGACCGGGGCGAGATCGTCATCTGTGACCGTTTCATTGATTCAACCCGTGCCTACCAGGGCGCGGCCGGTGGGCTGGATGATGCGATACAGCCGGATCTGATCATGGATCTGCACCGCATGGTCATGAGGGGACGGATGCCTGATCTGACGGTCATACTGGATGCCCCGGTCGAAACCGGGCTTGGCCGCGCCGCCGCCCGCGCCACAGCGACTGATCGGTTCGAGACTGCACAGCGCCAGTTTCACGAGAAGCTGCGCCAGGGTTTCCTCGACATCGCCGGTGGCGAACCTGAACGGTGTCATGTGATCTCCGCGACCGACCCGCAGCAGGACATTGCCGTTCGTGTTCTGGAACTGGTGTTGTCGAGACTGGGACAGTCATGAGCGAAGATGTCACGCGCCCCGCACCGGACGAGATCTCGGAGGCTTTGCACCCCGCCCTGACGACGCGGGTACATGGCCACGCGGAGGCCTGGGATACGCTGGCAGAGGCCGCAGCCGGGAACGGACTGCATCACGCCTGGCTGCTGACCGGCATGGCAGGAACCGGCAAGGCCACACTGGCCTACCACTTCGCCCGCAGCCTGTTGTCGGGGGAGGCGGGTGGCGGCCTGTTCGGCGCATCGGCACCGACGCTGCATGCCGACACGGACGATCCCCTGTTTGTTCAGGTGGCCAGCGCTTCACATCCCAATCTCACGATCCTGCGCCGCGCCTGGAACCACGACAGGAAGCGGTACTACACGGAGGTCCGCGTCGATGACGTGCGCCGTCTGACATCCTTCCTGGGACAGCGCGCCAATCTGAAGTCGCGCCGGGTCGTCCTGATCGATGCAGCGGATGACATGAACCGCAATGCGGCCAATGCCTTACTGAAACCGCTTGAGGAACCACCTGCGGACACGATCTTCATCCTGGTCTGCCATTCACCCGGCAGCCTGTTGCCGACCATCCGGTCGCGATGCCGTCGCGTGTCGCTGGGGGACCTGACGCAGGCGCAGGGACTGGCCGTCATGGCGGACGCGAATCCGGAGATCGGGGAGGCCGCCGCATCGCTGCTGCTGCAGCTTGCCAATGGCTCGCCAGGTCTGGCGCTGCGGCTGGAGGCGGCGGGCGGAGAGGCACTCTATCGCCAGCTTCTCGCCGCCCTGGTTTCCGCACCCCGCATGGACCGTGCGGCGGCGCAGAAGCTGGGCGACATGGTTTCGAAGGCCGGGCAGGGGGAGATTGCCTTCGGGTTGCTGATGGACCTGCTGGACGGCTTTCTGAAACGCCTGGTTCAGGCTCCGTTTCAGGATCTGGCGGCCAGCCAGACGGAGCGGGAACTGATGCAGCGCCTGACCCGGGGCAGTCTTGATCAATGGTTCGAGGTATGGGACAAACTCGCGCGGCTCAGGGAGCGTACCGGGGCCGTCAATCTGAACCGCAAGGCTGTTACCCTGTCGATCCTCTCGGATTTCGAGGAAGCGGCCCGGGGCAGCGCGGGTGCGCGATAGCACCCAGGCGGTCGGAAGAACCCAAGTGGTCGGAAGACCTGGAAATTTGCGAACAGTGCGTCAGCCGACGCCGATCGGGAGAGACGGATGACCATCGACGCTGCAGCGCAGAGCAGCGGGGCAGAGCAGAGCGAGGGCCAGGGCCGTCCGTTCTACATCACCACCCCGATCTACTACGTGAATGACCGTCCGCACATCGGACATGCTTACACCACGCTCGCCTGCGATGTGGTCGCACGCTTCAAGCGGCTGGACGGCTTCGATGCACATTTCCTGACCGGCACGGATGAGCATGGGCAGAAGGTCGAGAAATCCGCCGCCGCAGCCAATACCGATCCGCAGGATTTCTGCGACCGCGTGGCGCAGAACTTCCGCGACATGATGCCGATCCTCAATGTTTCCAACGATGACTTCATCCGCACGACGGAGGAACGCCACGTCCGCTCCGTCCAGGCACTGTGGCAGCGGCTGCAGGAGTCAGGAGACATCTATCTCGGCAGCTACTCCGGCTGGTACGCCGTCCGCGACGAAGCCTTCTACGGCGAGGATGAACTGACAAAGCAGCCCGATGGCACCCGCACCGCCCCCTCCGGCGCGGAGGTCGAGTGGGTGGAGGAACCGAGCTATTTCTTCAGGCTGTCTGCCTGGGGCGAGCGGTTACTGGCGTTCTATGACGAGAACCCGGACTTCATCATGCCGACGTCGCGCCGCAACGAGGTCGTCAGCTTCGTGAAGGGCGGACTGCGGGATCTCTCGATCTCCCGCACCAGCTTCAACTGGGGTGTGCCGGTTCCGGGCGATGATGCCCACATCATGTATGTCTGGCTGGACGCGCTGACCAACTACATGACGGCGGTCGGCTATCCGGACACCGAGAGCGAACTCTTCGGCAGGTTCTGGCCTGCGGACGTGCACATGGTGGGCAAGGATATCCTGCGCTTCCACGCGGTCTACTGGCCGGCGTTCCTGCTGTCCGCCGGTCTGCCGACGCCGAAGCGGGTGTTCGCCCATGGCTGGTGGACCATCGAGGGCGAGAAGATGTCGAAGTCACTCGGCAATGCCATCGCGCCCGAGGAACTGGTGGAGACCTACGGCCTCGATCAGACCCGCTATTTCCTGTTGCGGGAAGTGCCGTTCGGCAATGACGGTGACTTCTCCCGCGAGGCGATGATCCACCGCACCAACGGTGATCTGGCCAATGACCTCGGCAATCTGGCGCAGCGGGTGCTGTCCATGGTCTTCAAGAATTGTGACGGCGCACTGCCGCAGCCGGGACCGTTCACCGATGACGATAACGCCCTGCTTGATCTGGCCAGCGGGACACTGGCACGGGTGCGGACGGAGATCGACGTGCAGGCGCTGCACAAGGCGCTGGCAGCGATCTGGGAAGTATGCGGTGCCGCCAACCGTTACGTCGATGCCCAGGCCCCCTGGACACTGAAGAAGACCGATCCCGACCGCATGAAGACCGTGCTCTACGTGCTCGCGGAAACCGTGCGCCGTGTCGCGATCCTGATTCAGCCGATCATGCCGGATGCAGGCGCGAACCTGCTGGATCAGTTGAAGGTGCCTGCGGACGCACGAACCTTCGTGCATCTGTCCGCCGCCCACGCGCTGGCCGGTGGAACCGCCATCGACAAGCCGGTTCCGGTCTTCCCCCGCATCGTTGTCGAAGACGCCGCCGCGAAGGGGTGAGGGGCATGCTGGTCGATTCACACTGCCACCTGGACTATCTGGCGCGCGACGGTGACCTGGACGATGTGCTGACCCGTGCCCGCAACGCCGGTGTCTCCCCCATGGTCACGATCTCCACAAAGCTGCGGGAGTTCGATATCGTCCGCGGCATCGCGGAGCAGGCCGACGACCTGTTCTGCAGCGTTGGCGTCCACCCGCATGAGGCGGAGAGCGAGCCGGACACGACCACGGCGCAGCTTGTCGATCTCGCGCGGCACCCGAAGGTCATCGGCATCGGTGAAACCGGTCTCGACTATTACTACGACCACAGCCCGCGCGATGTTCAGCGGCGGCTGTTCCGTGCCCATATCTGTGCGGCGCGTGAAACCGGTCTTCCCCTTATCGTCCACACACGCGATGCCGAAGCCGACACCATCGATATCCTGCGCGATGAAATGGACAAGGGTGCCTTTACCGGCGTGATCCATTGTTTCAGCGGAACACGGCAGCTTGCCGACCGGTCGCTGGAACTGGGTTTCTACATTTCCATATCCGGCATCGTGACCTTCAAGTCGGCGGAGGATCTGCGCCGCACGGTGGAGGCTGTGCCGCTGGAACGTCTGCTGGTGGAAACCGACAGTCCCTACCTGACGCCGGTGCCGAAGCGTGGCAAGCGCAACGAGCCCGCCATGACCGCCTACACGGCTGCAAAGGTGGCGGAAATCAAGGGCGTGAGCGCGGAAGAAGTGGCCGAGCAGACGACCCGGAACTTCCGCAACCTGTTCACCCGGGCGAAATTCTGAGCATGCGTGTAACCATCCTTGGCTGTGGCAGTTCCGGCGGTGTGCCGCGCATTGGCGGAGAATGGGGTGTCTGCGATCCGCACGAGCCGAAGAACCGCCGCCGCCGCTGTTCCATCCTGGTGGAGCATGAGGGTACGCGGGTGCTGGTCGATACCTCGCCGGACCTGCGCGAACAGTTGCTGGACGCGGAGGTGACGGATCTCGAAGGTGTGATCTGGACCCACGATCATGCCGACCAGACCCACGGGCTGGACGACCTGCGGGTGCTGGCGATCCATAACCGCCGCCGGATCGAGGTCTGGGGCGATGCGGAGACGCTGGTCAGGCTGAAACGCAAGTTCGGCTACTGCTTCCCTGACGAGGCCTCGGCGGCCTATCCGGCCATCGTCAATGATCATCTGATCGACGGCCCGCTGCAGATCGGAAACCTGCCGATCCTGCCGTTCTGGCAGGACCATGGCACGATGCCGTCGTTGGGCTTCCGGTTCGGCGATGTCTCCTACGCCAATGATGTCGTGAAACTGGATGATGCGGCGTTCGAGGCGATGGCAGGCAGCCGGGTGCTGATCGTCGATGCCCTGCGCTATCGCCCGCATCCGACCCACGCCCATCTGGACCGGGCGCTGGAGTGGATCGAGAGGGTCGGGCCGGAACGCGCGATCCTGACCAACATGCATGTCGATCTGGACTATCGCACCCTGAAGGCGGAGCTGCCTGACGGGGTCGAACCGGCCTATGACGGCATGGTCATCGACGCCTGAAACATTCGCCTCTTGTGGCCGTGCCGATTGAGGAGCGGTTTTCGTCCAATGGCTCGCCGTGGGGAGTCTCCCGTATCAGTTTTGGGAACAGGCCCATCCCTGTGCAACACTGCCGGACGTAACAGTGGCTGGCCGATAACAGGCCACTGGCAGACAGGCAGGATCAGGGTCGGGAAATTCAATGAAATACAAACTGCTGGGCGCCACAGGCGTCAGGGTTTCGGAGCTCTGCTACGGCACCATGTCCTTTGGTGGTGATGCAGACGAGGCAGAGTCCGGCCGCATGTATGCGGCGTGCCGCGACGCGGGAATCAACTTCTTTGACAGTGCGAACGTCTATTCCAGCGGGCGCTCGGAAGAGATCCTGGGGCGGTTGATCGCCGGGGAACGGGATGAGGTGATCATCACGTCGAAATGCACCGGGGTCGTGGGGACCGACGTCAATGCCCGAGGCAGCAGCCGTCGTCATGTCGTGCGCCAGGTGGAAGAGAGCCTGCGGCGTCTCGATACCGACCGTATCGATGTGCTGTTCATGCACCATTTCGATGAGAGTCTTCCAGTGGAGGAAGTACTCCGCGGTCTCGAGAATGTCGTGCAGTCCGGCAAGGTTCTCTACATCGGTGCCAGCAACTATGCGGCCTGGCAGGTGGCCAAGGCGCTGGGCATTTCGGAGCGGCGCGGTTGGGCGCGTTTCGACGTGCTTCAACCGATGTACTCCCTGGTCAAGCGCCAGGCCGAGAGCGAGATCCTGCCCATGGCCGTGTCCGAGAATCTCGGTGTCATTCCCTACAGCCCGGTCGGCGGCGGTGCCTTGAGTGGCAAGTATGGTGTGAAGCAGAAGCCTGGCGAGGGTCGTCTGGTCGCAAACGAGATGTATGCCAGGCGCTACAGTGCGGAAGGGACCTATGAGACCGCAGCCGCATTCACGGATTTTGCGAACAACGCGGGGATTCACCCCGTCAGCCTGGCCGTCGCATGGGTCGCCGGTCATCCCGGTGTGACAAGTCCGATCATTGGCGCGCGCAATGTCGAGCAACTGCGTCCGGCCCTCGAAAGCGTCGATGTGGACATGACACCTGGACTGCGGGCCGAAATTTCCGGCCTTTCAAAGGCCCCGCCGCCCGCGAATGACCGCTTCGAGGAAAGCGTCTGAGCCAGCGATCAAGTGGCCACTCCGGTCAGACCAGAACCATCTTGAACCGGTCTAGGCGTACTGATCTGTTCGTGTCAGTTTCCGGGGGGCATGCTTGATGGGGGATCGGATCAGGTGACTGGCTTGAAACATGTGGAAATTCTGGGTGGTGGGCCGGCGGGGCTTTACGCGGCGATCCTGCTGAAGCGGGCCTGGCCTGGCATCTCCGTCCGGGTGACGGAACAGAATCCGGCGGACGCGACCTTTGGCTTTGGTGTCGTCTTTTCCGATCAGGCGCTGGACTTCCTGCGCGCGGATGACCCTGAAACGCATGACCTGATCACGCCGCGGATGGAGCGGTGGCGCAACATGACCCTGTCCCACGCCGGGGATCGCGTCACCCTGGACGGAATCGGCTTCGCGGCCATCGGTCGGCTGGAACTGCTGCAGATCCTGCAGGGACGGGCGCGTGATGAGGGGGTCGAATTGCGCTATGACACCGTCATCGGTGCAGTGGACGAACTCGATGCCGATCTGATCATCGGCGCGGATGGGCTGAATTCACTGATCCGGTCATCCGATGAAGCCGGATTCGGCCCGACGCTCGAGTACTTCGAGAACCGTTTCGCCTGGTTCGGCACCGCACAACCCTTCGACACGCTGACGCAGAGCTTTGTCCGCACGGACAGGGGCACGCTGAATGCCCACCATTACCGCTATCAGCCAGCCATGAGCACCTTCATCGTCGAATGCGACCCGGCGACGTTTCACGCGCACGGGTTTGACCGGATGAGCGAAACCGAAACCGCAGCGGCCTGTGAGGAGATCTTCCGGGAGCCGCTGCAGGGCGCGAAGCTGATCTGCAACCGCTCCCTCTGGCGGCAGTTCCCGCGCCTCTGGTGCCGCAACTGGGTCAGCGGCAACCGGGTCATCCTGGGGGATGCCGCCCATACGGCACATTTCTCCATCGGTTCCGGTACAAGGCTGGCGATGGAGGACGCGATCGCGCTGGTCCGGGCATTGCAGGCCGACAGCGACGTGGAGACGGCCCTGAACGCGTTTCAGACCGCGCGCCAGCCGATCGCTAAGAAGATCGTCGATGCCGCCAATACCTCGGCCGCCTGGTACGACCGGTTCCCGGAGAAGATGGAACTGGCGCCGCTCGACTTTGCCTTCGACTACATCACGCGGTCCGGCCGGGTGGACATGGATCGCCTACGAAAGCTGTCGCCCGAATTCATGACCCGATACGAGGCCGCAGGGAGAACAGGCGCATGAGCACGCAGATCATCGATCCGGTCGGTGAAACACCAGGTGCGGCGGAGATCGGCTTCGACAAGTCGGCCCACCCCAACTGCAGCGCCATCCTGTTCGACAACCTGCCGGCCAATGCCGGACGGGTGGCTGTCACCGGCCCGGCGGGCACCCTGACATATGCGGAACTGTGCGCGGAGGCCGCACGGTGGGGCAATGCTTTCGCGGGGTTCGGGTTGAGTCGTGGCGAGCGCATCGCCTTCTTCCTCGATGACACGCCGGTCTATCCGGCCGCGTTCTTCGGCGCTGTCCGGGCCGGGTTCGTGCCGGTACTGCTCAACACCCTGACCACGCCGGACCTGCTGCAGTTCTTTCTCGCCGACACCGACGCACGGATTGCTGTCGCGGAAGCGGAGTTTACCGACCGTTTCAATGCCGAGACCATGGCGGGCACGAAGCTGGAGCGCGTTGTCATCGCCAATGGCAGTGGCGATCTGCCCGCGAACAGCCAGCACGCCAGCGATTTCATCGCGGGCCAGGCGGATGAGCTGCCGGTCGCGGACACCGGTCCCGACGACATGGCCTTCTGGATGTATTCCTCCGGTTCCACGGGGCGGCCCAAGGGCATCGTCCATCTGCACCATGACATGGCCTATACGCAGCAGTCCTTCGCTGCGAAGGTGCTGCAACTGCGGCCCGATGACCTGTGCTTCTCGGTGCCGAAGATCTTCTTCGCCTACGGCTTCGGCAACGCCTTCACCTTTCCCTTCGCCGTCGGGGCGACCACGGTACTGATGCCGGGACGGCCCGACCCGACCGCCGTGCTGGATTGTATCGAAGCCTTCCGGCCGACGGTCCTCTACGGTCTGCCGACGCTCTACACCGCGATCTGCAGGACACCGGGCGTGGCGGACCGTGACCTGTCCTCGCTGAGGCTCTCCATGTCGGCGGCGGAGACCCTGTCGGAGGATATCTTCAACGCCTGGCGGGACCTGACCGGCCTCTGCCCTATCGAGGGGCTGGGCTCGACCGAGGTGCTGCACATCTACCTCTCGAACACGCAGGCTGAACAGCGCATCGGTGCCGCCGGTCGCCGCGTGCCCGGCTACGAGGTGGAACTGCGCGACCGTGACGGAAACCCGTCGCCGGATGGCGAGGAGGGGATCATGTGGGTGCGCGGCACATCCTCCGCCCCATGCTACTGGAATCGTCCCGACAAGACCGCAGAGACCATGCGCGGTGACTGGATCAATACCGGTGACCGGTTCCTGGAACAGGATGGTTACTATCATTTCCAGGGGCGCGCCGACGACCTGATCAAGGTCTCGGGCCAGTGGGTCTGGCCGCTGGAGGTGGAACGCTGCCTGAACGAGCATCCGCACGTGCATGAATGCGCGGTGCTGGCACATCAGCTTCCCGACCGGCGAATGGCCCTGCGGGCGGTCGTCTGCCTTCGCAGCGGACACACGGGCGATGATGCGCAGGTCAAGCTGCTGCAACAGCATGTGCGCCATGCCTTGCTGCCGTTCAAGTATCCCCGCATCGTGGAGTTCGTGGTCGAGATGCCGAAGACCGGGACTGGCAAGATCGACCGTCAAGCTCTTGTTTCAGGGGGGTAATAGCTGTGGAAATTCAGCCGCTTCATGCCGATTTCGGAGCCCGCATCACAGGTTTCGATCTCTCGGTGCCGTTTGACGGACCCCGGCGCAGAGCACTTCTGGACGCCATCGACCGCTGGTCGTTTCTCTGCTTTCCCGATCAGGCTCCCGGCGACGAACGCCACCTGGCGTTCACGCGGGAGATCGGCGAAGCGGAACCCAACCACCTGCCGAAGGGGGAGGAAGGGCGCATCGACTATTTCGGCACCATCGGCAATGTGCAGGAAGACGGTACGGCGCTCGGAAATGACCACAGGAAGACGATATTCCTGACCGGCAACAACATGTGGCACACGGATGCCAGCTTCAAACCGGTCCCGGCCTTCGTCTCCATCAACGCCGTTTACGAAGTGCCGTCGGAAGGGGGTGAGACACAGTTCGTCAGCGCCCGCGCGGCCTACGACAGGCTCGACGCAGCGCGCCGGGCGGAGGTTGATCCGCTGATCGTCGTGCATGACTACGTGTTCTCCCGCTCCAAGGTATCACCTGATGCGGTATCCCCGGCCCTGGCGAAATCCCTGCCACCGGTCCGGCAACGCTTCGTGCGACGCAATCCCTCGAACGGAAAGAAGAACCTGTTCATGGGCTCCCATGCGAGGGAGATCGAGGGCTGGAGCGAACAGTCCAGCCGGACCCTGATCGACGGGCTGATCGAGGAAGCCACGGCGGAAGCGAACATCCTGACCCACCGCTGGAAGGCCGGCGAACTGGTGATCTGGGACAATCGCTGCCTGCTGCACCGCGGCCTCGGCTACGATGCCGACCGCCACCGCCGCCTGATGCGCCAGACACGGGTACGCGGCGTGGGACCGACGCTGGAGGAGGCTTTCTAGACAGCCTCTCCCGCCGCGCGACCGCTGGCCCAGGCCCACTGGAAGTTATATCCGCCGAGCCAACCGGTTACATCGACAGCCTCACCAATGACATGAAGTCCCGGAACTGTTCTGGATTCCATCGTGCGTGACGAAAGGCCATCCGTGTCGATGCCACCTGCCGTGACTTCGGCCTTTGCATAGCCTTCGGAACCGTCGGGTCTGAAGCTCCAGCCGTTCAGCAGTCGGCCCAGATGTTTCAGCGCGGTATCCGGCATCTCCGCCATCGGGCGCTCGGGCAGGTGCTGCGCGGCGAGTTCGGTGGCCAGCCGCGCGGGCAGC
>BQJF01000081.1 GCA_021604565.1 Minwuia thermotolerans | reverse complement strand
GCAGGCGACGATTCCCTGGACGGCGGCGAGGGCAGTGATCTGCTCGATGCCGGGACCGGTGATGACGTGGTCGACGCGGGTGCGGGCAATGATTCCGTCAGCGCGGGCGATGGCGACGACGCCGTCAATGGGGGGACCGGTGACGATACGATTGCCGGTGGCGATGGCAATGACAGCATCGCGGGTGACCTGGGCGCGGATCTGATTGATGCCGGGACCGGCAATGATGTTGTCGATGCGGGTGCGGACGACGATACCGTCAGTGCGGGCGACGGTGACGACGCTGTCCTGGGCGGCGATGGCAATGACACTCTCTTCGGCGGCGACGGCGACGACACGTTGCTGGGCGGCGCGGGCGATGACGAGTTCCTTGGCGGAACCGGCGACGACTCGATCAATGGTGGCGACGGTTCGGACAACGTCACCTTCACCGGCAACGCCGACGAGTACGACGTCACCTTCAACGACGACGGCACCGTCACGATCGTCGATACGGTCCCCGACCGCGACGGCACGACAACACTGGAAGACGTCGAAACGGCGACCTTCGCCGACGACACCTTCTTGACAGACGGCACGAACAATGCCCCCGAAGCATCTGACGAAACAGCGACTACTGACGAAGATGTGGCCGTCAACATCGATGTCCTGTCGAACGACACGGACTTCGACAGCGACCCGCTGACCGTTGCCAGTGCCAATGCCGCGAACGGGTCTGTCACGATAGAGACCGATGGCACGCTGACCTATACCGGCGACGCCGACTTCAACGGCAGCGACACCATCACCTACACCGTCGACGATGGTCGCGGCGGCACCGACGTTGGCGAGGTGAGCGTGACCGTCAACGCCGTCAACGATGCGCCGGTGATCACGGTTCCGACCGGCGGCGCGCTGCGGTTCGACGGCAATGCTGCCAATCATGTCCAGGTTGCCCACGACGCGGACCTGAGCGGCAGCAGCTGGACCGTCGAGGCCTGGGTGACGACGTCCGACGCCGACGGCCAGTTCAACCGGGTCGTGACCAAGCCGGTGGGTGGTGGCCAGACCTACAGCCTGGTGGTGCGCAACGGTGAGGCGCATGTCCGCTTCGACGATGCCTCGATCGGCCAGCAGTTCGTGCAGGCCGGTTTCATCGCGGATGGCCAGCCGCATCATGTTGCCGGTGTCTTCGACAATGCCGGCAATACGCTCAGCCTCTATGTGGACGGCCAGTTGACCGGCAGTATCGCCACTTCGGCCACGCCGCGCCAGGGCACGGAAGAACTGAACATCGGCCGTTTCAATGATGGCTTCGGTCAGGGCTTCGTCGGTGACGTTTCGGAAGTCCGGGTCTGGTCTGCGCCGCGCTCGGCAACCGAGATCGCGGCTTCGTTCGATCAGGTGCTCGATTCCGCGAACGAACCGGATCTCGCGCTGTACATGACCTTCGACCCGACCTTCGCCGAGCCCGGCAAGGTGCAGGATCTGAGTGGCCATGACTTCGACGGCACCATCTTCGGCTCCCTGCAGACCGTCCCCGGGGCCGCCCCCGTCGATCAGGCGATCCAGACGGAGGTCGGCCAGGAAGTGCGCTTCTTCGGCGCTGCGGTGGCTGACGTCGATGCGGCGGACGGCGCGAACCAGATCCAGGTCACCGTCGCGAGCGTGAACGGAACCGTCGATGTCTCCTCCGGCACCGGTGCCTCGATCTCCGGTGACCAGTCGAAGAGCATCACCATCACCGGCACACCGGCGCAGGTCTCGGCGTCGCTGGCCAGCATGACCTTCACGCCGGACGCGGGCTTTGTCGGCACGGAGACCGTGACCATCACCGCTGATGACCTGGGCAACAGCGGGGCGGGTGGTGCACTGACGGATGTGCAGAGCTTCACCATACTGGTGGTGGAACCGAACGTTGCGCCGGAAGCGGCTGACGATGTGGCGACAGTCGATGAGGATGGCACCATCCTGATCGACGCGCTGGCCAACGACACGGACGACAATGGCGACGCGCTGACCATCACGGCGATCACCGTTCCGGCCAACGGAACCGCGGTGATCGAGGGCAACCAGATCCGCTACACCCCCGATGCCGATTTCAATGGCACCGATACGATCAGCTATACCGTCACCGACGGGAAGGGCGAGTTCGACAGCGCGCAGGTCACGGTCACGGTCAATCCGGTCAACGACGCACCGATCGCCGCAGACGACACGGCCACGACGGACGAGGACGTTGCCGTCAGCCTCGACGTGCTGGGCAACGATACTGACGTCGATGGCAACGCGCTGACAGTCACCGCAGCCAACGCCGGGAACGGCTCCGTGGTGATCGAGAGCGATGGCTCCCTCACCTACACACCGGATGCCGATTTCAATGGCTCGGATTCGATCACCTACACCATCAGCGATGGCGATCTGATCGACACGGCAGACGTTGCGGTTACGGTCAATCCTGTCAACGACGCGCCGGAGATCGATGCGGGCGGGTCGGACCTGTCGTCGGATCTGACGGTCGGCTTCACGCGGGCGCAGACGCTGGATGCGAATGATCTGCTGGCGAATTTCGTGCACCCGGTCCGTTCGGCAACCGTGGTAGATGAGGGCGCGCTGGACGTGCTGCATATCGGCAGCGGAGGCATCTCCCGCACGCCGATGATCGAGATTCCGCTGTTCTCCGCAGGCGAAGTGCGCGCGGATGACCGCGTTTCGGTGCTGATCGACGGTGTGATCCAGCGCAACGGCAGCGACCAGGATCTGTTCTTCGGTGTCCGTGACAGCGACCAGCACATGTCGCTGTTCAGTGTCGACGGCGTGATCGGTGGCCTGTTCGCCGACGCCGTTCTGCCCAATGGCTCGCTCGGCGTCGCGTTCCCGGAAAACCCGCCCGCCAATGACCGCACAACGCTTGGCTTCGGTTCCTCCATCGAGAATTTCAGCATCCGCATTGATCTTGATGGCGATGCTGACCAGATCACCCTGCTGACCGGGGACGGGGCCGTACTGAACTTCTCCGGTGATGCGGGTGCCTATCTCGATGCCGACGACGCGGTGCAGATCCTGCTCGGCTCCGACGGCTCCCCGGAGGTCTACGAGGTCGTCAGTGTCGCCTATTCGGCTGAGGTTGACGGGCTGGTGGACAGTGGCACGGTCCTGTTCACCGACGTCGATGCAGCGGATACGCATTCGGCCACCGTCACCAGTGTGGCGACCAACGGCGACACCAACGGCATCGCCACCGCGACGCTCGCTGGCTTCCTGACCCTCGGTGCGGTGACCGCCTCCTCCGCCGGTTCAACCGGCTCGGTCGACTGGTCCTTCGCGGCGGACGACGATCTGTTCGCCTATCTCGGCACCGGCGAGAGCCTGGAGCTGGCCTACACGGTCACGGTGGACGACAACGCGGGCGGCACGGATGCGGAGACAGTGACCGTCACCATCAATGGCCGCAATGACGGCCCGGTTGCTGCCGATGATGTGGCAGCGACCGACGAGGATACGGCGACCGGCATCGCGGTTCTAACCAATGACAGTGATGTGGACGGGGACACCCTGACCGTCACCTCTGCCATCGCGAACAACGGCCAGGTCGTCATCGAGAGCGATGGTTCCCTGACCTACACACCGGATGCCGACTTCAACGGCTCCGATACCATCAGCTATGTCATCTCGGACGGCGAACTGACGGACACGGCGCAGGTCTCGGTGACAGTGAACGCGGTGAATGACGCGCCGGTGGCGGCAGACGACACCGCGACCACTGATGAGGATGTTGCTGTCAGCATCGACGTGCTGGGAAATGACAACGACCCCGAAGGCGACGCTCTGACGGTGGTCTCGACCACGGCTGGAAATGGCCAGGTCGTGATCGGGACTGACGGAACACTGACCTACACACCGGACGCCGACTTCAACGGCGCAGAGACCATCAGCTACACCATCTCCGACGGGGGCCTGACCGACACGGCGGAGGTCGCAGTCACGGTCAACGCCGTCAATGATGCGCCTCAGATCGCGTTGCCGACGGCTGACAGCCAGATCACGCTCGATTTCAGCCAGGCGAGCGGTCTTGGTGCCACCAACAACAATATCCTGCGCAATGACGTAGCCATCGCGGCGCTGCCGGGGGGTGGTTTCGCAGCGATAGACCAGAACGCGACCGGATCCGGAACCCGGGTCAGCCTGTATGACGCGAACGGCGGGCTGACCGGCAGCTTCCTCGCATCCGAGACCGCTGACAGTGCCGAAGACCCGACCCAGGATCTGGTTGCGCTGGGCAATGGCACCATCGCGGCCATGTGGGTCGAAGGTCGGAATGATGTGCTGGTGCGCATCTTCGAAGCAGATGGCACCCCGGTGACCGGCGAGCTGGAGGTAACGCCGGGAGGAGCCAATTCGACCGACGGAAATGCGGCCATCGCCGCGACCCCCGACGGCGGCTTCGTCGTTGCCTATCGTGACGGCCTGGACCTGATGACAAACCGGTTCGACGCCGATGGCAACCAGATCCTCGGTCCGGTGCGGGTTGGGCCAAGTTCCAATGTCCCCGGCACACTGGATGTGACCGCGACCGCCAGCGGCGGATACGCTGTGACCTACATCGCCTTCCCCGGCGACGGTACCGGGACCAATGTCCGGCTTTCCATCGTGGATGCCGCCGGCGCCCTTGTCGCCGAAGATGTCATTGGTGACCGCAACAGCGATGGCAATTCCCTGCTCGGCTTCACCGCCGGGATCGCGGAACTGTCCAACGGCAACCTGGTCGTGGTCTGGGAGGAGAACAACCTTCCCAACCGGGAGAACTTCTTCCGCATCTTCGACGCCCGCGGCAATCCGGTCACCGATGATGAGCTGATCGTGAACTGGTCCAACGGACAGGTCGATACGGAGGTCATGGCCCTGCCCGACGGCGGCTTCGTTGTCTCCTTCACCAACGAGGGTGCCGCGACGGACCTGGATTCAGGCGCCACGTTCAGCCGTGGCAGCTTCGTGCAGCGTTTCGACGCCAGCGGTGCAAGGGTCGGCGAGCCCGTGTTCGTGGCTGACAGTCAGGCCCCCGACATGGACCTGACTGGCGACGGCGATATCGCTGTGGTCTCCCGGTCGGTGCCGGGCGGTGAGCTGGTCATCTCCGAACTGAGCGTGCCGGAAGATCCGTTCGCAACCGATGAGGACACTCCGATTGTCCTGACAGGGTTCTCCATCTCCGACGTCGATGCGGGTGAAGGGACAGGTGAGGTCGCGGCAGTACTCTCGGTCACCAACGGCACGATCAATGTGACAGGTACCGGTGCAACCATCACCGGCGATGGTTCCGGGTCAGTGACAGTGACCGGCGCGCTGGCCGACGTGAATGCCGCCATCGGCTCCCTCGAATATTCCCCCGACGCCGGGTTCAGTGGCACCGACAGCCTGCAGATCGATGTGTCCGACCTGGGCAACACCGGCGCAGGTGGCGTGCTCACCAGCTCCGCTTCGGTGACGCTCACGGTCAATGCCGTGAACGACGCGCCGGTGGCCGTCGATGACGCAGTAACCACCAACGAGGATACGCTGGTCAGCATTGACGTTCTGGGCAACGACAGTGACGCGGATGGTGACAACCTGACGGTCACCGAAGCCAGTACCGCCAATGGCACCGTGGTGATCGAGACCGACGGGTCCCTCACCTACACACCCGATGCCGACTTCAACGGGTCGGACACCATCAGCTATGCCATCTCGGACGGCGCGCAGACGGACACGGCTTTAGTCACTGTCACCGTCAATCCCGTGGCGGACCGCCAGGTGGTCAGTGGCCCGGTCGATGCCGGGTCGGTCAGTGACGGGGACGCGCCGGTGACCATCGACCTGCTGGCCAATGCCTTCGATGCCGACGGTGACGATCTGGACGTGCAGGGCGTGACCGTGACGTCGTCCAATGCGGGCCGCACCGTTGTCTTCACTGTGGATCAGGAGACCGGGGAACTGGTGGTCGATCCGACCCAGTTCAGCGACCTTCTCGATGGTCAGAGCGAGACGGTCACCGTTGACTATGCCGTCTCCGACGACAGCGCCGACTTCACCGACAGCATCGGCTCGCCCAATGTGCCGAACGGCGGCGTCACCTACGTGGTCGACTTCGACGACAACTCGACCTTCACCTTTGTCCGGTCGAGCGGTCCGTTCCTGCCGGTGGCGCAGGAACCGTTGAACGGTGCCTATCTGCACCTGAATCCGAACAATGGCTTTGGCGGCAGCGTCACGGTCAGGACATTCCTGGACGGCGTCGAGACGACGCGCGATGCCTCCGAACTCACGTTCGAAAACTATGGTGGCGCCGTCAATGGCGGCGGGTTCTCGGGCGCCTTCTCGAACAGCACCATCGACTGGACGGTGCATGATCTGGACACGGCAGACGGCGAACGTTGTGTGTCGATCCGGCTGGAAGGCATCAGCCATTTCACGGACGATGGCCTGACGGTCAACTCTGCCAACTTCGTGGTCACGACCGACGTTGCGGCGCAGGCAACACTGGAGGTGACGGGTGTTACCAGCCTGGTCTTCACAGACGGCGACGACACCGTTGACCTGAACAATGTCGTCGCGGCGGATGCCGACGACGGCAACGTCAGCAACGCGGGCGATGGTCGGGATATCGTCACCCTGGCCGACAACGCCACCGAGGCGGCGGAAGCGGGCTTTGTCGTCGGCGAGACCTTCTTCGGCGGGGCGGGTGAAGACAATATCACCGGCGGCGGCCTGGATGATGTCATCGACGGCGGTGACGACAATGACCTGATCCTGAGCGGTGCAGGCAACGACACCATCTTCTCCGGCGGTGGCAACAATTTCGTCCGTGGCGAGACCGGCGACGACAGCATCGTCGGCGGTTCCAACCGCGATTCCTTCTTCGGCGATGAAGGCAATGACACGATCAGCGGCGGCGGCGGGCGCGACACCCTGCGCGGCGGCGACGACAACGACTCCCTGTCGGGCGACACCAGCGACGACGATCTTTTCGGCGGCAATGGCAATGACACGCTGTTCGGCGGCGACGGCTTCGACGAGCTGTTCGGCGAAGCAGGCAACGATCTGATCGAAGGGGGGATTGGCAATGACAGCATCGACGGCGGCGACGGCAATGACGCGGTCACTGCAGGCGTGGGCAACGACAGGGTTGATGCAGGCTCCGGCTTTGACAGCGTCGCAGGCGGTGACGGTAATGACACGCTGATTGGTGGACTCGGCCTGGATACGCTCACCGGCGACGCAGGCGACGATCTGATCCAGGGCGATGATGGGTCTGATCTGCTGTTCGGTGGCGCAGATGACGATACGCTGGAAGGCGGTGCCGATGCGGATACGCTGGACGGCGGCGCCGGTAACGACGATCTGGATGGTGGCGACAGTCTGGATACACTGGACGGTGGTGACGGCAACGACTTGCTGGCTGGCGGGCTGCAGGCAGATCTGCTCATTGGCGGTGCCGGTGACGATACGCTGGATGGCGGTTTGAACATCGATACCGCTGACTACTCGTCGGACGGGCCAGGGGGAGTCACGGTTGACCTCGTTGCGGGCACTGCCACGGATGGTTCAGGTGGTTCCGACGTGCTTACCGGCATCGAGATCGTGCTCGGAAGTGCCCAGAGCGACAGCTTGCGCGGCAGCTTCGTGAACGACGAATTGCAAGGTCTCGGTGGTAATGACACGCTGAACGGTGAACTGGGCGCAGACCTGCTGGACGGCGGTGCAGACGACGACTTGCTGCTCGGCTTGGGGTCAAATGACACCCTGTTCGGCGGAGACGGCAATGACACGCTGGTCGGCGGCAACAACGATGACTTCCTGTTCGGCGAAGAAGGCAATGATCTGATCGAAGGGGGCGGTGGCGCGGACAGTATCTTCGGCGGCGATGGCTTCAACGAGCTGTTCGGCGAAGCAGGCGACGATCTGATCGAAGGGGGCAGTGGCGCGGACAATATCCTCGGCGGCGATGGCAATGACGAGCTGTTTGGCGGTGCAGGTCTGGACAAGTTCCTGGGTGGTAGTGGCGCTGACCTGGTCGAAGGGGGCGATGGCGCGGACGAAATCTTTGGTGAAGCAGGAGACGATACGCTGATTGGTGGTGATGACCGCGACGAACTGTTCGGTGGTAACGACAATGATTCCCTGTCTGGTGATACCAACGAGGATGTTCTGTTCGGCGGCAATGGCAATGACACTCTGTTCGGCGGCGACGGCTTCGACGAGCTGCTCGGTGAAGCAGGCAACGACACACTGAACAGCGGAGCGGCTGATGATCGGGCCTTTGGTGGCAACGGTGACGACACCATCGACGGTGGTGACGGGGATGACACATTGCAGGGCGACCTGGGAGAGGACAGCCTGTTCGGCGGCGATGGCAATGACAGTCTGCTTGGTGACAGCACCCTCGTTGACACGAGCGACAATGCTGACTTCCTGTTTGGCGGCGATGGCGACGACACGCTCAATGGCGGCGAGAACGATGGCGCTGACCTGCTCGACGGGGGAACCGGGGACGATATCCTCGGCGCGAATGGCGGGAACGACACCATTGTTGGCGGTATCGGCAATGACAACATGTCCGGGGGCTCCGGAGATGATGTCTTTTTCTTCAGTTCCGGCGATGGCGCGGACGTGGTCTCGACATTCGTTGCCGGTGCCGGAACGGAGGACGTGCTCGACTTCTCGAACGATACGTCGATCACAAGCACGGCGGATCTGACGTTCGGCGACGATGGTGCGGGCAATGCCACGGTAGGCTATGGAACGAGCGACCTGATCACCCTGATCGGTGTCGTGCCGGGCACGCTGGACAATGACGACTTCCAGTTCTGATGCAGGTCCGGTGATGGCCGGTGCGCGGAGTGCATTGTTTCGGTTTCCGAAACCGGCAGGTGGTACGATAGAGTGATCAACCGCAGGTCGGACCGCGACGATACAGGTCCGAACCACCCCTGCGGGTACGGAAGGGAACCGGGGAAGCATCATGCGACCTGAGCCACTGGACGATGCGAAGTCAGCCCTGCGAAAGGGATTCGTGATCATCGGGTTGGTCAGCTTCGCCACCGGCCTGCTGATGCTCGCCAGTCCGCTCTACATGCTGCAGATCTATGACCGGGTGCTGTCGACCGGCAACACCGACACCTTGATTGCGCTCACCGCCATGATCGTCGCGGCACTGGTGGCCTATGCCGCGCTGGAGGGCTTGCGGACCCTGGTCGCGCAGAAGGTCGGTGTCTGGCTGGAGGAACGGCTGGGCGCGCCGGTGCTGGTCAGCGCCGTCAGCCAGGCGCTGCAGCGGTCCGGCGGGACGGCGCAGGGCCTGCGCGACATCACGACGGTACGCGGCTTCGTCGGCTCCCCCGCCATCTTCCCGCTGTTCGACGCGCCCATGGCGCCGCTGTTTCTGGCAGTCCTGTTCATCATGCATCCGGCGCTCGGCTTTGTGGCGCTGGCCGGTGCGATCATCCTCTTCGGCCTGGGGCTGCTGAACGAACTGATCACCCGCAAGGCACTGCGGGAGGCTTCGGGTGCCTCCACCAAGGCCTGGAATTCGGCCGATGCCACCGTGCGCAATGCCGATGCGATCATGGCCATGGCCATGCTGCCCGCTCTCGCCCGGCGGATGGAGGCCCACTCGGCGGCCTGGCGGGCGCTGCAGCGTCGTGCCGGTGGCCGCTCCGGCATGCTGACTGCCATCGCAAAGGGAACGCGGCTGCTGCTGCAGTCCGCCATCCTGGGCACCGGCGCCTGGCTGGTGCTGGGTGGCAAGCTGACACCGGGGATGATGATCGCTGCCTCCATCATGATGGGTCGTGCGCTGGCCCCCGTGGAGCAGGCCATCACCGCCTGGCAGGGGCTGATCAACGCCCAGGCCGCATGGGGACGCCTGAAGAGTGTGCTCTCCGCGCGTCCCGACCTGGGCCGAGGCACGACGCTGCCCCGGCCGGAAGGACGGCTGGAGGCGGAGAACGTGGTCCATCAGCCGGAGGGGGCGACGGCCCCAGTGCTCAATGGCATCTCCTTTCAGATCGAACCGGGGACGATCACCGGTGTCATCGGTCCCACCGGCGCCGGGAAAAGTACCCTCGCCCGCTGCATCGTCGGCTCGGCCCGGCCCCAGCGCGGCACGATCCGGCTCGACAGCGCGGACATGAACGGCTGGGACCCGCTCGACCGGGGTCAGCACGTCGGCTACGTGCCGCAGGATGTGGAGCTGTTCGACGGCACGGTGGCGGAGAACATCGCCCGCTTCACGGAAGCCGAAGACGCGGAGATCGTCGCCGCGGCACAGCTTGCCGGTGCGCACGACATGATCCTCAAGCTGCCGAATGGTTACGGTACGGAGATCGGCGACAGTGGCGCGCGGCTGTCCGGCGGACAGCGGCAAAGGCTGGCGCTGGCACGGGCTGTCTTCGGCAGTCCGCGGCTGCTGGTGCTCGACGAACCGAACGCAAGTCTCGACGCCGCCGGGGAGGAAGCCCTGGTCCGGATGGTGACCCATCTTGCGGAACGGGGCTGCACCGTCCTTCTGGTGACCCACAAGCCATCCATCCTCCGCTCCGCCCACAAGGTGATGGTGATCGAGGATGGACGCGTCAGCAGGTTTGGTGACCGTGACGAGATCGTTGCCCGCCAGACCGCGCGCGCCGGAACCGACGTGGCGGCGCGCGCCAACGTGCGGGTCGTGCCCGGCGGCTCGGCGGGCAGCTGATGAACATGAATCCTGGTGGCGGGCAACCGGGTGGCACCCCGGCGGCAGACGATCCGCTGGACCCCTCGCCGCCCCTGCGGCTCGGACGGTTGCTGGCGGTCATCGCCCTGGTCGTTGGTGTCTTCTTCGTCGGTTTCGGCGGCTGGGCCGCCTTCGTGCCGATGGAAAGCGCTGCAATCGCCCCCGGTACCGTCATTGTCGAAAGCAACCGCAAGACCATCCAGCATCTGGAAGGCGGCATCGTCGCGGAGATCCGGGTCAATGACGGTGACCGGGTGCAGACCGGAGACGTGCTGCTGGTCATGCGCGACGCCCGGTCCCAGTCGGAACGGGAACTGCTGCGCGGTCGGCTGGCCGCCGCCCTGGCCCAGCGTTCCCGCCTGAAGGCGGAGCGGGATGGACAACAGTCCCTGACCTTCGATCCGCGTATCAACGAACTGCTGCCCGACGCGGCGGCGCGCGCGACACTGATCGACGGGGAGCGGACCGTGTTCCGGGAGCGGGCCAACTTCCTGGCCAGCCAGACCGCTTTGAACCGCCAGAGTGTCCGTGACCTGGAGCAGCAGATCGCCGGCCTGCGCGACGAGATCGCCGCCGCTGATCGCCAGCTGGGCCTGATCGCGGAGGAGGAGACCGGCCTCGCCAGCCTGGTGGAGAAGGGGCTGGCCCGGCGCCCGGCGCTGCTGCAGTTGCAGCGGGAGTCCGCCAACCTGTCAGGCATCCGTGCCGGCCACGTCTCCGACATCGCCCGCGCGCGGCAGCAGATCGGAGAGGCGGAGCTGACCCTCGTCGACCTGCGCACCCGCCTGCTGAACGAGATCGTCAGCGAACTGCGCGATACGGAGGCGGAGATCGCCGACCTGTCCGAGCGTCTGTCAGCCGCAGACGACGTGATCAGACGGACCGAGGTGATTGCTCCCGTGGATGGCATCGTCGTCAACAAGCGGGTCTTCACCACCGGCGGCGTCGTGGCCCCGGGTGCGCCCGTGCTCGACATCGTGCCGGTGACCGACTCCCTGACGGTGGAGGCACGGGTACAGCCCAACGACATCGACGTGGTTCACGCCGGCCTGAGTGCGCGGGTGCGCATTTCCGTCTTCCGCATCGCCGAGAACCCGATCCTGACCGGGACCGTTCAGACGGTTTCCGCCGATGCCCTGATCGACGAACAGACCGGCGCCAGCTTCTACCTTGCTCGCATTCAGCTGGGAGACCTCTCCGGCCTGCCGAAGGACGCCGTGCTGCAACCCGGCATGCCCGCCGAGGTCATGATCGTCACGGGTGAACGCACGGCCCTCGATTATCTGGTCGAGCCGATCCGCATCACCCTGAACCGTGCACTCAGGGAGGGATAGCTCCTCGCCGACGACTGGGCCTCCGCGAATGCCTTGAGCGTCTGTGCGAACTCTTCAGGCGTGTGTGCTATGGAGCCCGGCGAACTGGCCATGACGCCGCAGAGCGTGACCGCAGCCCCTTCCATCTCGCTCAACCGCGCCGCGACGCTGATCGCCGTGTCGAGCTTTTCCTTGTGACCCAGATCAAAGTTTGCGGACATTCTGCCGATGGGGCGTTTCCACTCGATCACGACCGACGAAGCGCCTTGCGCGACGGGCAGACAGGCCCGGCATGCGGTTGGCGGATGAAGAAAGTGCCGTCTCAGGCCCGCCGGAAAGACATCACCTGACCGGCCAGCTTTTCCTGCGGTCCATGCCACGCGTAGGCCAGCAATGCCGGTTCATGATCCGCAACTGTGATCCGGTGACGATGGTCCGGCGGATTGTAGATCAGTGACCCCGGCGCATAGACGCCCTGATGGTTCTCGCTGACCGAGCCTGAAAGGCAGACATAGCTCTCGGTAATGCCGTCGTGGGCATGCGCCGGATAGGTACAGCCTGGCGCGAACAGCACAAGTCCCAGGATCACCTGCTCCGTGATCACCGGGCCTGACGGCCCGGTGATCTCCGCATAGGCGTACTTCTGCGACAGCCCCTTCGGCATGCGGCCATAGCCATACTGCCAGCTCAGCGCATCCTGCACGGCCATGATTGCCCGAACGCAGGACGCATGGCGTTCTGCCAGCCCCTCATCCAGGGCCCGCCGCATGTGACCGACGACAGGCTTGCGCTCCGGCAGCGGAAAGGTCATCGGTGCATTCGACTGGATCACCCTGCTGATCGCTTCCCGCACCGCGCGCTGATGCGACCTGATCTTCGAACTGCCGCCCGCGGACAGGAACCGGTAGAGCTCGTAGTATTCGCGCAGCAGATAGACCCAGTCGGGCCGCTGCGCGAGGCGGATACTGTCTTCGGTATGGGCCGAAGTCTCGGAAGTCATGCTGCGTTCGCCTGGGAGAGCCTGTTTGCAGTCATTTACGCTGTGCGCGGCATTGTTCCCATCGAAAAATGGCCAACCTGCCGGACGCAGGAACCAGCGTCGCTTCCAGTGTGTCCGTCCTGTCCCGGTCGGTCCCGCAGACGGCACAGGCCTCGAATTCCAGCACCATCGCCTTCATGCCTGCACCTCCATCGTGGAACCCGACGCGACCAGCTCAGGTCATGCAAGGTGCCTGCATCCTGCCATTGATCAGGGCGGGGCAGAGGGAGAACAATCGCCAGACCTCCCTCCTCGTCCGAGCCCGGAGGGGGTTACGCCGGGGGCGTCGCCTCCGGCCCCGCAATCTGCATGGCCCTGCGATAGGCGGGCCGGGCACTGATCCGCTGAAAATAGGCGTTGGTGTTCGGCAGGTCCGCAAGGGTCCGGCCGCCCGAGGCAAGGATGTTGCCGAAGTTGTAGACGACCATCATGTCCGCGCAGGTGAATTCATCGCCTGCCAGATGGTCATGCTTCGCCAGCGTCTGCTCCAGATGGTCATAGTAGCCCGACCAGCGGCGGTGCAGCAGTTCCTTCACGATCGGCGTCGCCTCGCCCGTCGGGTTGGCACCCATGGCAAGCTGCGCGAAGTACAGGCCCAGCGCATTGTTGTTGAACTGCATCCAGTAGAGGTAGTCGAAATAGTTCGGCTGGTCCGGGTTCACCGTGAACCGTCCCCCCGCATGGGTACGGCAGATGTACTCCAGCACCACCGCCGATTCCGTCAGCACACGGCCATCATCCTCGATCACCGGCGCGGTCGCCGCCGGATGCAGGGCGAAATAGGCGTCCGGCATCAGCCGGTTGGCCTTCCGGTGATACCACTTCAGGTCATAGGAAAGACCAAGCTCCTCCATCAGCCAGACCACACGGTCGGACTGCGATACGCCAAGATGATGAATGGTGATCAACTGATTTTCCCCGAATGCATGCCACGTTCAGCCCCGATGATAGCCGAACGGACGCCGACTTGAAGCGATGAACCGATTTCACGCCCACTTCCCTGACATCAGCTAACGGGGCCATGATGGGCCAGGTCCGATCCGGCCATGAACTCAGGCGGAATGCGGAGACGCGGAACAGCGGACAGGGGGGAACAACACGTCATGACTCATCGTCAATTGGGAGATCTCACGATCTCCAGGCTACTGGAAATGAACTCTCCGGATTTCGAACCATACGGCTTCTTCCCGGAGACGACGCCCGCGGATTGGGAACCGCATCTGCACTGGATGCAACCGCGGGCCATGGACCCTGTCAGCGGCAATCTCTACTTCCCCATGCAGAGCTATGTCATTCGCACCAGGCACCACAATATCCTCGTCGATGGCTGCGTCGGCAATGACAAGCACCGTCCGCACCGTCCCACCTGGCACATGAGGACGGACAGCACCTATCTGGATGCGCTGGCCGCGGCGGGGCTGGCGCCGGAAGACATCGACTTCGTCATGTGCACGCACCTGCACCCCGATCACGTTGGCTGGAATACCCGACTGCTGGACGGATGCTGGATCCCGACATTTCCCAATGCGAAATATCTCTTCACCCGGAAGGAGTTCGACTACTGGAAGGCAATGAACGAGGAAACGCCTCTCGGCCATATTGCCGACAGCGTGCTTCCGATCGAGGAGGCGGGGCGTGCCGTCTTCGTCACCAACGACCATGGGATCGATGACACCGTCTGGCTGGAATCCACGCCGGGCCACACCCCGGACCACTGCGCGCTGCACCTTTCATCCGGAAACGCCGAAATGGTGATGAGCGGCGACCTGATGCACAGCCCGATCCAGTGCCTCCACCCCGAATGGGCCGCCCGCCCGGATTACGACGTGGAAGTCGCCCGCAACACGCGCCGAAGCTTCCTGGACAGGTACTGCGAGACGGACGTCACCGTATGCACCGCTCATTTCCCGCTGCCGTCGACAGGACATATCGTGCGTGATGGAGAGGCCTTCCGTTTCAGGTATGACGAAGTGAACTGGTAGATGACCTGCAAGGGGCGGGTGCAGGATGAATGCCTCAAGGGGATCACCCGCCGAGCTTGTCGTCGGCGATCCCGACAGGACCACAACATGAACCGGGCGAACTCGAGAACCCGGATGCGAAGGGGAACGGCAAACCGTCTGTCGTCAGGCTGCAACCTGTTCGGCGGTCTCGCCATCACCTGCTACGGTGGTGCGTCGCATGTCCCGCACCTCGCTCGTATCCCTGTACGCGCGGACCCTGTGCATCGTCTGTCGATTGTCCCATATCACCAGGTCGTTCTGACGCCATTTGTGTGAGTAGACAAAGCGCTCCCTTGTTGCGTGCTCGATCAGATCGCGCAGGAACAATCGGGCTTCCGGTATCGGCCAGCCGACGATCTGGCCAGCGTGGGACGAGAGATACAGCGATTTCCGGCCGGTCACTGAATGCCTGCGGACCAATGCCTGACGCACCGGCGCGAAATTCCGGCGCTCTTCGTCTGTAAGGTCGTCCGCAAATCCCAGTTGGCCACGGGAGTAGATCAGCGAATGCTCGCAAACAAGCCCGTCTATCTCCGCCCTGGTATCGTCGTCGAGCGCGTCATAGGCGGCGCGCATATCGGCGAACTCCGTGTTTCCGCCGGATGGCGGCACGACCCGCCCCGAAAGCAGTGAATACTTTGCTGGTGTGCTGCGGAACGAACTGTCTGAATGCCACAGCCTGTTCCCGAGGTTGAACAACCGTTGCCTGTCGTCACGACCGTGCAGCCGGTTGTCCTTGTCGATATTGGAAATATCGGCGATTGGCCCCTTGAGCCGCTTGTCTTCCGGCTTGGTGATGTTGGACGCGGCCCCCGGCTGCTCAAGCGGACCCAGGCTCTGGCTGAAGCGGATCTGTTGCTCGTCTGTAAGAACCTGGTCGTGGAAGACCAGAACCGCATGTTCGTCCATACCGGCATGGATCGCGTCGATGGCATCGGCCGACAACGGCTGCGAGAGGTCAACGCCCGACACCACGGCGGCGAACGTCGGTGTCAGTCTTTCAAATGTCATAGCCATGCGCTGACGCCTCCTGCCCCGAATTTCTCGCCTGATCCACTAATGGCAAGATTGGCGCGCCGGACGGCTGCGATCAAGCGCGACGGGTTGCATATCAATGGGCAGTGGCGATCCGCCCATGCGGAAATGCGTGCAGGCGTTGAGTTGGGCCGTTCACCAGGATTCGAGCTCCTGATCCGGTTCCGGGTGTCGTGCAGCGTGGGTGTCGAATGCGCCTGCTACGGCGGGTGACGGCTGAAGGCCATCCAACAGGTTACGCAAGTGGGGCGTGACATTCTGTGCCCGTGTCCGGGTTCCGCCGCTTCATGCGCTGCCAGCACGAGCGCCACAGGGGATAGGCAATGGTCTCCGTCAGGTGCTTGTCGTCAGTCACGTCCATAAAACAAGATGACATGGATGAGCGGTCGCCTGGAGGCCAGACAACGCTCTCGGCATCGGAGAACCGAACGACGACGACTGGCCGCACCCCAAAGCACCGGCCTGCCCGACGCGGCTTGACCGGGTATCCATGCTGCATGAGAGTCGTCCAGCCAGCGCGATCTTGGACCGCACTGATGCCCAATCAGCCGGGTGGAAATTCGCGGGTTTCATCAGCCGCCTGCACAGACTGGGGGAAGTCATGCCATTCCTGAAAATACGTGATCTGGATGAACTCTGGTACGAACAGGCTGGCGAGGGACCTGACCTACTGATCATTTCCGGGACAGGCGGCGACCTGCGCTGCCACCCCAACGCCCTGGAAACCCCGCTGACCCGACATTTCCGGGTGACATCCTATGATCAGCGCGGCCTGGGACGCACGTCGAAGCCCGAGGGGCGATATACGATGGCAAACTATGCCGACGACGCGGCGGCTGTCATGGATGCGCTGGAACTCGCGCCCTGTCCGGTGCTGGGCATCTCGTTTGGCGGCATGGTGCTGCAGAATCTGGTTGTCCGGCACCCCGAGATGGTCACCCACATGGCGCTGTTCTGCACCTCACCCGGCGGGGCGGGCGGCTCATCCTATCCACTGCACACCCTGCCGCCGATGGAACCGGAGGAGAAATTCCGCGCCTCTATGAAGCTGTATGACAACCGCACCACCGATGACTGGTTTGAAACCGAGCAGGCCGAGATGCTGCGTCGCCGCGCGGACAAGTCCGCCTTTGCAGGCGAGCCGAATTTCCTGCGCGGTTCCATGGGTCAACTCCACGCCCGCTCGGAACACAATTGCTGGGAAGACCTGGCCAGTGTCACCATTCCGGCTTTCTGTGCAGGCGGCACCAACGATGAAATCGCCACCCCCGAAGCCATGAAGAACCTGGCCGACCGCTTGCCGAACAGTGAGCTGCATCTCTACGACGGTGGCCACATGTTCTTCATCACGGTGCCGGAAGCGTACGACGATTTGAGGGCGTTCTTTTCCCGCCAGTAGCATCAACAAGGCATTCAGCGTCCGGAAAGGGGATCGCCTCACCTGCGGCCCCATTCTCGTCGCATCGCTCAATCAGGGGAAACCGGTCCTCGTGGTGAACCCGTGGGGACGGAGGACGACACCCGGCCCCACATTTCCACCTAACCCCTTGAAAACAATGGTGAGCCCTGTTGGGTTCGAACCAACGACCTACTGATTAAAAGTCAGTTGCTCTACCGGCTGAGCTAAGGGCCCCCATGGGGTGTGCGGGAGGGACCGGAGGGGGCTCCGGTGTCGCGGCGGGCGGACGATAGGCGGGGTGGCGGGCGGGGTCAAGAC
>BQJF01000080.1 GCA_021604565.1 Minwuia thermotolerans | reverse complement strand
CAAGTTCTACGACTTCAACAAGACACCGCTGATCTGCCCCAAGTGCGGAACGGAAAACCAGCCGCTGGTGGTGTTCAAGCAGCGTCGCCCGACACCGGCTGACCCGCCAAAGAAGCCGACCCCCGCGAAACCCGTCAAGGCCGTCAGCGATGACGATGATGATGACGAGGATCTGGAGGTCGATGACGACGATACCCTGCTCGACGATGACGACGATGACGCCGATGTCTCGCTGTCAGAGGACGACGACGAGGATGACGCGCCCGTGCCCGGCACCCCCGACGTCGACGAGGAAGGGGACGACGAGCCCGTGGATCTGGGCGACCCGGACATCGACGATGATGAAGATGAGGATACTTCCGACGATGACGGCGATGAGAATGATCGGAAGTAGGATCTGACGTCGCTTCATTCGGAACCAGAATGACCTGAAAGCCACCGCCCCGGACCCTTTTCCGGCGCGGTGGCTTTTTCGTTTGGCAGGTCATCGACGGGCAACGCACCCAATTGACGTCATGATTTAGCTGACTACAGTTCAGTTAGATCGGTTCCGCCTGCTGCGGAACATCAGAATGCGATCAGGGGAGCTGGCGGAATGACAGCAATCGAGCAGAGCAGTCCGGCGCGGGCCGGGGAGCACGACCTGGCCCACCTGCCGGGCCACAAGGGCATGCCGGTGCTCGGTGACACGCTCAAGTTCCTGAAGGATCCCATGGGACTGCAGCGGCAGAACTACAGCGACTACGGCACTGTCTACAAGGCCAGGACCTTCATGCAGTGGAACGTCACCATGCTCGGCCCGGACGCGCTGGAGATGGTGCTGATGGATCGGGAGAAGAACTTCTCCTCGAAGCTCGGCTGGTCGCACATGCTGCGCCGCCTGTTCTCCGACGGTCTGATGCTGCGCGACTTCGACGACCACCGGGCACACCGCCGTATCATGCAGGTGGCCTTCAAGCCGGCACCGATGAAGGATTACCTGCTGCGCATGAACGGCGGGATCGAGACGCGGCTTGATGAATGGTCGAAGAAGTCGGAATTCAAGTTCTATCCGGCAATCAAGGAACTGACACTTGATCTCGGCGCCAGCGTGTTCCTGGGCCTGGACATGGGACCGGAATCCCGTCGTATCAATCAGGCCTTCATCGACGAGGTTGCCGCCGCGGTCTCCGTCGTGCGCCGTCCGGTGCCCGGTCTGGCGATGGCGCGGGGCGTTAAGGCGCGCAAGTTCCTGAACGAGTTCTTCCGCGATCTCATCCCGGTGCGGCGGGCGGGCAATGGTGACGACATGTTCACCCAGCTCTGCCAGGCGGAATCGGAAGACGGGCAGAAGCTGTCGGATCAGGAGATCATCGATCACCTGAACTTCCTGCTGATGGCCGCGCATGACACCACGACCAGTTCCCTGACCACCATGTTCTGGGCACTGGCCGCCTTCCCGGAATGGCAGGAACGGATCAGGGCCGAAGTCGCCGAGATCGGCGGTACGCACCTGACCTATGATCGCATGGGCGACATGGACTATGCGGAGCGCACCTTCAACGAGGCACTGCGCTGCATCCCGCCCGTCCCCTTCATTCCGCGCCGGGTGATGCGCGATTTCGAGTTTCAGGGGAAGACCGTACCGGCCGGCACCAATGTCAGCGTCAGCCCGGGGTTCGTGCACATGATGCCGGAGCTGTGGACGGAGCCGGAGAAGTTCGATCCCGACCGCTTCTCCGCAAACCGGGCCGAGCATCGCAATCACAAGTTCGCCTGGGCACCGTTCGGCGGCGGCGCACACAAGTGCCTGGGGATGCATTTCGCCTACATGCAGGTGAAGGCGTTCTCGTTCCAGTTCCTGCAGCGGTTCCGGGTCAGCGTCGAGCCGGGGTACGAGCCGGAGTGGGCGCGCATTCCGATTCCGAAGCCACTGGACGGCCTGCCGGTGAAGCTGGAGCAGCTCTGAACCGGTTTCCGGAAAGCCAGAGCAACCGCTTTCGAGGTTGCCGCAGCGGGTCCGGAACCACTACGGTTCAGCCATGAATGACCATGTCATCGACCAGGGCTTCGATGCCTATACCGACAGCGAGCATGCCGTCTGGCGCACCCTGTTCGAGCGTCAGTCGAAGCTGCTGCCCGGTCGTGCGGCACCGGAGTTCGTCGAGGGATTGAAGGCGCTTGGTGTCGCCGCGGACGGCATTCCGAACTTCGAGGCGCTTTCCGATATCCTGGAGGCCGCTACCGGCTGGCGCATCGTCGCCGTCGCCGGACTGGTGCCGGACGATGTCTTCTTCCGCCACCTGGCCAATCGCCGGTTTCCGGTCACCAACTGGATCCGCAAGCCGGAACAGCTCGACTACCTGCAGGAACCGGACGTGTTCCACGACTGCTTCGGGCATGTGCCGATGCTGTTCAATCCGGTCTTCGCCGACTACATGGCCGCCTATGGCCGGGGCGGCATGAAGGCGCTCAACCTCGGTGCGCTGAAACTGCTGGCGCGGCTGTACTGGTACACGGTGGAGTTCGGTCTGATCCGCACCGAAGACGGCCTGCGCATCTATGGCGCGGGCATTGTCTCCTCCAGGGGTGAGACGACCTTCAGTCTGGAGGATGAATCGCCGAACCGGCTCGCCTTCGACCTGTTGCGCATCATGCGCACTGACTACATCATCGACCACTATCAGCAGACCTATTTCGTCATCGATTCCTACGACCAGTTGTTCGATGCAACCCGCCCGGACTTCACGCCCTACTACGCACAGTTGAAGCCCCTGCCGAGCCTGTCGCCCGATCAGGTTCTGCCCACCGACGAACGGATCTGACAGGTGCGCCGGATCCCCGACTGGCGGTCACGCCATGGAATGGACTGACGACGGCATCGTGCTGTCGTCCCGGCGTCTGGGGGAAGGCGGCGCGATCGTCAGCCTGCTGACCGAATCCCAGGGCCGTCACGCCGGTCTGGTGCGTGGCGCCGGATCGAAGCGCCTGCGCGGTGTGATCATGCTGGGGAATACCGTCCATGCCACATGGCGGGCCCGGCTGGCCGACCATCTGGGCACCATGCGCCTCGAACCCGCGATCAGCCGCACCAACATGGTGCTGGACGATCCGGTGCGGCTTGCCGCGCTGGCCAGTGCCGCCACGCTGCTGGAAGGGGGCCTGCCGGAGCGCGAGGCCCACCCGGTGCTGTTCCGTGCCACCACGATCCTGTTCGACGCCATTGCGGCGGCTACGGATGACTGGGTGGAAGCCTATTTCGGCTGGGAGGTCGGACTGCTGTCGGAAATGGGTTTCGGGCTGGATCTGTCACGCTGCGCCGGGACCGGAGCCACGGCGGATCTGGGCTATGTCTCACCGAAATCCGCACGGGCGGTTTCACTGGTTGCCGGCCAGCCCTATGCGGAGAAGCTGCTGCCCCTGCCCCGGTTTCTGGTCGGGGGGCGCGGACGCCCGGTGGCGAATCATCCCGCGACCGACTGGGCCGACGCAGCCGAACTGACCGGCCACTTCCTCGAACGCCAGGTCTTTCCCCGCGAAGACGGCGGCTTGCCTGCCGCACGCGGGCGATTTGTTGAGTTGCTCTTGCGTCGGAACACTACATCTGGTGTGTTGAGCGACAGATTGCCGGACTCGCCCGAAGACGCATGACCCCTCGCGTCAGGGCCAGTCCCCCGACAAGGATACGCCTGCGCCATGAGCGAACTTTCCCCGCCCGACAAGGAAAACGTCACCCCGGTCCCGCTCAGCGATGCGTTGAGCGAGCGTTATCTGGCCTATGCGCTGTCGACCATCGTTTCACGGTCCCTGCCGGATGTGCGGGACGGGCTGAAACCGGTGCACCGGCGGCTGCTCTATGCCATGCGCCTGCTACGCCTCGACCCCGATGCCGGTTTCAAGAAATGCGCCCGCATCGTCGGCGACGTGATGGGCAAGTTTCACCCGCATGGCGACCAGGCGATCTATGACGCGCTGGTGCGGCTGGCGCAGGATTTCGCTGTCCGCTATCCGCTGGTGGAGGGACAGGGCAACTTCGGCAATGTGGACGGCGATAACGCCGCCGCCATGCGCTATACGGAGGCGCGGCTGACCCGCATCGCCGAGCGGCTGCTGGAAGGCATCGACGAGGATGCGGTCGATTTCCAGACCACCTATGACGGCGAGGAGAACGAGCCGCTGGTGCTGCCGGCCGCCTTCCCCAACCTGCTGGCCAATGGCGCGGCGGGGATCGCGGTGGGCATGGCCACCAACATACCGCCGCACAACGCCACGGAAATCTGCGAGGCGTTGCTGTGGATGCTGGAGCGCCGCGCCGACATTCCCGCCGACGAGAGCGAGGAAGATCGCCAGAAGCGCGTGAACCGCTGGCACCGCAGCCTGATGACCCGCATGCCCGGCCCCGACTTTCCCACCGGCGGCGTCATCGTCACCGATCCGGCCACGATCTCGGATGCCTATCTGTCCGGGCGCGGCGGCATCCGTCTGCGGGCGCGCTGGGAGAAGGAGTCCGCCGGTCACGGCACCTATCAGATCCGGGTGTTCGAACTGCCCTACCAGGTGCAGAAGGGCAAGCTGGTGGAGAAGATCGCGCAACTGATCAACGACAAGAAGCTGATGGCACTGGCCGACGTGCGCGATGAATCCGCCGACGACATCCGCCTGATCCTGGAGCCCCGGTCCCGCACCATCGACGCCGACGCCCTGATGGAGCAGATGTTCCGCCAGACGGATCTGGAAGTGCGTTTCAACCTGAACATGAACGCCCTCGACGCCAGCCGCACCCCGCGGGTCATGCCGCTGCACGACATGCTGCAGGGCTGGCTGGACCACCGGCACGTGGTGCTGCAGCGCCGTACCCGGCACCGGTTGGCCAAGATCGCCGACCGGCTGGAGGTGCTGGGGGGCTATCTCGTTGCCTTCCTGAACCTGGACGAGGTCATCCGCATCATCCGGGAGAACGACCGGCCGAAGGAGATCCTGATGGATCGCTTCACCCTGACGGAGCGTCAGGCGCAGGCGATCCTGGACATGCGGCTGCGCCAGTTGCGCAAGCTGGAGGAGATGGAGATCCGCCGCGAGCATGATGAGCTGACCGCCGAGAAGGCGGAACTGGAAGACCTGATGGGCGACGAGGTCAAGCGCTGGTCCCGGATCAGTGACGAGGTCGGTGCGCTGCGTGCGGAACTGAAGAAGCAGCCGGAACTGGCGCGCCGCCGGACCACGTTCGGCGATGAACCGTCGGAGGAACTGGCGCAGGCGGCGGCAGAGGTCCTGATCGAGCGGGAGCCGATCACCGTCATCTGCTCGGAGAAGGGCTGGATCCGCGCCGCCAAGGGCCACATCGACCTGACGACGGAGCTGAAATACAAGGACGGCGACCAGGGCCGCTTCAGCTTCCATGCCCAGACCATCGACAAGCTGCTGGTCTTCGCCACCGACGGGCGCATCTTCACGCTGGGTTGCGACAAGCTGCCGGGCGGGCGCGGTCACGGGGAGCCTGTCCGTCTGATCATCGACCTGCCGAACGACCAGGAGATCGTGGACCTGCTGGTCCACACGCCGGGTGCGAAACGGCTCATCGCCTCCTCCGCCGGGCGCGGCTTCGTGGTGGCGGAGGATGACGTGCTGGCCTCCACCCGCAACGGCCGCCAGGTGCTGAACCTCGGCAAGGGCGAGACCGCGCAGGCCTTCGTTCCCGTCACCGGCGACCATGTCGCGGTGATCGGCAGGAACCGGAAGCTGCTGGTCTTCCCCCTGACCGAGATGCCGGAAATGGGGCGCGGCAAGGGCGTCATGCTGCAACGCTACAAGGACGGCGGCATGGCCGACGTGAAGACCTTTACCGCCGCCGACGGCCTCACCTGGACCGGCCCGTCAGGCCGGACGGGGCGGGAGGAAGACTTCTCCGACTGGCTCGCCAAACGCGCCAGCGCCGGCCGCATGGCCCCGCGCGGCTTCAACAAGACGGGGCTGTTCGGGTAGGGATCGGGTCGCGAGATTTCGCCCTCGCCGGATCAGAAGAAGAGGAACAGCTCGTCGATATTGACCTCATTGAGCGTGACGGATTCAAGGCGAATCTCTTCGATACTGCCTACCCTCCAGGTCTCGCGCTCCTGTTCGATCAGAAGGTCGCCATTGTCCTCTGTCAGGCGCAACAGATCGGCACGGAAATGCTCGCTGTTGAGCAGAATCCTTTCGCTGCCAACCTTAAAGTCGGTAATCGTGGCGCGCCCGATATCCCGGTCTTCGAACCGAAAGACATCGCGCCCCTCGCCCCCCTCTGCAACCTGCTCACCGCTACCCATCGTCAGCACATCGTCGCCGGAACCACCAAAGATCTGGTTGTTACCCTTGTCCGCTGTCAATTTGTCGTTCCCGTCGCCGCCGTACAGTTCGTTGATGCCCTGGCTGGCAAAAATTCTGTCGTCGCCATTGCCGCCGAAAATGATGTCGTTGCCGCTTTCGGCCGCACTCCCGCCAGACAGGTAGTCATCGCCATCGCCGCCATAGAGAAGGTCGTCGCCATTGCGACCAGTGATGCTGTCACCTCCATCATCGCCAAACAGCGTATCGTTGCCGTAGCCGCCATTGATGTAATCCGAGTCGTCCCCGCCGTAGACGATGTCGTTCGATACGCTTGACGAAATATGATCCCGGCCCGCGCCCCCGTAGATGACATCATCCAGATAGTCCGTCTGATTGTGGCGATACTCGTTGGGGTTCCCAGTGTTGATGTAATCATCACCAGCGCCCCCAAAAATGGTCTCCGCGCCGGTCCGTGCCATGATCCAGTCATCACCATCGCCGCCATCGATGAAGCTGCCGTGACCAAGACGGTCGCCGCCAAGATATGTTCCGGCCTTGATCATGTCGTCCCCGGAACCACCGAAAATGGTGTCATGGCCGTCTAGGGCTTTCAGGCTGTCATTGCCCTCACCGCCATCCAGCACATCAGCGCCAGACCACCCCTGGAAAACGTCGTCGCCGCCCTGACCAATGAGTGTGTCGTCCGCATCAGTCGCGCTGAACTTGTCGCGACCATCATCACCCAGCCGGAATACGCCCGGATTGGCTGACGGAGCCGGATCGACGCCACCCTCGTTCCCGCCCGTGGACCCGCCGCCATCCGTGCCGGTCGCGTCGGATGAATCCCAACCGCCCGCGACCGTTTCCTTCGCCCCGGCAAGGAGAACGTCATCGGCATCGACCAGATCCTGTACCGTGACCCCCTGGAGCCGAATCGCGGCAAATACATCCCCGGGAGCAATGATCATTTCCACCAGCACGTCGCCAGCATGGATACCACCCTGAACGCTCGATATCCGGTAGACATGCCCCGCGAGATCAAGCGTGTCCGTGCCTGCTTCATAATCGAGTACCACGTGCTGCGGCCCACTGCCTGCCGCGCCAAAAAGGTCGGCGGCCAGCGTGGCGGTACGGAAGACGTCAGCACCGCTCCCCCCGGAAACCGTGTCCTGGTCATCGCCTTCGGCGAAGACGAGCAGATCGCCGCCCGCGCCGCCGTAGAGCAAGTCGCTGCCTTTGCCTCCGACAAGCGTATCCGCACCTTCATCACCGGACAGGCTGTCGGCGCCAACGCCACCGAGGATGCTGTCCGTGCCTTCGCCGCCCGCGACAAGATCGTCCCCAAGCAGCCCGAAGACGGTATCGTCGCCAAGGCCGCCGAACACCACGTCGTCATCCAGCACGTCATCGCCGGACTGCGATGGTTCAACCCCGTCCGCGAACACCAGATCATCACCGTCCCCGGCGAATACGGTATCCGCACCGTACCCGGCGTCGATACGATCGTTCCCCGTTCCTGCATCAATCAGATCAGCGTCGGCGCCCAGCCGGTCGTTTCCACCCTCCAGCGTGTCGGCACCGGCGCCGCCGATCAGTGTGTCATTGCCATTGTTGCCCACCAGCCGGTCGCTACCTTCGCCTCCCGACAGAGAATCGTTGCCGCCGCCACCGTTCAGACGATCCGCGCCGTCGCCGCCGAGAAGAGTGTCGTTTCCACCATTGCCGAACAGATGATCCACACCATAGCCGCCATCAAGCAGATCGTCCTCGCTCATGCCAAAAATCGTGTCTGCACCACCACCCCCGAGCAGGGTGTCATTGCCCGAGTTGCCCTTGATCTGATCGTCGCCGAGTCCGCCATCGATCAGGTCGTCGCCCGCATCGCCTTGCATGACATCGTTGCCGTCACCGCCGAACAACCGGTCGGCATCGGAGCCGCCATTCAGGGTGTCCCGGCCATCGCCGCCGGACAGCGTGTCCTCGCCGCGACCACCGACCAGCAGGTCATTGCCGCTACCGCCATCCAGCATGTCATTGCCGAGTTGGCCGAACAGCCCATCATTACCGCTGCCGCCCACGCCCTGGTCGTTGCCGGCGCCACCGACGATGCGGTCGCCGCCCTCACCGCCCAGCAACGTGTCGGCACCATCGTCGCCCTTCAGCACGTCATCGCCCTGCTGACCCAGCAGGCGGTCGTCGCCATCGCCGCCGCGCAGGTCGTCGCGTTCGCTGTTGCCGAGGAGCGTGTCCTGACCGGCACCGCCATCGGCAAGACTGCGGCCCGCGCCGACATACACCAGATCATCACCGCCACCGGCCCGGATGGTATCGTTGCCGTCGCCACCATAGAGGGAATCCGCATCACCACCGCCACGCAGGGTATCGAGACCCGCGCCGCCGTGGAGCTCGTCCGTACCGCTGCCGCCGGACAGCACATCCCGACCGACCGCCCCGAACAGCGTGTCGTTACCTGCCTGACCGTTCAGCCGGTTGTTGCCGCCATCCGTTGTCAACAGGTCATCACCGGCACCGGCCCAGGCGCGGTCGTTTCCTGTGCCGCTTTCGATAGTGTCGGGCCCGTCGCTGGTGCCGATGACATCAGCACCTCCGCCACCAAACACATGATCCGCGCCATCGCCACCTTCGATGCTGTCAGCCCCGTCACCGGCCTGGATCAGATCATCGCCCGCGCCGCCGTCCAGGGTGTTGCCATCGTCGCCACCGATCAGGGTGTCATTGTCCAATCCGCCTGCAACCGTGTCCCGGCCCTGATCCACCACGACAAGGTCATCGCCCGCACCGCCTTCGATCAGATCATCACCACCCTGACCGAAAAGCGTGTCAGCGCCTTCGCCGCCGAACAGCCGGTCATCGCCATACCCGGCCTGCAGGATGTCATTGCCGGCCCCGCCTTCGACGGAATCCTCGCCTTCCCTGGCGCGGAGCACATCATCCCCGTCCCCGCCGCGCAGGGTGTCGTTGTCCTCCCCCGCTGCCAGAGTATCGGCCCCGGCACCGCCCTCCACCAGATTGGCACCCGAACCGGCATCTATCAGATCATCACCGGCACCGGCGAAGACCACATCATCGAAGAAGCCTGTCTGGATACGGTCATTGCCCGACCCCAGACGCAGTTGAAACGCCTCCACATCCACGCCTATATCCAGACCGAGCGCGCCGGTGAAGAACGGATGGAAGATCAAGTCAGTGGTCGCCCCGGTCAGGTCGATCAGCGCGGTATCGATACCCGCGCCACCGCGCAGGACGTCACCCGCATCACTGCCGATCAGGGTGTCATTCCCGTCGGCCCCAAGCAGGGTATCGGCACCAGGCCCGCCATCCAGCAGGTCATCGCCAGCCGTGCCCGCGATCAGATTGTCATCGGCGTCCCCGACCGGAGAGACAACAATCCCTTCGGATCCACCGATACCTGGTTCCCCTGCGGCCATTGTCCTGCTCCCACACCCTGAAATGCCACCCGATGGTTGCACCACCTGATCCAGCAGTGGCGCAACAAGCAGGCCAGAGCGTGCGAACAGAGGGCATCCACCGGCCACCGGCCCCGGGAACTCATGTCATGGAAATCGCGCAGGAGAAGTCCTCGCGGAGGACGCGGCAGGGTTCGGAAAACATGCTTAATATTCTGGAAGAACTGGACTTTTCCGGTAGCAGGCGGAACGCGCAACTGGGGTCGCAGACGCAGGACTCTCCGGCTCACGCCCGACCATGCGCACAAGGGAACTGGTAAACAGGGTGCCGCGATCACGGTATCCAGCAACCACATGCATGCGTTGCAGGCATTGAGGCCCGCTGCATCGAAATGGAACAGGTCTGATTCTGAAACATCTGGCCTGTTCGACAATCGGACATGAGCCAGACGATTGCATGGTGACAGAACGACCTCCATCCAGCCATGACCGCGATCACATCACGGGCCGTCAGGCTTCGACCTCACCGGGCATGCCGATGGTCCGCCGCAACCAGACCGGACGCTTCCTTGCTTCCATTCAGACAGGATCACTACGAGCCGCATCCAAGAAACCCGCCTCATGCAGATATCTGGACACCGCGTGCTACTTCTCCCTCACAGCGATCTTCGAACTTGACGCTCATCCATCCCATAGGCACGTCATCATTTGCTTCGACGGCAATAAGAATGTCGCGGACCAGATCCGGATCGCGGTTCACTCCCCCTCACCCCATCTCCGCCACAGCCGCCGCCAGTGCAAGCTGCTTCTTGGCCTGTTCGACGTGCAGGTTCTCGATCATGCGGCCGTCGACGGTGACGACGCCCTTGCCTTCGCGCTGGGCTTCCTCGAAGCCGGCGACGATGCGGGCGGCCATTTCGAGCTGGGCCTCGGTGGGGGAGAAGACGTCGTTGCAGGGGGCGACCTGGCTGGGGTGGATCAGGGTCTTGCCGTCGAAGCCCATTTCCAGGCCCTGCTGGCAGATGTCGCGGAACCCGTCCTCATCCTTGATGTCGTTGTAGACACCGTCGAGGATCTGGATGCCGTAGGCGCGGGCCGCCAGCATGCAGATGCCCAGCGCGGTGACCATGGGCAGACGCATCGGGGTATGGTGCGCGCCGGTGTCCTTGGCGATGTCGTTGGTGCCCATGACCCAGACGGCGACACGGTCGGAGGCCGCGCCGATGGACTGGGCGTTGAGGATGCCGATGGGGGTTTCCATCATGCACCAGAGCGCCATGCTGGCCGGCGCACCGGCCTTGTCCATGGCGGCGACCAGGCCCTGCACGGTTGCGGCGTCATTGATCTTCGGCACCAGGATGGCGTCGGCGCCGGATCTCGCGATGGCCGCCATGTCGTCAGCACCCCAGGGGGTGTCGAGGCCGTTGATGCGGACGATCATCTCCCGCTTGCCATAGCCGCCAGCGGCCAGCGCATCGACGATCTGCTGCCGCGCCGTCGCCTTGGCGTCCGGCGAGACCGCGTCCTCAAGATCCAGGATGATGGCGTCGGCGGCAATGGTCTTGGCCTTCTCCATCGCGCGGGTGTTGGACCCCGGCATGTAAAGGACACTGCGGCGGGGGCGGACGGATGCGGCCATGTGGTATCTCTCCCTCTTGCCTGCTCGATTGGCAGTACGATAACTGTGGCCGGTCACTATAATTTCCTGACGGGCCGACGCAACGAGAGGAACGGCATGGCGGTACTTTCCCTGTCCAGCCAGGTGGCGATGGGCCATGTGGGCAATTCGGCGACCGCCTTCGCGCTGCGCCGTCTGGGCCATGTGGTCTGGGACGTGCCGACGACCGTTCTCAGCTTTCACCCCGGCCACGGCCGGCCGGAGGGCAAGGCGCTGGAGTCCGGTGCGGTGTCCGGGATGATCCGCGCCATCATCTGCCGATCCCGGCCCGATCTGGTCTTTTCCGGTTATCTGGCCGAAGCCACGAACGGGGAGATGCTGGCGCGACAGCTTGATCACCTGCGGGAGGATGGCGCCTGCCGCTATGTCCTGGACCCCGTCATCGGCGATACCCATACTGGACGCTATGTCCCGTCAGCCATCGTCGCGACGATCCGTGACTCGCTGATGCCACGCGCCGACATCGTGCTGCCGAACCGCTACGAGCTTGGTGTCCTGGCCGGAATGCCGACCACGACGGAGATCGAGGTGATGCTCGCCGCGCGGCACCTGATGACCCTCGGCCCCTGCGCCGTGGTCTGCACGTCTTCGCCGGGCGAGCAGGGCAAGGTCCATGTCCTGGTGGTGCAACGTGAGTCCCTGCACCGCGTGTCCATGCCCGCGATTCCGGAGGCGCCGCACGGTACTGGCGACCTGTTCGCCGGCCTGTTCATCGCCCGCATGCTGGATGGCATGCCGCTGCAGAATGCCGCCGCGCTGGCCGCATCCGCCGTGCATGCCGTGATCGGCTGGTCCCGCGCCCTGGGCGACAGCGACCTGGCCCTGGTCGCGGCGCAGTCATCGCTGCTGGACCCGCCGCTGGAGGCAGAGATCACCGTGTTGCAGCCGCGACTGGCGGAGATCGCATGAACATCGGCGCGGCAGCACGGGCGTCGGGCCTGCCCACCAAGACCGTGCGCTACTATGCCGAGATCGGACTGGTCACCCCGTCGGGACGACGCAGCAACGGCTATCGCGACTATGGCCCGCAGGAGGTGCAGCAACTGCGCTTCGTGCAGCGCACCCGCAGTTTCGGTTTCAGCATCGACGCCTGCCGCGAACTGCTCGCCCTCTATGCCGACCGCAACCGCGCCAGCGCCGACGTGAAGGCCATCGCCCTGGACCACCTGGCCGAGATCGAGCGCAAGATGACCCAGTTGCAGTCCCTGCACGACGAACTGACCCACCTGGCCGGCAACTGCCATGGCGACCAGCGACCCGACTGCCCGATCCTGGAGGGACTGGCCGTCAAGGGGTAGGTACGGCGAAAGGCATCGGATAATGTCCCCGCGGGGAGGAACCTGTCAGATGACCAAGCGACCTGAACTGATCGTCGATCCAGCCCTTGTCGAGGCTGGCCTGGATGCAGGCACGATCCGGGTAATCGACTGCACCGTGACATTCGAGACGAAGCCCGTCGGGGCCTCCACCATCCACAGTGGCCGGGATGCATGGCTGGCGGGACACATACCCGGCGCGGCCTATCTGCACATGGTCGATGACCTCTCGGACCCGGAGGGGGCATATCCGTTCACCATCGCTCCGCAGGCACAGATCGACCGGGTGCTGTCGGAGATCGGGATCAGCCCCGACGACACGGTGGTGCTCTACGGCTCCGGCACGGCGGTCGCAGTGACCCGCGCCTGGTGGGTACTTTCCGTCTCCGGGCTGCGCGACGTGCGGATCATGGACGGCGGCTGGCAGCGCTGGGTCGCGGAGGGTCGGGCGGTCGCCAAGGGGGAAGAGAAGTTCACCCCCTCCACGTTCCGGGGCAGCCGCAACCAGTCCGCCATCGCCGACCGGGAAACAGTACGGCAAGCCATAGCCGCAGGCGACGTGCAGATCGTCAACGCCCTGTCGGTGGCCCAGTTCCAGGGGACAGGCGGCACCCACTATGGCCGCCCCGGACGCATCCCGAACAGCCTCAGCGTTCCGGCGACGGATCTGCTCGACCCGCTGACCGGCGATTTCGCCCCCCCGGAGCAGATGGCACGGCAGATCGCCGGCATCGATCCCGCGAAGCCTGTGATCACCTATTGCGGTGGCGGCATTGCCGCGGCGGCCACACTGTTTGCCCTGCATGTCGCGGGGCACGACAATCTGCAGCTCTATGACAATTCGCTGCTGGAATGGTCGGCAGTCCCCGACCTGCCCATGGACAGCGACGGGAACTGAAGGTGCAGCCGTGACCCCGCCCCTCATCCCTACTTCGGTTCGCGGTGCGCTGCTGATCGTTCTGCTCTGGCTGTTTTCTCCCGTGACGGCTCAGGCTGACTCCTTCCGGACCGAACTGGTCATGTTCGAGCTGGGCACCTGCATCTACTGCGCGGTCTGGAACGATGCCGTCGGGCGGGGATATCACGAGACGACCCTGGGCCAGCGCGCGCCGCTGCGCCGGGTCGACCTGCGCCACCCGCGGCCCGACGACCTGCTGCATGTCACCGGCGTGCGCATGACACCGACCTTCGTGCTGCTGCATGGGGGGCAGGAGGTCGGGCGCATCCTCGGCTATGTCGACAGCCCGAACTTCTGGCGGCAGTTGCAGGCCCTGATGTGGCAGGTGCCGGCACGCGCCGAGAACACGTCCCACGCAGTGCCCGCCCGCGCGACGGAATGAACGCCGTGGGATGAACGCCAACCCATGGCGCTCATCCCACGGCACTGCTGCGGATCGGGCGTCCCTGAATCAGGCGATCGGCGGCATCGACGATGGCCGCCGCGTCGATGCCGAAGTGGGCGTGCAGGTCACTGATGGTGCCGGTCTGGCCGAAGTGCTCCACACCCAGGGGCACGGTCCGGTGCCCGGCGACCGCGCCCAGCCATGACAGCGTGGCAGGGTGGCCGTCCAGCACCGTGATCAGGGTGCAGTGCGGCGGCAGGGTGCCCAGCAGTCGCTCCACATGACTCTCGGCCGACGCATGGCCGCGTGCCCGCGCACGCCGTGCAGCCGTCCAGCCAGCGTTCAGCCGGTCGGCGGAGGTCACGGCCAGCACACCGATATCACGGCGGTCATTGGCAATGCGTCCAGCAGCTTCCACCGCCTCCGGCGCGATGCAGCCCTGATAGGCAATCACCAGTTCGCAGTTCGGCCCCGGTTCCCGCAGCCAGTAGCCGCCGTCGATGATCGCCTGTACCGGCAGGGCACCGACTTCCCGCAATGGCTGCTCGACCGGGCGGGTGGACAGGCGCAGATAGACCGATCCCCCGGTCTCGTCGCGCAGCCATGTACGCTCGTCCGGGTCCCCCTCCCCATCGCGCTGCATGTAATCGAAGGACCAGTCCATGATGGCAGTCAGTTCGTCCAGGAACGCCGGTTCGAACGCCGCGAGCCCGTCCTGGCTCATGCCGATCAGCGGCGTGCCGATGGACTGGTGCGCCCCGCCCTCCGGCGCCAGGGTCACGCCCGACGGCGTGCCGACGATCATGAAACGGCTCTGCTGGTAGCAGGCATAGTTCAGCGCATCCAGACCACGCGCCACGAACGGGTCATAGACCGTGCCCACCGGCAGCAGCCGTTCACCGAACAGCGAGTGCGACAGGCCCGCCGCCCCCAGCAACAGGAACAGGTTCATCTCCGCGATGCCGAGCTCGAAGTGCTGACCCTCGGGCGAGAAGGTCCATTTCTGCATCGACGGAATCTTCTCGTCGCGAAATGTATCGGCGCGGGGCTGGCGGGCGAACAGCCCCTTGCGGTTCACCCATGGACCGAGATTGGTGGATGCGGTGACATCCGGCGACATGGTGACGATGCTGTCCGACAGGGGACCACCCTGGCGCGCGATCTGCTCCAGCACCTTGCCGAACCCGGCCTGGGTCGAAAGCGTGCGATCCGCCAGCCGGGGACTCTCCGGCACGGCAACGGGGGGCGCCGAATAACGCCTGCGTCCGCGCGCGAAGAAAGGCGCTTCGGCGACGAAATCCGCGAGTTCCGCCGTTTCTCCGGCGTCGGTGAAGGTGTCCCATTCCCGGCCCTCGGCCACGCCCATCCGCGCCTGGAATTCTGCCATCTGCGCGACGGTCATCAGACCGGCGTGATTGTCCTTGTGGCCCGCCAGCGGCGTGCCCCAGCCCTTCACGGTATAGGCGATGAAGACAGTCGGGCGGTCATCGGTCACGCCATCGAAGGTCTCGCAGAGCGTTTCCAGGCAATGTCCGCCCAGATTCTGCATCAGGTCGGCCAGTTCGTCGTCGGAGAAGCCCTGGATCAGATCTGCGGAGTCCGGCGCATCCGCGAAGTCCTGCAGCAGTCGCTGCCGCCAGGCCTTGCCACCGGCAAAGGTCAGTGCGGAATAGAGCGCGTTCGGGCATTCGTCGATCCAGTGACGCAGCCGATCCCCGCCGGGACGGGCAAAGGCGGCCAGTTGCTGCGCGCCGTACTTGATGTTGATGACCCGCCAGTCGAAGGCAGTGAAGATCGCCTCGATCCGTCGCCACAGCCCCTCCCGCACCGTGCCATCGAGGCTCTGGCGATTGTAGTCGATGATCCACCAGCAGTTTCTCAGATCGTTCTTCCAGCCCTCCAGCAGGCATTCGTATATGTTGCCCTCGTCGAGTTCGGCGTCGCCGATCAGCGCGACCATGCGCCCCTCCGACCGCTCCGTCGCGCGACCGTGGGCTGTCAGGTAGTCCTGCACCAGGGAGGCAAAGACCGGCATCGCCGCGCCCAGGCCCACCGAACCGGTGGAGAAATCCACGTCATCGATGTCCTTGGTGCGGCTGGGATAGGACTGGGCCCCGCCAAAAGCCCGGAAGTCGTGCAGCATCGCCTGTGTCTGCTGCCCCGCCAGATACTGGATGGCGTGAAACACCGGTGAGGCATGTGGCTTCACGGCCACCCGGTCCTCCGGCTTCAGGACGTGGAAGTAGAGCGTCGCCATCAGGGACACCATGGAGGCGGAGGAGGCCTGGTGACCGCCGACCTTCACATCTCCGTCCGACTTCGGACGCAGGTGGTTGGCATTGTGCACGGTCCAGCAGGAAAGCCAGAGCAGTCGCTGTTCGATGGCCTTCAGGTGGGCAAGCCGGTCGGTCATGGTGAAAGCCTGTTCAGGTTGTGAGACAGGCGTCGATTGTCACACCGGTTGGCTGTCCATGTCGACAGCGTCGGCGATTACGGTCATAAGTCGCACGAGACTGCCGGGCGCGATCTGCGCCGTTCTGCTCCGAATTGCCGAGGACTTCCGCGAATGACTGCCCCGACCTATCGTCGCCTTGAAGGGTTTGTTTCGACTGACATGGACGGCGAGACCGTGCTGATGAGTATCGAGCATGGATCCTATTTCGGTATCGGCGGCACCGGCTCCCTGATCTGGGAGCGTCTGGAAGAAGCACAGACCGAGGATGCGCTCGTCGAGGCCGTTCGCGCCAGGTATGACGTGAGCGAAGAAGATTGCCGTCGCGATGTCACAGCCTTCCTGGCCAGGCTGGTCGAGAACGGACTGGTGGAAGCGAAGTAGGCCCATGTCGAGGTTGCTGGCGCGCAAATTCCGCTCGATGCGTGACCAATCGGCCTTCACCCTGTTCTGGCTGTTTCCGACCTGGCTGCTGCTGGGACTCTATAGGGCGCTGATCCTGACACTGCCGCTGAAGCGCATGGCCCCTTTCTACGGCGAGGATCTGGGGGTCGAGAACTGGGTTCCCCTGGCGAACCCGGCCCAGATCAGACGCGCCCGCGATATCCGCAGCACCATCAGCATTGCCGCGAAGTATTGCCCCTGGACCGCCAACTGCTACCCGAAGGCACTTGCGGCACGTACCCTGCTGCGCCTCTATCGGGTGCCGCACGCCATCTACTTCGGCCTTGCCCGGTCGGACGAACCGAAGGGCATGGATGCGCATGCCTGGGTGATGGTCGGACCGGTTCCGGTCAGTGGTGGTGCCAGCTTCGGACGCTATCGTGTGGTACGCATGTTCGTGGGCCGGGCGCCGACAAGGGAAATTCACCAATGATCCACCTGCAGCGGCTCCTGCGATTGCTGCGCCGCGCACCACGTGGGCAGGTCGTCGTGCTGGCCCTGCTGCTCCTCGCCGGAAGCCTCACGGAAGGCATCGGTTTCATACTGCTGGTGCCACTGCTTTCGTCCCTGACCGGCGGGGAGGCGGAGAATGCCATCGTCCGGCAGCTCCTGGATCTGCTTGCGGCCCTCAACATCCCCCCGACACCTGTCGGTTTCCTCGCTGTCTTCGTCGCGCTCATCGCCGTGCGCAGCGCGCTTCAGTTCGCCAGGGACCGCTCGGGGCTGTTGTTGCAACACCAGGTCGTCGATCACCTGCGGGAGGTCTGTATCAGCCGGTTGCTGCGGGCCGACTGGCGCTGGATCACCGAAGAGACACGCACCGACCACATGACCCTGGTGCTGGGTGAAGTGAATCGGGTCGGGAACGGGCTGAGTGCTGGCCTGACGCTGCTCACCACGCTCGCCACGGCCCTTGCCTACTTCGCGGCCGCCTTCATCTTCTCTCCCGCCATGGCCGGACTGGTGCTGCTGGCCGCAGCCGTCGGCTATGTCGCGATGCGGCGCATCCGGGCGAGCGCATTGCGGCTCGGGTCGCAGCAGGTCGATGCGAACCGGGATCTGATGGCCAACGTCCAGCAGTCCTTCGGCGGCCTGAAACTGACCAAGATCCTGGGCAGCGAAGCCCGGCACATCGACCTGCTGGTCCGGACGGTCGCCCGCGTCCGGCGCAACCAGCTCAGGTTCGGGATCGAGACCAGCCTGATGCGGAACCTGCAGCAGGTTATCGGGGCGGCCCTGCTTGCGCTCTATGTCCTTGTCGGTCTGACCTGGCTGGAACTGCCGCTGGCCGAGTTGCTGGCGCTGAC
>BQJF01000079.1 GCA_021604565.1 Minwuia thermotolerans | reverse complement strand
CATGGATCAGGAGCAGTCGGCCACCTGGCACGGCACAACCATTCTCTCCGTGCGCAAGGGCGGCAAGGTCGTCATTGCCGGCGACGGGCAGGTCACGCTGGGCCAGACCGTCATCAAGGCCAATGCGCGCAAGGTCCGCAGACTGGGCAAGGGTGATATCGTGGCCGGGTTTGCCGGGGCCACCGCCGATGCCTTCACCCTGTTCGAGCGGCTGGAGGCGAAGCTGGAACAGCATCCGGGGCAACTGACCCGCGCCGCGGTGGAACTGGCCAAGGACTGGCGCACGGATCGCTATCTCCGGCGGCTGGAGGCCATGATGGCCGTTGCGGACGCGGAGACATCTCTGGTCCTGACCGGTACCGGCGATGTGCTGGAACCGGAGGACGGGCTGATCGGCATCGGCTCCGGCGGCAACTACGCGCTGGCCGCTGCACGGGCGCTGATCGACCGCGACGACATGGACGCGGAGGCGATTGCCCGCCGCGCCATGAAGGTCGCCGCCGACATCTGCGTCTACACCAATGAAAACGTCATCATCGAGAGTGCCTGAACCCCATGAGTGATTTCAGCCCGCGCGAGATCGTCCACGAACTGGACCGCTTCATCATTGGCCAGAACGACGCCAAGCGCGCCGTTGCGGTGGCGCTGCGCAACCGCTGGCGTCGCCAGCAGTTGCCCGACGACCTGCGCGACGAGGTGCTGCCGAAGAACATCCTGATGATCGGACCGACCGGTGTCGGCAAGACCGAGATTTCGCGACGGCTGGCCAAGCTGGCCCAGGCGCCGTTCCTGAAGGTGGAGGCCACGAAGTTCACGGAAGTCGGCTATGTCGGTCGCGACGTGGAACAGATCGTCCGGGATCTGCTGGAAACCGCGATCACCATGGTCCGCGAACGCAAGCGCAAGGAAGTCCGTGCCCGCGCGGAGCAGGCGGCGGAGGAACGTGTGCTGGACGCGCTGGTCGGCGACGGTGCCAGCCGTGAAACGCGGGAGAAGTTCCGCCAGAAGCTGCGCAGCGGCGATCTGGATGACAAGGAGATCGAGCTGCAGCTTCGCGACGCAGGCGGCGGCTTCAGCCTGCCCACCTTCGACATTCCCGGCCAGCCGGGCGCGCAGATGGGCATGATGAACCTCAACGACATTCTCGGCAAGGCGATGGGGGGCGGCAAGGGCAAGCCACGGCGCATGACCGTTGGTGACAGCCACGAAGTCCTGATCGCCGAGGAATCCGACAAGCTGCTGGATGACGAGGATGTGGTGCAGGACGCGATCCGGCGCGTGGAGGACAACGGGATCGTCTTCCTGGACGAAATCGACAAGATCACCGCACGCTCCAACCGTCAGGGCGCGGATGTGAGCCGGGAAGGGGTGCAGCGCGACCTGCTGCCGCTGATCGAGGGCACGACCGTGTCCACCAAGCACGGCGCGGTGAAGACCGACCACATCCTGTTCATCGCCTCCGGCGCGTTCCATGTCGCGAAGCCTTCGGATCTGCTGCCGGAACTTCAGGGTCGCCTGCCGATCCGCGTCGAGTTGCAGCCGCTGACCAAGTCCGATTTCAAGCGCATCCTGACGGAGACCGAGGCCAGCCTGATCCGTCAGTACACGGCACTGATGGGCACGGAAGAGGTGACGCTGACCTTCGGTGATGACGCCATCGACGCGCTGGCCGATCTGGCGGTGAAGGTGAACGAAAGCGTCGAGAATATCGGTGCTCGCCGCCTGCACACTATCCTGGAGAAGGTGTTGGAGGAGATCAGCTTCACGGCCAGTGACAAGGCCGGGGAGACCGTGGATATCGACGATGCCTACGTGCGGGACCGGATCGGCGATCTCGCCCAGAACGCGGATCTTTCGAAATTCATTCTCTGATTCCGAGGGTGCCGTTCACCGGAAATTAAGGCTGTTGCGTCAGCTTGGGTGTCGAGAACGAGCAACGACACTTTCCGGTGAATTTCCCTTGCGCACACTGCTGACCGAACTCGAACAGATACCCGCGCGGCAGGAGTATGGCCGCGTTGCCGCCGTCCAGGGCCTGATGGTCGAAGTCGCGGGAATCGCCTGGCGGCTCTCCGTCGGCGGCCGCATCCTGCTGGAGACCCGCGACGGTCGCCAGGTCGAGGCCGAAACCGTCGGATTTCGCGGTGATCACGCACTTGCCATGCCGTTCGGACAGCTTGAAGGCGTCGGTGTCGGCTGCAAGGCGATCGTCGGCGCGGAACAGCCCTGTATCCGTCCCGACGCATCCTGGCTTGGCCGTGTCGTTGACGCCATGGGGCGTCCCATCGATGGCGGCCCGCCACTGGTGCAGGGGCAGCAGAGCTATTACCTGCGCGCCCGTCCGCCGTCGGCGCATCTGCGCGACCGGGTCGGTGCCCCGATGGATCTCGGCATCCGTGCCATGAACACCTTCCTGACCACCTGCCGCGGGCAGCGCATGGGCATCTTCGCCGGGTCCGGCGTAGGCAAGTCCGTCATGCTGTCGATGCTGGCCCGCTACACGGAAAGCGATGTCGCCGTGGTTGGCCTGGTGGGGGAGCGGGGCCGCGAGGTGAAGGAATTCATCGAGGATAATCTGGGACCGGAGGGCATGGCGCGGACGGTCGTCGTCGTCTCCACCTCCGACGAACCGGCGCTGATGCGCCGCCAGGCCGCGCATCTGACCCTGACCCTGTCGGAATACTTCCGCGATCAGGGCCAGGAAGTGCTTTGCATGATCGACAGCATCACCCGCTTTGCCATGGCGCAGCGGGAGATCGGGCTGTCGGCAGGGGAACCGCCCGCCTCCAAGGGCTATACACCGTCCGTCTTCGCGGAACTGCCGCAGTTGCTGGAACGGGCCGGTCCCGGCATTGGCGGCGCGGCGATCACGGCCCTATTCACGGTGCTGGTCGAGGGCGGAGACCATGACGAGCCCATCGCCGACGCTGTACGCGGCATTCTGGACGGCCACATCGTGCTGGAACGCCAGATCGCGGAACGCGGGCGCTATCCGGCCATCAACATCCTGAAATCCATTTCCCGGACCATGCCCGCCTGCCAGACGCCGGAGCAGCGTGAGGTGGTGTCGAAGGCCCGTGACCTGCTGGCCGCCTACGAGGAGATGGGGGAGATGATCCGTATCGGTGCCTATCGGCGAGGGTCCGACCCGCGCATTGATCAGGCCATCGCCTACAACCCGGCGCTTGAATCCTTCCTGTCGCAACGGCAGGAGGATCGCGCCGATCTGCATGACGGGTTCGAACAACTCGCCGGACTGCTTGAACAGGGAGGCCTGGCGGCATGAGCACGCTGGACAAGTTGCTGCAGGTATCGAAGCTGGAACTGGATCGCCGCCGCCACGAGATCGGTGAACTGCACGCCATGCGCGACGATCTGCAGGCACGCTGTGACCGCATCGACGACCGCATTGCCTCGGAGAAGGCGGCGACCGTCAGTGATCCGCTGGCCGGAACCACCATCGGGGCCTTCGTCAATGCCGCCCGCCGCCAGCAGGAAACGCTCACCGCCTCCATGCAGGAAGTGGACGCCCAGATCGACGCCCTGCGGGATGTGGTGGCAGAGGCCTTCCGCGAGACCAAGCGTTACGAAAACCTGATCGAGCGCAAGCAGGCCGAACGCCGCCGCGCCGCTGATCGCCGCGAACAGGTCCAGATGGACGAGATCGGACTGCGCCAGATGGCCGGGAACTGAATATCCGTCACCTTTCCGACCGCTGAAACAAGCCTCTTGACGCTCGTGGCTGGGCAGGGATGACTGCCGGGCAGTGATCCTGACGGAGCCGGTCCCATGTCCCTCGACATCTATCTCGCCTTTGTTCTCGCCTCTGCCCTGCTGGTGGTGCTTCCCGGACCGACAGTCATGCTGGTGGTGGCCAACGCCCTGTCGCGCGGGCGACCGGCGGCGATGAAGTCGGTGATCGGCGTCGGGCTGGGGGATGTCACGGCTATGGTCGTCTCCTTCGCCGGTCTCGGCGCAGTGCTCGCCGCCTCCGCGACCCTGTTCACGGCGCTGAAGTTCGTCGGCGCGGCCTATCTGATCTGGCTTGGCATCGGTCTGCTGCGGGCCAAGCCCGATCCGGCGGTCTTGGCAGCAGTTGAGCCTTCGTCGGGACGGCAGTTGATCCGGCAGGCCTGGATCGTGACGGCGCTGAATCCGAAGGGCATCGTCTTCTTCATTGCCTTCGTGCCGCAGTTCATGGACCCGACCGCAGCGGCGCTGCCACAGTTCCTGATCCTGGGTGGCACCTTCCTGGCGCTGGCTGTGCTGAACGCAGCAGGCTACGCCTGGGTCGCGGGATCGGTGCGCCGCCGCATCACGCAGGTCTCGACCCTGCGCTGGATCAACCGGGTCGGCGGATCGGTGATGATCGGCGCGGGCCTGCTGACGGCGGCCATGCGCCGGGCGTGACCCCGCTGGCGGAACGGATGCTTCAATCCGGCGGCAACAGCCTGTAGCCTGCCCCGACAGCCAATCCGGGGAGGGACTCTTGGCCGTTCTGCAATCTCAGATCTCGACGAACAGTGAAAGTTTCAAGACCAACCGCGCCGACATGCTGGGCATGATCGCGGCGGTGCGCGCGCTGGAACAGAAGGTGCGCGACACATCGAACGCGAAGGCCGACGTCTTCCGCTCCCGCGGGCAGTTGCCGCCCAGGGCGCGCATCGACCAGTTGCTCGACAAGGGCTCGCCGTTCCTGGAACTCTCCACGCTTGCCGGGCTTGGCATGCATGACGATGACGGCTCGAAAAGTGTCATGGGCGGCGGCGCCATCGCCGGTATCGGCTATGTGCAGGGCATCCGCTGCATGATCTCCGCCTCCGACAGCGGTATCAAGGGCGGCACCATCGCGCCCATGGGCCTGAAGAAGAACCTGCGGGTGCAGGAGATCTGTCACGAAAACAAGCTGCCCAAGATCAACCTGATCGAATCGGGCGGGGCCAACCTGAAGTACCAGTCCGACATCTTCGTGGAGGGCGGGCGCGGCTTCTACAATCAGGCGCGGATGTCGGCGATGGGCATCCCGCAGATCGCGGTTGTGCATGGCTCATCGACCGCAGGCGGGGCCTATGTCCCCGGCATGTCCGATTACACGATCATGGTGAAGGGGCGCAGCCGCGTGTTCCTGGCCGGACCGCCGCTGCTCTATGCCGCGACGGGTGAGGTTGCGACGGACGAGGATCTGGGCGGCGCGGAGATGCACAGCCTGGTCTCCGGCGTGTCGGAGTTCATGGCGGAGGATGATGCCGACGGCATCCGCATGGCCCGCGACGTGATGGGGAAGCTGCGCTGGAACGACCGCCTGCCGCCGGAGCCTGCGCGGACCTGGCGCGAGCCGCTGTATGACCCGGACGAGATCTGCGGGCTGGTGCCTGCGGACTATCGCCGCCCCTACGACGCGCGGGAACTGATCGCGCGACTGGTGGACGGTTCCGACTTCGTGGACTTCAAGAGCAACTATGGCCCGGCCACGGTCTGCGGCTTCGCGGAGGTCATGGGAAAGGCCGTCGGCATCGTCGGCAACAATGGTCCCATCGACAATGCCGGGGCCACCAAGGCCGCGCAGTTCATGCAACTCTGCGATCAGGCGGATACGCCCATCGTCTTCCTGCACGACACCACCGGCTTCATCGTCGGCACGGAGTCGGAGCGCGACGGCATGGTCAAGCATGGCTCCAAGATGATCCAGGCCGTCTCCAATGTCCGGGTGCCGAAGATCACGCTGATGGTGGGGGCCAGCTTCGGTGCGGGCAACTACGCCATGTGCGGCCGGGCCTACAGCCCGCGCTTCATCTTCGGCTGGCCGAACTACCGCATGTCGGTGATGGGCGGCGAGCAGGCGGCGACGGTGCTGAAGATCGTGGCCGAACAGGGCGCGAAACGAAAGGGCGTGGAGCCGGACCATGCCGTGATCCAGAAAATGTACGACGGCATCGTCAGCCAGTTCGACAAGGAAAGCCAGGCGCTCTACAACACCGCCCGGCTGTTCGATGACGGCCTGATCGATCCTCGCGACAGCCGCCGTCTGCTCGGCATGTGCCTCGACATCTGCCGCGAAGGCGACCGCCGCCCGCTGCAGCCGAACAGCTTCGGCGTCGGCCGGATGTAGGTGCCGCTGCGCCTTTTCCTCGACGCTCGCGGACTTGATCCACGAGCCCGGTCTCCGACGTTTGTGCGGCACTGCTGGGTACCCGCGTCAAGTGCGGGCACGGCGTGATGGGGGGCGAGGTTCGGTTCACCATATCCACCCTCACTCCGGCGCTCGCGGACTTGATCCGCGAGCCTAGTCTCCGACGTTTATGCGGCACTGCTGGGTGCCCGGGTCGAGCCCGGGCACGGCGTGATGAGGGGCGAGGTTCGGTTCACCATATCCACCCTCACTCCGGCGCTCGCGGACTTGATCCGCGAGTCCAGTCTCCGACGTTTGTGCGGCACTGCTGGGTGCCCGGGTCGAGCCCGGGCACGGCGTGATGAGGTGGCCAGGTACGGTTCTCCTCTCCACCCTCACTCCGGCGCTCGCGGACTTGATCCGCGAGCCCAGTCTACGACATCTGCGCGACACTTGTAGGCATCCAGGTCGAGCCAGCAAGGGCGAGGCGGCCGGCAGAATGCCCTACCCCTGCAGCCCCCGGATGGCGCGGCGCTGGGTGTCCAGGGCGCGTTCGAAGACGGCCTGTTTCCAGTCCAGCGCGTCCTGATAGAAGGCCTCGCGCACCTGTGCCTTGATGTCCCGACCCTTCGATGATGACATATCGCCGTGGAAGCGCAGCCAGTTGTCGGCGCACAGGGCGCTGATCACCTGGTTCTCCGGCTGGGTGCCGTACTCCAGCGCGATGGCCGTGACCTCCACCTGGGGCAGACCGTGCTCGATGGCGTCCAGCATCTGCCCGGTCAGCTTGGCCGAGGCCGAGGTGCCGAGGTGCGGTGAGGCACAGTCGCTGTCGTACCATTCCATGCAGCGCTGATAGCCTGCCGTGTCGGGCAGGTGATCCACGATCCGCTCCCCGTAGCCGCGGGGGCCAAGCCCGGTGTGATAGTCGATCACCGCCAGCCGCTTGCGTGTGCTGCAGTGGGTGGCCAGCAGGCGCGCGACCGTCAGTCGCGACCAGCTCGGGGTCGTGCCGCCGAAGAAGATGCCGTTCCGGTGCGTGTGCTGGCCCGAGGTCGCGGCTTCGCGGAAGGCCCAGAAGCCATGTTCCTCCGTGTACTTCGCGACGCCCTGCGCCAGCCGGGTCTCGGCCTCGTCGTCCCAGACTTCCGGGCAGAGGATCGGGTGAATGCTTTCATAGCCCTCGTTCACCGGCACCCCCGCCGCGAAATCGACAAAGTTCCGGTTCAGATCGACGTTCTCCTCCGTGGTGCGGGATAGATGGGCAAAGCCGAAGGGATTGACGCCATGCACATGGATCTGGGCGATGCCGTCCGGCACTTCCCGCCAGAGACCGCTTTCCAGCCAGCCGACCTGGACGCCGGAGCCACAGAATCCTTCCGCGCCATGGGTGCCGGAAAAGGTGAGCAGAGCAGCCTCCGCCTGCGGGTCACCCAGGAAGGCGACGTCGGTGGCCAGCGGCCCGCCATTTGGTCCGGGCACCGGGTTCTCGTGGGTCTCCACCCGCGCGCCGACGTCTGCGGCGGCGTCCAGGAAACGCCCTCGCGCCTGCCGATAGTCGGCGGAGAACCATGCATTTTCTGACACGTCGAAGGCTCCTTCCCAAATCAGTGGCGCACCATACCAGCGCCCGCGACCCTGCGGAATTGCATCATGTCGCGCCAGACCCTACAAACCTCGTTCCTGTGACCGTTCCCCACCAACGGAGTATGGCCCATGCGGCTTTCCGAATTCTTTCTGCCCGTCCTGCGTGAAACCCCGAACGAGGCGCAGATCGCGTCCCACCGGTTCATGCTGCGCGCCGGCATGATCCGCCAGTCCAGCGCGGGGATCTATTCCTGGCTGCCGCTGGGATACCGGGTGCTGAAGAAGATCGAGGCCATTGTCCGCGACGAGCAGAACCGCACCGGCGCGCACGAGGTGCTGATGCCGACGATCCAGCCCGCCGAACTGTGGCGCGAATCCGGACGCTATGACGACTACGGCAAGGAAATGCTGCGCATCAAGGACCGCCACGGGCGGGAGATGCTCTATGGCCCGACGAACGAGGAGCAGATCACGGAGATCTTCCGCGCCGCCGCCAAGTCCTACCGCGACGTGCCGCAGATGCTCTATCACATCCAGTGGAAGTTCCGCGACGAGGTGCGGCCCCGGTTCGGCATCATGCGCGGGCGCGAGTTCCTGATGAAGGACGGCTATTCCTTCGATCTGGACTTCGAGAGCTCGAAGCGCGCCTACAATCGGATGTTCGTGTCCTATCTGAAGACCTTCGAGCGGATGGGACTGAAGGCCATTCCGATGGCGGCCGACACCGGCCCCATCGGCGGCGACCTGAGCCACGAGTTCATCATCCTGGCGGACACCGGCGAGTCTGAGGTGTTCTGCCATCGCGATCTGGTCCAGATGGCGGTACCGCAGGACGTGGACTATCGCGGCGACCTGCAGCCCATCGTCGATCAATGGACCTCCGTCTATGCCGCTGCAGACGACATGCACGATCCGGCCACCTGCCCGGTGGCAGAGGCCGACCTGGTCAGCCAGCGCGGCATCGAGATCGGCCACATCTTCCACTTCGGCAACAAGTACTCCAAGCCCATGGGGCTGAGCGTGACCGGGCCGGACGGTGTCGACAGGGACGTCATCATGGGCTCCTACGGCATCGGTGTGTCGCGGCTGGTGGGCGGCATCATCGAGGCGAGCCATGATGACGACGGCATCATCTGGCCGGATTCGGTGGCTCCGTTCCATGTCGGAATCGTCAACCTGAAGGCGGGCGACGCCGATTGCGATGCCATGTGCGCGGACCTGGAACAGAAGTTCCGGAATGCCGGGCTTGACGTTCTGGTGGACGACACGGGCGAGCGCGCCGGGGCCAAGTTCGCCACCATGGATCTGATCGGCCTGCCCTGGCAGGTGGTGGTCGGCCCGCGCGGGCTGAAGGATGGCCAGGTCGAGGTGAAGCGGCGGTCGGAGGGCGAGCGGCAGGCCCTGGCGCCCGACGCGGCGCTGGAACGCATCGTCACGGGCACCGTGCTGGACCCGGCAACGACGGGTCTCTTTCCCGGCTGATCGACAGGCTCCGTTCAGGCTGACCCGCAGACGCAGACAGGAAACCGGACCATGTTCAACGCCTTCGAATGGATGATTGCCGTCCGGTATCTGCGGGCACGACGGGCGGAGGGGTTCATCTCCGTCATCGCCTGGTTCTCGCTGGTGGGCATCGCGCTCGGCGTGGCCACCCTGATCATCGTCATGGCCGTGATGAACGGATTCCGTACCGAACTGGTGGACCGCATTCTCGGGCTGAACGGCCATATCTCGGTCCTGACCTACGAGAAGCCGATCACGGACTTCGAGGGAATGTCGGCCCGCATCGGTGAACTGCCGGGAGTGGTGCAGGCCGCACCTTACGTCGAGGGACAGGTGATGATCACCGCCCGGAACGAGGCGCGGGGCGCGCTGGTGCGCGGACTGTCGGTCGCGGACCTGGAGGTGCACAAGGCACTCTCCACCAACCTGCGTGCCGGGTCCGCCGCTGCGCTGGCCGAACCGGCGACGATCATGATCGGGACCCGGATGGCGGAGCGCTTCGGTCTGGGAGTCGGGGACAAGGTCACGCTGATCTCGCCGAAGGGCACCACGACGGTGATGGGGTTCGTGCCGCGCCTCGCCACCTACCAGGTCGTCGCGCTGTTCGAAGTCGGCATGTACGAATATGACTCCAGCTACATCTTCATGGGCCTGCCACAGGCACAGCGCTATTTCCGCACCGGCGACGGCGTGACGGGGATCGAGGTGGTGCTGGACAGCGCCGATGACGCGGCAGCGCGGGCCGGGGACATCTACGGCATGTTTGCGGGCGCCGGAATCCGGGTGGTGGATTGGCAGCGGGCGAACGCATCCTTCGTTGCCGCGCTGCAGGTGGAGCGGAACGTGATGTTCCTGATCCTGACCCTGATCATCCTGGTGGCCGCCTTCAATATCATTTCCAGCATGATCATGCTGGTGAAGGACAAGGGGCGCGACATCGCCATCCTGCGCACCATGGGCGCGGCGCGGGGGTCGGTGATGCGCGTGTTCCTGATCGCCGGGGCCAGCATCGGGGTGGTCGGCACGCTGGCCGGTTTCGCGCTGGGGGTGGTGTTCTGCCTCAACATCGATGCCATCCGGGTGTTTCTGGAGAGCCTGACCGGTACCGTGCTCTGGTCGCCGGAGATCCGCTGGCTGTCGCAGATCCCGGCACGGATGGAGACGGGGGAGGTGGTCGGCGTGCTGTTGATGGCCCTCGGCCTGTCCTTCGTTGCCACCATCTATCCGGCATGGCGGGCGGCGCGCCTCGATCCGGTGGAGGCACTGCGCTATGAGTGAGATCGCGCTCAGGCTGGATGGCGTCGGGCGCACGTTCCGCCAGGGCGAGCGTGAACTGCGCGTGCTCGACGGGGCCTCGCTGGATGTGCGGCCCGGTGAGATCGTGGCGCTGGTCGGTCCCTCTGGTGCGGGCAAGTCGACCCTGCTGCAGATTGCCGGACTGCTGGAACGTCCCGATCAGGGCGACGTTCTGATCGCTGGCCAGAGCAGTGCGCGCATGTCCGAGGCGGAGCGGACCGTGACCCGGCGCAGTTCCCTTGGTTTCGTCTATCAGTACCATCACCTGCTGCCGGAATTCTCGGCGGCGGAGAACATCATGCTGGCCCAGATGATTGCCGGAAAGTCGAAGCCGGTGGCCCGGCAGCGCGCAGGGGAACTGCTGGAGATGCTGGGTATCGCGGAGCGGGCCAGCCATCGTCCGGCACGGCTTTCGGGCGGCGAGCAGCAGCGCGTCGCCATCGCCCGCGCCGTGGCCAACCTGCCCCGTGTGCTGCTGGCGGATGAGCCCACCGGCAACCTGGACCCGAAGACGGCGGACCGTGTGTTCGCGCATCTGATCCAGATCGCGCGGGAGTCCCGCATCGGCGTGCTGCTGGCGACCCACAACCTGGCCCTGGCCGCGAGCATGGACCGGGCCGTGACCCTGTCGGAGGGGCAGATCACGGACGCGGCTCTGTAGCTCATTGGCTGCCTGTTCCATCCCTCTCCCGACCACACATTCAGGATGATCCCGTGGGTGGCCGGGAGAGGGATGGAACAGACCACGCAACCCACATGTTCTCATTTTGTTTGCGAACATGTGTTGACTCAAAGGGAACATTAGTGGAACATCACCTCCAGCAACGAGATGCAGGAGGTGATGATGGATTGGGTCAAGGACGCGTGCGGACTGGCAACGCTTGTGGGGCTCTGGGGTGCTTTCGCGGCCTGGGGGGAGATCATCAGCACTGTCGTCGGCGGCTGACCGCAGGCCAATTCGTCAACAGCTTTTCCACAGGAAATTTCGACTTCCCCGGCGGGTGAACCGCGACAGACGGGCGTCCAGCAACGATGATCGGTCCCTGATGCGGGATTCTCTCCGGGCACCTGTTCCGGTGTCCGAGCGGTCCCGCGACACGTCGCTGGGGACCGGACCATGGGTCATGCCGATTTCGTACATCTGAGGCTGCACAGTGCCTACTCCCTGTCCGAGGGGGCGATCCGGTCGAAGGATCTGGCGGTGAAGGCCGCGAAGTTCGGCATGCCGGCTGTCGCGGTGACGGACACCAACAATCTCTTCGGCGCCATGGAATACGGCCCTGCACTGGCGGAGGCAGGGGTGCAGCCGATCATCGGCTGCCAGCTCGCCGTCGCCTTCGGCATGGAACAGCGTCAGGGTTCGGCCCTGCCGCGCCCGCGCCTGGCCTCCGTCGTCCTGCTGGTGCAGGACGCGGTCGGCTACCGCAATCTGATGAAGCTGGTTTCCTCCGCGTTCCTCGAAACCGACCCCGGACTCGATACCCATCTGGCGGAGGGCAAGTTCGATGGCCTGACCGACGGGCTGATCCTGCTGACAGGCGGCGCCTCGGGACCGCTCGGGCGGTTGCTCGCGGATGGAGAGGAGGCCGCGGCGCGGACCTGGCTGCGGCAGATCGCCGGACTGTTTCCGGGCCGCGCCTATGTCGAACTGCAGCGTCATGGCCTGGCCGCGGAGGATCAGGTCGAGCAGGTGATGATCGACATGGCGATGGCGGAGGATGTGCCGCTGGTCGCCACCAACGACTGCTTCTTCCTCGAACGGGGCATGTACGACGCCCATGATGCCCTGATCTGTGTGGCTGAGGGCGCTTATGTCAGCCAGACGGAACGTCGCCGCCTGACGCCGGAGCACCGGTTCAAGAGCGCTGACGAGATGAAGGCGCTGTTCGCCGATGTGCCGGAGGCGATCAGCAACACGCTGGTGATCGCGCGCCGTTGCGGCTTCATGGCCCCCCGGCGCGATCCGATCCTGCCCCGCTTCCCCACGACGGAGGGACGCAGTGAGGCGGATGAACTGCGCGCCATGGCCAATGCTGGCCTTGATGAGCGCCTTGCGACCATGGCGGAGAAAGGGATCGAGGTTGACGAGAAGGTCTACCGGGAACGCCTGGACCTGGAACTCGGCATCATCATCGACATGGATTTCCCCGGCTACTTCCTGATCGTTGCCGACTTCATCCAGTGGACCAAGGGCCAGGGCATCCCGGTGGGGCCGGGGCGCGGATCCGGTGCCGGGTCGCTGGTCGCCTATGTCCTGACCATCACGGACCTGGATCCCTTGCGCTATGGCCTGCTGTTCGAGCGGTTCCTGAACCCCGAACGCGTGTCCATGCCCGACTTCGACATCGACTTCTGCCAGGACCGGCGGGACGAGGTCATCCGCTATGTGCAGGACAAGTACGGTCATGACCAGGTGGCGCAGATCATCACCTTCGGAAAGCTGCAGGCCCGTGCGGTGCTGCGCGACGTCGGGCGGGTGCTGCAGATGCCCTATGGCCAGGTCGATCGGATTTCCAAGATGGTGCCGAACAATCCGGCCAATCCGGTCACCCTGAAGGAGGCGCTGGAACAGGAACCGGTGCTGAAGGCGGAGTACAGGGACGATGACGCTGTCCGTCACCTGATTGACCAGGCCCTGCAGCTTGAGGGGCTGTACCGCCATGCCTCCACGCATGCGGCGGGTGTGGTGATCGGCGACCGACGGCTGGACGAACTGGTGCCGCTCTATCGCGATCCGAAGTCCGACATGCCGGTCACGCAGTTCTCCATGAAGTACGTGGAGTCGGCGGGACTGGTGAAGTTCGACTTCCTCGGCCTGAAGACACTGACCGTGCTGGACCGCGCCATCGGACATGTCCGCGACGGTGGACTGGACATGACCGTCGCCGACATACCGGAGGGCGACGAGACAACGTTCGCCATGCTGGGGCGTGGCGAGACGGTGGGCGTGTTCCAGCTTGAAAGTTCGGGCATGCGCGACGTGCTGCGTCAGATGAAGCCTGACAAGTTCGAGGACATCATCGCCATCGTCGCGCTCTACCGCCCCGGCCCGATGGACAATATTCCCAAGTACATCGCCACCAAGCACGGGCGGGAGGACCCGGACTATCCGCACCCGATGCTGGAGGCAATCCTGGCGGAGACCTATGGCATTCCGGTCTATCAGGAACAGGTGATGCAGATCGCCCAGGTCATGTCGGGCTACAGCCTGGGCGAGGCGGACCTGTTGCGGCGGGCCATGGGCAAGAAGATCAAGTCGGAGATGGACCAGCAACGGGCCCGCTTCGCCGAAGGCGCGCAACGCAACAATGTCACCGACCGCATTGCCAACCATGTCTTCGAGCTGATCGAGAAGTTCGCGGGCTACGGCTTCAACAAGTCCCATGCGGCGGCCTATGCGCTGGTGGCCTGGCAGACTGCATGGCTGAAGGCCAATCATCCGGCGGCCTTCATGGCCGCGTCGATGACCCTCGACATGGGCAATACCGACAAGCTGGACGTGTTCCGCCAGGAGCTGAAGCGGCTGAAGATCCCGATGTTGCCGCCGGACGTGAACGCCTCCGGTGTTGTCTTCGGAGTGGAGCGGGACGCGGACGGGCAGGAGCTTGGCATCCGCTACGCGCTGGCCGCGATCAAGAACGTCGGTCGCGATGCCATGGCCGCCATCGTTCGCGCCAGGGATGAGGGCGGGCCGTTCAGGGACCTGTTCGACTTCATTACCCGCGTCGAGACCTCCGCCCTGAACAAGCGGCAACTGGAGAACCTGGCCCGCGCCGGTGCTTTCGACAGCCTGAATGCCAACCGCCGCCAGGTGATGAAGTCACTCGACGTGCTGCTGGGGTATGCGTCACGACAGGCCGCTGACCGGGCCAGCGGCCAGATGGGGCTGTTTGGCGGCGGTCCCGACGCCGGTTCGGACGCCGGCTCCGGGGGCGACCGCCCACCGCTGCCCGATTCACCGCCTTTCGACGATCTGGAACGTCTGGCGGAGGAACGTGGCGCCATCGGCTTCTATCTCTCCGGTCACCCCCTCGACGACTATCAGCAGCGTCTGCGGCAGAAGGAAGTCTGGGCGCTGGAGCGGCTGCCCGATGCATTTGCTGACGGCATGACATCGCTGAAGCTGGCAGGCAGCGTCTCCGCGTTGCAGGTTCGCCGTTCCGCCAAGGGCCGTGCCTTTGCCTTCATCGGCCTGTCGGACCCGTCCGGGGAATGCGAGATCCTGTGCTTCGGTGATGTGCTGAACGAGTACCGCGAGAAGCTCCAGGTCGGATGGAACGGTGTCTTCCGGGTCGAGATCAGGCGGGACCGGGAGGAACCGACACTGACCCTGCTGGGCGCAGAGGACATTGACGAGTTCGTTGCGGACGCAGCAGCAGGCGCCCGGATCACGCTCGCGGGCCCCGATGCCCTGCCGACCATCCATTCCATCCTGCAGCGCGCGGAAGGCGGGCGGGGGCTGGTGCAACTGACCCTGCGCGACACGTCGGCGATGAAGGAGGTGCAGATGCGTCTGCCAGCCGCGTTTCGCATCGACCGATCGGTGCGGCAGTCGCTGAAGTCGATAGGCGGCGTCATCGACGTGGCGGAGATCTGAGGCACACATCCCGGCGACGGCCGCTGATTTCGCACGCGAACCCCGGATACTCGCCTGTTGCGGGGTTGCAAGTGGGGCCACGGGGCTGTATGACCCGCCCCATCACGCACGCAGGATCTTGGACAGCGGAGAGAAAGCCCCGTCTGCCCTTCCGGTGTTCGGCCCCTGACGGGTCGGATCACAGTCCTGCGGAGGCACAACCGGAAACAAAGGAAATCGGTTCATGGCTCTGCCAGACGTTTCGATGCGCCATCTGCTGGAAGCAGGCGCCCACTTCGGTCATCAGACCCACCGCTGGAACCCCCGCATGGAGCCGTACATCTTCGGCGCCCGCAATGGTATCCACATTGTCGACCTGTCCCAGACCGCACCGCTGCTGCATCAGGCCCTGAAGGTCGTGCGCGACGCGGTTGCGTCCGGTGGCCGTGTGCTGTTCGTCGGCACCAAGCGCCAGGCATCCGGCCCGGTGGCCGAGGCCGCGAAGCGCTGCGCCCAGTTCTACATGAACCATCGCTGGCTCGGCGGCACGCTGACCAACTGGAAGACCGTTTCCAACTCCATCCGCCGCCTGCGGGAGCTGGAGGAACTGCTGGTTCAGGAACAGACGGGCCTGACCAAGAAGGAAACCCTGCAGCTGACGCGGGAGCGTGACAAGCTGGACATGGCTCTGGGCGGCATCAAGGAGATGGGCGGCCTGCCGGACGTCATGATCGTCATCGACACCGGCAAGGAGAAGATTGCCGTGGCCGAAGCCCGCAAGCTGGGCATCCCGGTCATTGGCATCTGTGACACCAATGCCGATCCGACCGTCATCGACCATCCGGTTCCGGCCAATGATGACGCGCTGCGCGCCATCAACCTCTACTGCGACCTGTTCAGCCAGGCGGTGCTCGATGGCATCCAGGCCGAGATGGGTGCGTCGGACGAGGATATCGGTGCTCTGGAGCAGCCGATCGAGGAGCCGGTGATTGCTGCCGAGGAAACGGAAACCGTTGCCGAAGCTGCTCCGGAAGCTGCACCTGCGGCCGCAGAGGAGGCCCCGGCCACCGAGGCCCCGGCTACCGAAACCGTTGCCGAAGAGGCTGGCGAGGCTCCGAAGGCCTGAGCCCCACCGGGTTCGGGATTGATGCGAATTATCTGACGAGAAGAGGGCGAGTAATGGCTCAGATCACGGCAGCGCTGGTCAAGGAACTGCGCGAGAAGACCGGCGGCGGCATGATGGACTGCAAGAAGGCGCTGGCGGAGAACGATGGCGACATCGAGGCGGCAGTGGACTGGCTGCGCAAGAAGGGCCTTGCCGCGGCGGCCAAGAAGGCGGGCCGCACCGCAGCGGAAGGTCTGGTTGGCGTCGTCACCGACGGCAGACAGGGCGCGATGATCGAACTCAATTCCGAGACCGATTTCGTGGCCCGCAATGACCGGTTCCAGAACCTGGTGAGCACGATCGCCGGCATCGCGCTGGCGAACGATGGCGATCTGGATGCGGTCAATGCGGCGGACTTTCCGGGTTCCGGGCGGACCGTTGCAGAGGAACTGACCAACACCATCGCGACCATCGGCGAGAACATGTCGCTCCGTCGTGCCGACTGCATCTCGGTCAGCGAAGGCGTGGTCTGCAGCTATGTGCACAACGCCACCGCGCCCGGTCTGGGCAAGATCGGTATCCTGGTCGGCCTTGAAGGCTCCGGTGATGCCGAGAAGCTGGAGGCCTTCGGTCGCCAGGTCGCGATGCATGTTGCCGCCGCCAACCCGCAGTCCATCGATGTTGCCGATCTGGACCAGAACCTGGTCGAGCGGGAGCGGTCGGTGCTGCGGGAACAGGCGCTGGCCTCCGGCAAGCCTGCCGAGATCGTCGACAAGATGATCGAGGGGCGTCTGCGCAAGTACTATCAGGAAGTGGTGCTGCTGGAGCAGGCCTTCGTGATCGACCCGGACCAGACCGTGAAGAAGGCCCTGGCCGATGCGGCGAAGGATGCGGGCGGCACGATCACGATCACCGCGATCCGGCGCTTTGCGCTGGGTGAGGGTATCGAGAAGGCCGAGCAGGACTTCGCCGCCGAGGTTGCCGCCGCAACCGGCAACTGACCGACGGCAGGATACAGGTTGGATGAGGGGGCGGGTCATGCCGCCCCCGATCCCGCCGGAAACCAGGGAGCCTTGAACCATGCCGGACACATCTGGTCACCGCAGGGTGATGCTCAAATGTTCTGGCGAGGCCCTGATGGGCGATACCGCATTCGGTATCGATTTCCCCACGCTCAACCGAATAGCGACTGATATTGCCAGCGCCGTCCGCGCAGGCACCGGGATGGCCATCGTCGTCGGCGGCGGCAACCTGTTCCGTGGCGTGAAGACAGCCGCGGCGGGCATGGACCGGGCCAGCGCCGATCACATGGGCATGCTGGCAACGGTGATGAATGGCCTGGCACTGGCGGACGCGCTGCGGGCCGCCGGGCTGGTTGCCCATGCCTGGTCGGCCATTCCGATGCCGACGGTCTGCCGCCCCTATGTCCGCGATGACGCGCTCGCGGCCCTCGACCGGGGGGAAGTGGTGGTCTGCGTCGGTGGCACCGGCAATCCCTTCTTCACGACGGACACGGCGGCGGCGCTGCGTGCCGCGGAGCTTAAATGCGATCTGATCGCCAAGGCGACCCAGGTGGATGGCGTCTACAGCGCCGATCCGAAGAAGGATCCGTCTGCGACACGCTATGATCGGCTGACCTTCGACGAGGCACTGGCAAAGGATCTTCAGGTCATGGACACTGCGGCCTTTGCACTGGCGCGGGAGAACCATATTCCCGTCATGGTTTTCGCGCTTGATGGCGAAGGCGGTATCGCGGAGGCTCTGACAGGGAATGGCCGTTCCACGGTAATCGACAACGCATAGAGGCCGCACGACAGGCCGGACTAAAGCAGGGCAGGTACAGGGCAATGGCAGATTCGGAAATTGATCTCGACGACCTCACGCGGCGCATGAATGGCGCGGTGGAGGCCCTGAAGAAGGATTTCACCGGTCTGCGCACCGGGCGCGCATCGGCTTCGCTGCTGGATGGCGTGGTCGTCAATGTCTACGGCAGCGACATGCCCCTGAACCAGATCGGCACCGTCAATGTACCGGAATCACGTCTGATCTCGGTTCAGATATGGGACCGCAACAATGTCGGTGCGGCGGAGAAGGCGATCCGCAACTCCGGGCTGGGATTGAACCCGGCCACCGAGGGCAGCACGATCCGCGTACCCATTCCGGAACTGACGGAGGAACGCCGCCGGGACCTGACCAAGGTTGCCGGGCAGTATGCCGAACAGGGCCGAATCGCGGTGCGCAACATCCGTCGGCACGCGATGGACGAACTGAAGCGGCTGGAGAAGGCCGGTGACATGAGCCAGGACGACCAGCGGCTCTACTCCGACGAGGTCCAGTCGGAGACCGACCGGACGATCAAGGAAATCGATGAGGTGCTGGAGGTCAAGCAGCAGGAAATCATGCAGGTCTGAGCCCGTGTCCAACCCCGATCCCCTGACAGCCTCCGCGACCCTGCCGCGTCATGTGGCCATCATCATGGATGGCAACGGACGCTGGGCGAAGGCGCGTGGCCTGCCGCA
>BQJF01000078.1 GCA_021604565.1 Minwuia thermotolerans | reverse complement strand
AATGCTGGAGCGGACGCGGGTTGCCGGACTGGTGACCAATGTCTTCTTCCTGAAGCAGCTCGTCACCCATGCCGCGTTCGACAGTGCCGATCTGGACACGGGCTTCATCGAGCGGTTCAAGGATGAGCTGTTGCCACCTGTTGCACCGGTCGACGACACGGTGCTGGCGCTGGCCACCCTGTCGGTGATCGCCGAACGCCGGAAGACGGCGACCCGTGCCCATGCCAATGATCCCTTCAGCCCCTGGGATTCGGTCGATGGCTGGCGCCTGAACGATGACGGGCGGGAGGTCATGACCTTTGCCAATGGCGACGCCCCGACGGAGGTCACGGTCCACTACCGGCGTGGCGGCGGCATGGTGCTGGACCTGCCCGGTGGTTCGGTGATGGCGGATGGCGCACTGGATGAAACGGGTGAACTGCTGGCGCGGCTGGACGGCCACCGGGTCAGCGCGCTGGTCGCCCGCGACGGCAACGTCCTGACGGTGCTGCGCGAGACGGGGCAGTGGAAACTGGAACTGATCGACCCGATGGATGCGGATCTGGAGGATGCGCAGGCCGGGGGGGCGATCACCGCACCGCTGCCCGGCAAGCTGATCCGCATCATGGCGGCGGAGGGCCAGAAGGTCCGCAAGGGCGACGCCCTGCTGATCCTGGAAGCCATGAAGATGGAACACACCATCACCGCCCCCCACCCCGGCACCATCGGCCCCGTCAGCTTCGCCGAAGGCGATCAGGTGGAAGAAGGCACCGTCCTGCTGGCGGTCGAGACAGACGGGTAGTCAACAGCGCTATGAGGCGGCGCGCATAGAAATCCACCAAATTTACCAAGCCGCATATTATGGAAATATGAACTTAGAAAAGAAGATATTCCTATTAAATGAATATGACGAGGTGGAATTTCCAAATATGACTTAATTTGTATTTTTGAATTATTTTTTATTTGTACTTTGTGTAATTGACCGTAAATTTGTGAAAACGATGAATTGAATAAAAATCTCTATGATAGTACCCTTTATCAGAGGGTTTTTGAGGTATATAGTTGTATCAGAGCGAACAACAGAGTCACCCGATGAGCGATCCGTCGAACAACGAAAAGAAGCCCTTGGATCCGCCAGCGCGTGACCCCAAACGCAGGATTGGCCGTGCCGTAGTGGAGGCGGCAGCCCAGGCTACGCCGTTGACGGCTGGAGTGGCGCGTCTCTATCAAGCGACCCACCCTTCGGCTGAAGATGTGTCACGAGAGAACTGGGAAGATCATGTAACGGATCGTGTCAATGCACATGATGATCGCCTCAATGCGCATGACCAAGTTCTCCAAGGTGAGACTGTCGCGATTGAAGGGGTGGCTGCCAAGCTGTTGGCAGCTCTCGCGAGGGATTGCCCGAACGGCTGGCGGGAGCGGCTCTACGAATTAGGCGATGCGTGCGCATTGGTGCCCGATACGCCTCGACAGGAAGTAGAGGATGCAATCCACGAGTTGGCCGATTATGGGCTGGTGGATATCGACCGGGTCATTGGCGCATGGCGCTTCAGGGTCAGTGCGGGATTCTACGAGATTGTCGACGAGCACGTAATGGGCTGGCGAACGGAGCAAGATGCAGCCGAACTAGCCCGACAGATGCTCGAGGATGACGCGCTTTCTCACATGCCGGCTATGGAGGAAGCGTTAGGCTGGCCGCTTCGGCGATTGAACCCGGCAATCTCTTTTCTGATGCGGTTTGTGCCAGAGGGGCGGACCCGAAAGGTCATGCCGTCCCCTTATCCGACTATGGGATTTTTGCTTCTAGGTGAAGATCGGGCGCGTCTTCGAAGGTTTATGCGCGGCGTGCCGACAGGGTCTCCATGAAGCGCGACATGGACTTGGTGCGAGAGGTTCTTCTCGCTATTGAGGCGGAGCCGAAGGAGGAGGTTCTCGAAATCTGCCCGGACAAGGATCAATATGCAGTGGGGCATCATCTAATTCTGTTGGCTGAAGCTGGGTTCATTAGGTTTGAAGCTTCACGCAGCACAACTAATCCCGATCGCCTGATTGTCGTCTATCCGTTCGGTCTGACTTGGGCGGGGCATGAGTTCCTCAACACCATTCGTGATCCCGAAATCTGGGCCAGGACCAAGGAGGGCGCTTTGGCGGCTGGCGGCTTCTCGCTCGACCTTTTGAGCGCCTTGGCAATAGGGTTTGCGAAGAAACAGATTTCAGAGAAGACAGGTATTGAGCTCTGATCGGCCATTGCCACCCACGCCGAAGAGTTCGACGAGGATAGTGCGCCGCCGACGGCCATGCAGCACTTGGCAGAGATCCATAATTTGTTCGACTGCATGGCCATTGGCCAGGTTCGTGGCGAGGTGCTTACCGAATCGGACGGCATGGATCAGGTGACGCCCGCCGGATTGAGGGAACACTATTTATTCCCCCTCGCACACCGCACCTTCGCTAGTGCTGCTGCTGTACCTATGTGAACCGTTGCGGATGTCTTCTACCAAGGGGCACGCGCCCAAAGAGACCCTCACGCCCCCAGTGCCCCGTTCAGGCTGGCGTGGAAGTGGGTCAGGGCGGGTTCGTTGCGGCCGTAGATCAGGGTTTCATGTGCGCGGGCGGCGTGGCCGGACTGGATGGCCTCGCTGAGGGGAAAGTCCTCCCCGTCGACGGTGCGGATCGCCAGGTCGATGTTCTTTTCGTAGTACTTCCTGGCCTTCTCGGTCTCGACGGCCTCCGGCGTGAAGACGGAGACCTGTACCTTGCAGCGGTCGGTGGCGTCACCGCTGGGGTAACTGCGCCACATCTCCACGTGACCGGCCTGCACCACCATCGTCACGTTGGGGAAGAAGTTGTAGATGATCGCCGTCTCCGGGATCAGCCGCCAGTCCTCTTCCGGCCGGTCGCGCAGTTCCATGATGCGTCGGCGGGGCAGGGTCAGGCGGGTATGCGGACCGAAGGAATCGAAGGCCATCAGGTTGGAGAAGAAGATCGGGCCGACCGATTCCCTGTGCAGGTACTGCAGGTGATAGCCCTCCATGAAGGTCTCCGGGCACAGCTTCCAGTTCATCTGCCGTTCGATGGTCAGGCTGCGGTAGTGATGGAACCGGTCGAAGCCATAGGCGGCCATGTCACGCTCCAGCCCCGCAAGGTGCCGGTCCACGTCGATCGGATCGCCGCCGCCCGGCCGGATGAAGATCAGGCCATGCTTCTCCGCTGACGGGATCTCGCTCAGGCCATGCGCGGACTTGCACACCCCATCGAAGCTGCGTCCGTCAGGGATCGACTGCAGTGTGCCATCCAGGCCGTATGTCCAGGCATGATAGGGACAGACGAAGCGCCGGGCATTGCCGGATCCCTGAGCAACCGGCGCGGCGCGGTGACTGCAGACGTTGTGGAAGGCGTGCACGGCACCCTCCCGGTCGCGCGTGATCAGGATGGAGCGTCCGTCGATCTCCTCCACGACATAGTCACCGGCCTTCGCCACCCGACCGCTGAAACCCACCAGCAGCGGGGTATCGCGGAACAGGGTCCGGCGTTCCCGGTCGAGCCGGTCCGCACAGGTATAGCTGCTGACCGGATTGGCACCGGTCTCGTCGGTATAGCTGGTGGTTCCTGCATCGATATGCCGGAACAGGCGATGGATCATCGCGACCTGATCTTCATGGCGCATGTTCTGTTACTCAGACGCTGGAATTGAGGCCGAGATGGGCACGGATGCGGCTGTGATAATGGCTCATCGCCGGTTCGTTGCGGCCATAGACGACATGCTCCGGCGCGCCGTTCTCGGCGTTCTGCTGGATGATGCGGCCAAGCTCGAAATCCTCCGATTCAACCGTGTCGATGGCGAGCTGCATGTTCTTCTGCCAGAAATTCCGGGCCTTCTCGGACGTCGGCTTTTCGGGCACGTAGGCGGAAAGCTCGATCACTGACCAGCCGGGTCCGCGCTTGTCGGGCCAGACCCGCCAGAACTCGATGTTCGCCGCCCCCTGTACCACACCGATCATTGTCGGAAAGAAGCCATAGACGATGGCGGCATGGGTAATCAGGTCCTGCTCGTCCTCCGGCATGTCGTTCAGGGACGGGAACGTGTTGCGCGGGGCCACCATGCGGTGATGGTCGCCGAAGGCATCGAAGGTCGTGCGGTTGGACTGCACGTAGGGGGCGATGGTGTTCTTGTGCAGCACATTGATGTGATAGGTCTCCAGGAAGGTGTCGATCACCAGCTTCCAGTTCATCGGCTGCACCATGCGATAGCTGCCGAAGAAGTGGTAACTGCCGAAATTCCATTCAGCGAATTCCTCGGACATTGATCCCATCGGATCTTCCGGCATGGGCGTGGTGCGGTCCAGTGGGCCGACCCAGATCATGCCGTCCTTCTCCAGTGCCGGAACCTCGGTCAGGCCCAGCTCGGACTTGTCGAGACCGTCGAAGCTGCGGGCGTCGGGAATACCCTTCAGGCTGCCGTCCAGATTGTAGGTCCAGGCATGGTAGGGGCAGGCAAACATCTTCGCCTTGCCGCAGCCCTCCGCCACCGGAGCGCCGCGGTGGCGGCAGACATTCAGAAAGGCGCGGACGGTGCCATCCCTGTCGCGCGTGATCAGCAGCGGATTGCCGTCGATGTTGTCGGTCACATAGTCACCGGGTTCTGCCAGCCGCCCGCTCAGGCCGAAGGGCAGGGGGCGCTGGTGGAAGAAGATTTCCCGCTCCCGCTCCGCCCGGACCGGATCCACATAGGCGCTCAACTCATTGCGCCAGGGCTCCGGGGCGTAAGCAGTGCTGCCCTCTTCCTGATGTTTCATAAGACGCCTGATCAGTTCCAGCTGCCGGTCGCGCCGCATGTTGACCTCCCCCGAGCCTCGACGGACGGCCCCATCCGGGATCGTCCAATTGATAAGCTAGCGTACTAAGTCGGGGGGCAAGCGTCAACTGCGCAGCAGCCAGACCATGCCGACGCCAAAGGCGGCCGCGATCAGGCCGATCATGCGAATGCGTTCAGTGGGTTGTGACAGGACCAGGGCAAGCGATCGGCGCATGGCGTCTGGAAAGAGGGCGTAGAGCGCGCCCTCGATCACCGCCACCAGCGCCAGTGCAATCAGGAAGTCCTGCATGGCCGTTCAGGGCCAACGGGATTGTTCAGTGGTCTGTGCCATCATGAAGGAGCCCTTGTGTTGGCCTGTTCCGTCCCTCGCTGCCACCCGTCCACCCTCAGGTGTATCCCTGCAGGATGGACGGGTGGGAGAGGGATCATGGAACAGTCCGCAGACAAACTCCGATCAGCGTACGGCGCCGCCCTGGACACTGCCGATGTCACCGAAGAACCTGAAGAAGTCCGACTTCGGGTTCAGCACCATCGTCGTGTCGTCACCCTTGAGCGCGGCACGATAGGCCTGCAGCGACCGGTAGAAGGAGTAGAACTCCGGGTCCCGGTTGGCGACATTGTTGAAGATGGCGGCACGGGCGCCGTCGCCTTCACCACGCAGGATCTCCGACTGCTTCTCCGCCTCGGCCAGAAGCACCGTCCGGTCACGTTCGGCACGGGCGGTGATGCGCCGCGCTTCCTCGTCACCCAGTGCCCGTTCCTCGCGCGCCTCACGCTGACGTTCCGTCTGCATGCGGTTGAAGATGGCGTTCTTGTTGGCTTCCGGCAGATCGGCGCGCTTGATGCGGACATCGACGATCTCGACACCGAAATCACCGGCCTTCTGGTTCATCTGCTCGGCGATCTTGGCCATCAGGGTCGAGCGTTCACCGGACAGCAGCGTCACGAACTCCTCGTCACCCAGCACGGCACGCATGCTGGAGATCAGGATCGGCTGCAGCCGCGAACGGGCCTGACCGGTGGTGCGTACCGCCTGATAGAACTGCAGCGGATCGGTGATCTTGAAACGGCTGAAGGCATCGACGACCATCCGCTTCTGATCCTTGGTGATCAGCTCTTCCGGCTCGATATCCAGCGCCAGGATACGCTTTTCGATCGGCACCACGTCCTGCACGAACGGAATCTTGAAGTGGATACCCGGTTCGGTATCGATCCGCTGCGGTGCGCCGAACTGCAGCAACAGTGCCTGTTGCGTCTGGTGCACGGTATAGACCGAACTGAACAGCACGATCCCGGCAAGTGCGACCAGGACGGCAAGTGCGATAAGACCCTTGCTCATCAGTTTGCCCCCCGGCTCTTGTTGGAAAGTTCGTTGAGCGGCAGGTAGGGCACGACGCCCGAGCCTTCCTCGCCCTGCTCGATGATGATCTTGTTCATGTCACGCATGACCTCTTCCATCGTCTCCAGGTAGAGACGGCGGCTGGTGACTTCCTTCGACGTCCGCCATTCGTTGACGATGGCGCTGTAGCGGGACGCCTCACCCTCGGCCTCGGCGATCTTCTGTTCCTTGTAGGCCTGCGCCTCTTCAAGAACCTTGGCCGCCTGGCCACGGGCTTCCGGAATGATGGAGTTGGCGAAGCCCTGGGCCTCGTTGATCTTCCGCGCCCGGTCGGCCTTGGCCGCCTGCACGTCGCGGAAGGCGTCGATGACCTCTGCGGGCGGATCAACCGTCTGCAGCTTCACTTCGCTGATGCGAATTCCGGCACCATACTCGTCCAGCGTCTGCTGGATGCTTTCCTGCACAGTCTGTTCGATCACCAGTTTCTGCGCTGTCAGCACGTCCTGAATCGGTCGCCGACCGATGACTTCGCGCATCACGCTTTCAGCCACGGCCTTCAGCGTTGCCTCCGGCGCTTCGATGTTGAACAGGAACTGGCCGGCATCGCCGATCAGCCAGATCACCGTGAAGTCGATGTCGACGATGTTCTCGTCGCCCGTCAGCATCAGGCTCTCGTCCTTCAGGTCGCGACGGCGGTCGGTGCCGAGGCGCTGAAAGCCGACATCAAGCTGCTGCACCCGGGTGACTTCGGGCAGAAGAACCGTCTCGATGGGGGCTGGCAGGTGATAGTTCAGACCCGGGTCAGTGGTATCGACCCACTCACCGAAGCGCAGCACGACGCCCTGCTGGGACGTATCGACGCGATAGAAGCCGCTGCCGAGCCAGATCACCATAATGAGCAGCAGGACAACGATGACGCCGAGACGGCCACCGCTGCCGCCACCGGGGGTGAACCGCTTCAGGCGGTCCTGACCCTGCTTGATCAGGTCCTCGATATTCGGTCCGGGGCCACCGGCCCCGCCACCGCCGCCGCCCTGGCCCCCGCCGGATGGTCCCTGTCCCCAGGGGCCGCGGTTTCCACCGCCGCCTTGCCATCCGCCGCCGCCGTTGCCGCTTCCGCCGCCTTGATTATTCCAGGGCATCTGCCGTCCCTTGCTTCTCGTGTCACATGATCGAGGAAATCTGTCTGCCGTCCGCCCCTTTCGGGGGCACCGCAGGCGCGTTATATGACGTTGGCCCGGCGGGAGCAAACCCGACGGGGCAACAGTGTCCATTGGTGCGATATCGGTGGCAAGGCGGAGTTTTTCAACGATGGCGGATATTTCCGAAGCGCAGGTACGTCAGGCACTGGCCGGGGTGGTCGACCCGGACGTCGGCCAGGACGTGGTTTCGGCAGGCATGATCAGCGGTCTGGTGGTGAAGGGCAGCAATGTCGGCTTCGCGGTCGAGGTTGATCCGGCGAAGGGCGCGGCCAAGGAACCCCTGCGCGTCGCCTGCGAGAACGCCGTGATGGCATTGCCCGGTGTTACCTCCGTCACCGCCGTGCTGACGGCTCACAATCCGCAGGGTGCGGGGCGCGGCGGCGCGCCGGCAGGCGGCCCGGCCCCGGGCGGCGCGAAGCCGCAGCAGGCCTCCGGCCCGAAGCCGCCGCAGAAGCAGGGCGTGCCCGGCGTGAAGTCCATAGTCGCGGTTGCATCGGCGAAGGGCGGGGTCGGAAAATCGACGACAGCCGTCAACCTGGCCGTGGCGCTGTCGAAGCAGGGCAAGAAGGTCGGGCTGCTGGATGCCGATATCTATGGCCCGTCGGTGCCGCGTCTGATGGGCCTGTCGGGCAAGCCGCATTCACCGGACGGAAAATCCATCGACCCGATGGGCAATCACGGCATCGTCTGCATGTCCATCGGCTTCCTGATCGAGGGCGACACACCGATGATCTGGCGTGGCCCGATGGTGATGAGCGCGCTGGAACAGTTGCTGCGGGAAGTGAACTGGGGGGAACTGGACGTTCTGATCGTCGACATGCCCCCGGGCACCGGCGACGCGCAGTTGACCATGGCGCAGCGGGTGCCGCTGACAGGCGCCGTCGTGGTCTCGACGCCGCAGGACATTGCCCTGATCGACGCCCGCAAGGGTCTGGCGATGTTCCGCAAGGTGGATGTGCCGGTGCTCGGCATCATCGAGAACATGAGCTATTTCCTCTGCCCGAGCTGTGGCGAGCGGTCCGAAATCTTCGGTCATGGCGGCGCGCGGGAAACGGCGGCCGAGCTTGGTACCGACTTCATCGGGGAGATCCCGCTGCACATGTCGATCCGCGAGACTTCGGACGACGGGCGTCCCATCGTCTCAGCCGATCCCGATGGTCCGCACGCGATGATCTATCGCGGCATCGCTGACCGGGTGGCGGAGAAGATCGACGAACAGCTTTCCGGCGGCAGGAAAGGCCCGCGCATCGTCATCCAGTAACTGCCGGATACCCGGCTGGTGCGGCGCGGGCTTCGGCCTCCCGGCACCCGAGACCTATCCGGCCATCGCCTCATGCTCCGCCAGCAGCTCGCGGAAATAGGCGATTGTCGGTACCAGGCCCTCGGCCAGCGGGATCGTCGGTTCCCAGTTCAGCAGGTTGCGGGCGCGCGTGATGTCGGGGCAGCGCTGCAGCGGGTCGTCTGACGGCAGGGGTTCGCGCACCAGGCGCGAATCGCCGCCGATCTGTCCCAGTACCTTTTCCGCCAGTTCCAGGATCGAGAACTCGCCCGGATTGCCGATGTTGATCGGCCCGGTGACGCTGTCGTCGGTCTCCATCAGGCTGATCAGCCCCCGCACCAGGTCATCGACATAGCAGAACGACCGTGTCTGGCTGCCGTCGCCATAGATGGTGATGGGTGAGCCGTTCAGGGCCTGCCAGATGAAGTTCGACACCACGCGCCCGTCCTTCGGATGCATGCGCGGCCCGTATGTGTTGAAGATCCGCGCCACCTTGATCGCCAGTCCGTTCTGGCGGTGATAGTCGAAGAACAGGGTTTCCGCGCAGCGCTTGCCCTCGTCGTAACAGGACCGGACACCGATCGGATTGACGTGGCCCCAGTAGTCTTCCGTCTGCGGATGCTGCTGCGGGTCGCCATAGACCTCGCTGGTGGAGGCCTGCAGGATCTTGCAGTCCAGCCGCTTGGCAAGGCCGAGCATGTTGATCGCACCGTGGACCGAGGTCTTGGTCGTCTGCACCGGGTCGTGCTGATAGTGAACCGGTGAGGCCGGGCAGGCGAGATTGTAGATCTCGTCAACCTCGACATAGAGGGGGAAGGTCACGTCATGGCGCATGAATTCGAAGCGCGGATGATTGTGCAGATGCTCGATATTGCGTTTCGTGCCGGTGAACAGATTGTCTGCACACAGCACCTCGTGCCCCTGTTCCAGCAAGCGGTCACACAGGTGCGAGCCGACAAATCCGGCGCCGCCGGTGACCAGAATGCGCTTGCGGCTGTCATAGAGCCTCATTGATCGGGTTCCCTGAGGGTTGTTGCAGACGGCACCGGTCGTTCCGGCCTGCTTCTGATGCCAGTTTCGGGCGCGCGCCACAATGGTGCAGATTTTTCGCGCCCGGCCTTGCTGCCTTCCGGTTTCATGTGTGCTAGGGAGCCTTGCTTTGGGACCGGATCCTGGCGCGGGCTGAGGAGCATCATGGCGACGACATCACGAACGGCAGCGGGGAAGGGTGGGCGGCAGGTGAAGCGTATCGCGCTGCCGCTGGTCCTGTTCGGGGTCGTGATTCTGTTCGGCCTGTTTGCTGCCCGCGCAATACCCGCGCTGCCGGTGCTGACCGAGCCGGATATTGCCGATGTCCCCATGTCGCGCCTGTTCACGCGCGCGGAGCTGCTGACCCACAGGGCCGCCGTCGCCGTCGAGACTGCAAGTGTGGAGCGCCGGTTCCTGTTGCGGATGCGGACCCTGCTCGATGCCGAATTCGCGGCCAGGAAGTCCCTCGCCCTGCGTCCCGTCGGCAGCGAGGTCTGGCATGCACGGGCCTATGCCGCGCTGAAGTCGGGGCGGGAAAAGGATGCCGAGCGCTACACCCTTCATGCCCTGAACGACGGGCCGTTCAGCAGCCGGTTCGCTCCGTCCCGCTTCAGTCTCGGCCTCAGGTTCTGGGACAGCCTGTCGGTAGCAGAACAGCAGCGCCACTACGCCCTGATCCGCAAGGCGATCTATTACGAACCCGAAGCCTTTGTGGATGGCATCATCCCCGTCGAGGAACTGGTGGTGCACGCGCGCACGGCCATCGGGGATGACAGGCGACTGAACGGCCATCTGACCCGCCGCCTGAACAGCATGGGTCTCACGCCCTCCGGCGCAAGAAAGTGACCGGAGCAGGGTCCGGTACCATCAGGTGATGGACGGGCCTGTTATCCCGGACAGCCTGTCACGCCAGAATGTAACCGTCGGTCAGATCCCGTGCCGTGTGCCTGGCATCGCGGTCCCCCGCCGGACCATAACCTGCGCCGCCACCGGTCCTGACCACCAGCAGGTCGCCGCGCAGCAGTGGCATGCTCGTCTTGGACGGCAATTCGACCTTTTCACCTGCGCGTTCGATCCATACCTCCGCCTTGCCGCCGGGCGCGCCGCCGAACAGGCCTTCCGGCGCGATGTCGAAGCGGTCGCCATAGGCGGCGAAGGTCACGTTGTCGGCGGTGATCTCGTAGATGCGCTGGAACCCCAGACCGCCCCGGTGACGCCCCTCGCCGCCTGATCCGGCGACCAGGCTGTAGTCGCGCACCCGGAAGAAGGGATAGGCCATGTCCTGGGCCTCGATCGGGATGTTGCCGCAGTTCGACAGTGGGCTGTCGACCGCGTTGCAGCCGTCGTTGGCCGGTCCGGCGCCATAGCCGCCGCCGAAGATCTCCAGATAGATGTTGTATCCCTTCGGTCCCAGGTGGCTGAGACAGCAGGCGTAGGTGGTGTCATAGCCACTGGCGATGACCCGGTCCGGGACCGCCTGGGCCAGGGCCTTCATCACCGCGTTGAAGACGCGATAGGTGGGCAGCAGCCGTGCCCGAACCGGCGCCGGGTAGATCGGGTTCAGGATCGATCCGTGCGGGGCGGTGATTGTCACCGCGCGTGCGCAGCCGGTATTGAACGGCAGGTCGGCGGAGGTCAGCGCCGACTTGATGACAGACAGGGCCGCACCAACGGTGGAGGCGAAGGGGCTGTTGATGTTGGTCTTCACCTGCGGGCTGCTGCCGTCGAAATCCACGGCAATGTCCGAACCCTTCACGGTGACGGTGGCGGCGATGCGCAGCGGCCCGCTGCCCTGCCCGTCGTCGTCCAGGAAATCCTCGCCGTGGTAGGTGCCGTCCGGCACCGCCTCCAGCGCCGCGCGCATCCGCCGTTCGGCATAGTCGAGCATGCCTGTCATGGCGCTCTCCACACGGTCGGTGCCATGCCGGGCGCAGAGGTCGCGCACCCGTTCGATGCCGATCTGGTTGGCGGCAAACTGCGCCTCGAAATCGCCGATGGTATGGTCCGGCATGCGGATATTGGCCCGTACCATGCGTTGTAGCGCCCCGTCGTTGCGCCAGTCGCGGTCCAGGTTCCAGCGCGATGGCGGGAAGATGATGCCTTCCTGATGCACATCGGTGGCGTTGGGGTTCAGTCCCGGTGCGCCGCCGCCCAGATCGATGTGGTGGGCCACGGTTGCGGAGAACCCGATCAGCCGCCCCGCGATGAAGATGGGGGAGAACAGGAACACGTCCGGCAGATGCTGACCGCCGTTGTAGGGATCATTGGTGATGTAGAAGTCACCTTCCTGCAGTGTCTCCGGCGGGGTGATCTTCGCGCAGGGGCCAAAGGTGTGGGCGATGGAGCCGAGCTGCAGCGGAATGAGTTCCGACTGCGCCACGACATTGCCCCTGGCATCCAGGATCGCGGAGGAACAGTCCTCCGCCTCCCGCACGATGGTCGAATGAGCGGAGCGGATCAGCTTCACGCCCATTTCGTGGGCGGCAGCGATCAGGGCCTGGGTAATGATGGCCTGATCGACCGCCGAGACAGGGTTCAGTGCTGTATCAGGCATCCGTCGTCTCCTCTTCCAGCCGCAGGATCAGATTATGTGCGGAATCCACCGCGCCGCGCCAGCCGTCGGCCACCAGAATCGTGGATGTGCCATCTTCCACCAGCGCGGGACCGGCGATCCCGACACCTTCCCCCGGCCGCGTGGTGCAGGGAGCGTCGGCGTGCTGCCGGCCCCGTTCGAAGAACGCGGTCCGGTCGGCAATACTGGTTGCCGCAGCATCGCCTGACAGGTCCGGCTGTGCCCCCGGCGACACGGCGGCCCCGGCCCGGAAGGCCACGATCTCGATGGCCGAGCCACCGGCCTTGTCGAATTCGAAGACGCGGTGGTGCGCTGCCTCGAACAGGGCGCGGATGGTGTCCGTATCCAGTTCGTCAGGTCCGCGATCGCCCAGGTCCACCGGAATCTCGAAGGCCTGACCGACATAGCGCATGTCCAGGCTGCGCTTCAGCCCGACCTCACCTTCAAGGCCCAGATCGCGCAGATGCGCCGCTGCTGCCGCACCAACCTCGGCGATCACGCCCCCGATCTCGGCTTCATTCACGGCCTCCAGCCGCACCTGATGGGTGCGGCTCTCGAAGTGCACGAAGTCGGAGGCGAGCAGGCCATAGGCCGAAAGCACGCCGGCTGCGGGGGGCACCAGCACGGTATGGATGCCCAGATCCTCCGCCACCCGGCAGGCCAGCATGGGTCCGGCACCGCCGAAGGGCAGCAGGGCGAAATCGCGCGGATCGTGGCCGCGTTCGGTGGAGATGCGCTGGATCGCGCGGACGATGTTCGCTTCCGCCACCCGGATCGCCGCATCCGCTGCTTCCACCGCCGACAGGCCGAGCTGGGTGGCGATGGGACCGATCACGGCCTCGGCCGCCGCCCGGTCGAGCTGCATGGTGCCGCCCAGAAAGGTCTCGGCGCGGATGGTGCCACGGATCAGGTGACAATCCGTGATCGTCGGCCGCTGGCCATCGCGGCCATAGCAGGCGGGTCCCGGATCAGCACCCGCTGACTCCGGTCCGACCCGCAGCAGACCGCCATCGTCGATCCAGACAATGGAGCCGCCGCCTGCGCCCACCGTGGCGATATCTATGACCGGCGTCTTCACCGGCAGGCCATCGATCTCCGTGGCCGCCGCCAGATCCGGCTGGCCGTCCCGTACCAGACAGACATCGGTGGAGGTGCCGCCCATGTCGAAGGTGATGATATTGCCGAACCCGGACCGCAGTGCCTGGCGGGTGGCACCGACGACCCCTGCCGCCGGACCCGAGAACAGGGCCGTGATGGCGGAGCGGGCCATGCCTGCTGCGGGCAGGCGTCCACCGTTGGACTGCATGACCGAGAACCGGCCCCGGTGGCCGCGCGCGCTCAGTGCCTCGCCGAAGCGGCCGAGATAGGCATCGATCACCGGCTGCACATAAGCGGCGAGCGCGGTCGTCGATGCGCGCTCGTACTCCCGGAACTCGCGGCAGACGTCGGAGGAGATGGTGACCTTCTGGTTCTGGAACCGCTTGCGCACGGCATCGGCCACGGCCTGCTCGTGCGTCGGCTCGACATAGGCGTTCAGCAGGCAGATCGCGACGGCACCATAGGCATCGCCATCGGATTCGGCGGTTTCGAGGCGCTCCGCGATCCGGGACATGGTGACGTCCAGATCCAGTGCATCGACAACGGCGCCCGTGGCATCGATCCGTTCCGGAGCCTCGATCACGTCGCGGCGCTGCACTACCGGTTCGGGCTTTTCGTAGAACAGGTCATAGATGCGGCGGCGGTTGTGGCGCTGGATGAGCAGGATGTCGCGTGTCCCTTCGGTCACCACCATCAGCACCCGCGCGCCCTTGCGTTCCAGGATCGCGTTGGTGGCAACGGTGGAGCCATGCACCAGATCCTCCACCTGCGACAGGTCCAGCCCCGCGCTGTCGATGGCGTTCAGCGCGCCCTCGTCAGGTCGTGCGGGGGTGGAGGGGACCTTGGTCACCTGCAGGCGACCGTCGTCGCCGATGGCCACCAGATCCGTGAATGTTCCGCCGACCTCGACTCCGACCCGCATGGACAGTTCCTCCCCCTGTGCACGGCGAGGGTAGGCCAGCAGTTGCCACCATGGGAAGATGCCGACTGGGGATTCGCTGTCGGCAAGGGGCTGCCATGCATCGCGCGTGGGTGATCGTCATTCTGTGTGCGCTGGTCGTCGGCTGTTGCCTCGGCCTGGCGCGCTTCGCGTTCGGCATGCTGCTGCCCGGGATCAGCGCGGATGTGGGGCTCGATTACGCCCAGGGCGGGCTGCTCGGCACCAGCTATTTCGTCGGCTATCTGGTGATGGTGCTGGGGGTGCCGCGCATCGTGCGTGCGGTCGGCCAGCGGGTGATGATCCTGGCAGGCCTGCTGATTCTGACCATCGGTATGGTCGGCATGGCCATGGTCACCCGGTTCGAACCCCTGCTGGTGCTCTATACGCTGACCGGTATGGGCGCGGGCGGGGCCTATGTTCCGGCCATGAGCCTGGCGTCGAGCTGGTTCGAGGCATCGCATCGCGGACGCGCGGCGGGCACCATGCTGGCCGGGGCCGGTATCGGCATCGTGCTTTCGGGTCTGCTGGTGCCGGCGCTGTTTCCGGTTGCCGGGTTCGCGGGCTGGCAGGTGGGCTGGCTGCTGTTCGCCATGATCGCCGCCGTGACCCTGCTGGCCTGCCTCCTCGGCCTGCGTGACAGTCCCGCCCGGATCGGCCTGAAACCCTATGGTACACCGGCCCCGCCGCCGGTTGCCGGATCGCCGCCGCCCCGTCGCGGCTGGCTGGTGCTGCTGCATCTGGGCATCATCTACGCCTGCTATGGCATCACCTACATGGTCTACACGACCTTCATCGTCACCACGATGATCGACGAACGGGGAATGGACGCCGCCCAGGCCGGGCAGGTCTGGAGCATCGTCGGCTTCTGTTCGATCTTCTCGGGCGCCCTTTTCGGTGGCCTGTCGGATCGCATCGGGCGGCGCGGCGGTCTGATGGCGTCATCGCTGGCCCAGGCGCTCGCCTTCGCGCTGGTGGCGGGTGGCTTCGGCGAGGTGGCGCTGTTCGCGTCCGTCGTCTGTTTCGGCATCTCGGCCTGGAGCGTGCCGACCATCATGGCCGCCGCTGCCGGGGATCAGGTGGGGCCGGAGCGTGCGGCGGGCGCACTGGCCGTCATCACGCTGATCTTCGCCGCAGGTCAGGCCGTGGGGCCAGTGGGCGCAGGCGCGCTGGCCGAGCTGACTGGCCGATTCGGACCCGGCTTCGCAGCCTCTGCCGTCATCGCCATCCTGGCCGTCGCCCTCTCGGCGCTGCTGCCGACGCGGCGCTGAGGTCACGCCTGCGGTCCTGCGGTCTGAACGGTCGCTTCAGCGCCGCCGGGGCGGGCGGCCCATGACACGGCGACCGAACAGGCTGGCTGTGAGGTCGCGCATCAGGCGGGCAGTCTTGCCCCGGTCGTCCAGATAGGGGTTGATCTCGGCCAGGTCGACGGAAGTGACGAGGCCGCTGTCATGCAGCAGTTCCATGATCAGATGAGCCTCCCGAACCGTGGCGCCGCCGGGGACGGTGGTGCCGACGCCGGGGGCCACGTCCGGGTCCAGGAAATCCACGTCCAGGCTGACATGCAGCAGGCCGTTGACCGCCCTGACCCGGTCGATGAAGGCCCGCGTCAGCCCGGCGAAACCGATCTCGTCCACCGCACGCATGTCATGAATGTCGATGTTGTTGTCCAGCACCAGGTCATGTTCGGTCTCGTCGACGGAGCGGATGCCCATCATGGTGACATTGCGGGGATTGACCGGGTGTTCCAGCGGCGCGCCATAGACCTCCGCGCCGTCGATGCCGCAGAACATGGCGACGGGCATGCCGTGGGTATGGCCTGATTCCGAGCTCTCCAGCGTGTTGAAGTCGGCGTGGGCGTCGAGCCAGAGCACGAACAGTTCCCGGCCCTGTGTTGCGGCGTGGCGGGCGATGCCGGCGACAGTGCCGATGGCGAGACTGTGGTCGCCGCCGACGAAGACCGGTGTCCAGCCCGCATCGGCGATCCGGGTCGCGTGATCCATCAGGCTCTCGGTCCAGGCGGCGGTCATGGCAATGTTGCGGGCACGGCCCCGTTCCGGCACCTCCCGCGCCAGCGGCGCAGGCTCGGCGTTGCCGAAGTCGCGGACTTCATGCCCCAGTTCCTGCAGCGCCTCTCCCATCCCGGCGATGCGCATGGCATCCGGTCCCATCTGGCAACCGCGCAGGCTGGCCCCGGAATCAACGGGGGCGCCAAGGATGGCGATCTTGCGGGTCTGGCTTTCCTGCATGGTCAGGCGTCCGATCCTGAAATGAAAAAGGGGAGCCACCGGCTCCCCTTTTCCGTAACCCGAAAGTGGCGTCCCTTACCAGAGGGCCACCGGATTGATGATCATCTGGACCGTGCCCTTGATCCGGGCCTGACCCAGGACGAACATGAACTCGGTCACGCCTTCCTCGGCCAGACGACCCGTGTTCATGGTCTCCAGAATGTAGATCCCGTTCTCCTTCAGCAGGGTCACGTGACCGTAGAACAGCTTGTCCCCTTCTGCAGGCGGCACGGAGTCCAGGCCCCACGTGTCCGCACCCACGGCCATGACGTCCTGGGCGGCGAGATAAACCGCTGCCTCGTTGTTCATGCCCGGTTCGCCGCTGACCCAAGCCTGCGGGTCGGATGCAAGCTTGCCGTCGGTCCAGCCGGTGTGGAACAGGACCACGTCACCGGTGCGGATCTCGACGCCCTGCGCCTCCGCTGCGGCACGGATATCGGCGGAACCGAAGGACTGCCCGGCCTCCATGACCTCCACGCCGAAGTGCTTCGCCATGTTGATCAGCACGCCACGGCCCACCAGCGGCGGGATGTTGTGGACACCCAGCTTCGTCAGACCGGTGACCTGCGCAATCTCGGTGTCAGAGTTGCAGTTGTAGTACATGCCCTTCTCGCCCAGATGGCCGAGACCGTCGATCTGCGGGCCGATACCGAACCAGAGTTGTGCGATGTCGTCATTGTAGATGGCTTCGTAGCCGAACTGGGTCAGCCGATTACCGCCGGCCTGACCGGGGGAGACCACCTGCAGCATCAGACCGCGCGGCGGGAAGGCCGGGGTGGAGCTGTCGATGACGATGCCGAGCGGGTGCGAATTGCCCGTCTTCACCAGCTTCGAGGCCATCAGGACCTGGTCGGGCGTCACATGGTTCGCGGAACCGATCTGGTCGTCGGCACCCCATTTCGAGGGCTTGCATTCGGATGCGGCATGGCTGCCCGCCATCACGCTGCCAGCAGCGAACAGGGCAAGGCCCAGGCTGGCACCAAAGAGGGATTTCTTCATTGGATGTTTCCTTGTGTTTTCCCCAACGGACGGCCGTCATTTCTCGCGACCATTCCTCCCCGCCTGGTTTCATCCCCGGCAGGCCGGTTCATTGTCAGGGGCAACTACCTCTGTTTGCAAGGATGAATTGCCCTCGCGGAAAGTGTGCCCGTGATTCCGTCACGGCGGGAAATGGTCTATCGTCGCCCGATCCTGCGGACTGACGGAAGGTAGAGCGATGAATGACGAGACCCTGACCCTGGCGCGCGCGCATCGCGATCCGCTGGCGCTCGGTGCCTACCCGCGAGTCAGGATGCGGCGCACCCGGGCTGAGGACTGGACCCGGCGGATGGTGTCGGAACAGGTGCTGACCCCGGCGGATTTCATCTGGCCCCTGTTCGTGCATGAGGGATCGGGTATCGAGGATGTGGCGGCCATGCCCGGCGTCCGTCGCTATGACGTGGCCAGCCTGCCTGCCGCGGTGGCGGAGGCGGCGGCGCTCGGCATCCCCGCCATTGCCCTGTTCCCGGCGCTGGACCCGGCGAAGAAGGATGCCGAGGGGTCGGAAGCGACCAACCCGGACAATGTCGTCTGCCGCGCGATCCGCGCGGTGAAGGCGGAGGTGCCGGAGATCGGCATCCTGTGTGACGCGGCGCTGGATCCCTTCACCTCCCACGGCCATGACGGCGTGATCCGCGATGACTATGTCACCAATGACGAGACGGTCGGGATACTGGTGCGGCAGTCGCTGAACCAGGTGGAGGCGGGGGCCGACATCATCTCCCCCTCCGACATGATGGACGGGCGCGTCGGCGCGATCCGGGAGGCGCTGGAGCGCGAGGGGCATGTCAACAGCATGATCATGTCCTACGCGGCCAAGTATGCCTCCGCCTTCTACGGTCCGTTCCGGGATGCCATCGGTTCGCAGGCCAATCTGGGCAAGGCCAGCAAGGCGACCTACCAGATGAATCCGGCCAATGGCGACGAGGCGATGCGGGAGGTGGCGCTGGACATTGCCGAGGGCGCGGACATGGTGATGGTGAAGCCCGGCATGCCCTATCTCGACCTCTGCCATCGGGTGAAGACGACATTCGGTGTGCCGACCTTCGCCTATCAGGTGTCCGGTGAATACGCGATGCTGCAGGCGGCGGCAGGTAATGGCTGGCTGGATCTGGAGCGGGTGATGCTGGAAAGCCTGCTGGGCTTCAAGCGGGCCGGGTGCGACGGTGTGCTGACCTATTTCGCCGTCGAGGCGGCGCGCAAACTGAAGGAACTTGGCTGACCCATGACGCTTGCTGCATCGGAACGTGGTGGCCCGCTGGCCGGGATCACCGTCATCGACCTGACCCGGGTTCTCGCCGGTCCCTACTGCACCCTGATGCTGGCCGA
>BQJF01000077.1 GCA_021604565.1 Minwuia thermotolerans | reverse complement strand
CCACGGGATTATCCTAAAGGGTGGTCGGGAGGGGGAGAGGGCCGGCCGGGGTCAGCGATCAACTACCATTCAATCGCCGCCAAGGACCTCCGCATTGGCCTCACCCAGGCCAGGCGCGCTGCTGCGCAGGCCGGGGCGGTTGCCGTCGAACTGCAGCGGTAGGCCGATCAGGCCAAGCGGATAACCGGTCAGGTGCTGGATCATGCCCGAGGCAATCGTCTGCGGATGGGCCATCACTTCCTGCGTTGTCTGGGTCGGGGCGCTTGGCACCCCGGCCTCATCCAGAATGCCCTGCCAGTGACTGCGGGGTTCGCGCAGGAAGATGCCGGTCAGCATGGTCTTCAGTTCCACCCTGTGCGCGTCGCGCTGCGGATTGGTGGCGAAGCGCGGGTCGGTCTTCCATTCCGGGTGGTTCAGCGCATCAGCCAGCTTGAAGAACAGCCGGTCGTTGGAGGCGGCGACGATCTGATAGCCGTCGGCGCATTCGAATGCCTCATAGGGCGCGATGCCGCGCACGCCGGAGCCGTGCCGGGTCGGTGACTTGCCGGTGACCTGCGCATCGGCGGAATAGAAAGTCATCCACTGCACCGCGGTCTCGAACAGGGCGGCGTCGACCACCCCGCCCTTGCCCGTCACGCCGCGCCGCAGCAGGGCGGAGAGGATCCCGATGGCGCACCACATGCCGGTGCCCATGTCGATGACGGAGATACCGCACCGCACCGGCGGGCGCCCCTCCTCCCCCGTCACGGACATGATGCCGCCGAATGCCTGCATCAGCGCGTCGTAGCCGGGGCGGTCCTTCAAGGGGCCGCTGGCACCGAAGGCATGCAGGTTGCAGACGATCAGGCGCGGATTGAGGCCCAGCAGGGTCTCTGCATCCAGTCCCAGCCGCGCCATGGCACCGGGGCGCATGTTCTGCACCACGATGTCGCCATCGGCGGCAATGCGTGCCTTCAGATCGTCCAGTGCCGCCTGGTCCTTCAGGTCAACGGTGATGGAGCGCTTGTTGCGGTTCAGGGCGTGGAAGATCGTCGCCGTGCCGTCATCGGCGAACGGCGGTCCCCAGACGCGGGCGTCGTCACCCTCCAGCCGCTCCACCTTGATCAGTGTCGCCCCCAGTTCCGCCAGGATCGACCCCGCGAAAGGCCCCGCGACATTGCTGCCGAATTCGTACGCCGTCAGTCCTTCCAGAGGCAAGGTCACGACCGGTTCTCCCCAAATGTTCCGTCTGCGGCGAACCTATGCCCCCGCAGCGGCGATGGTCAAACCGCGATGTCGGTATTGTTGCCGTCCGCGCCGTGCATGGACCGCCCCCCCGGAAGCACAATGACGCTAGGGTAGGGCCCGCGCGCTCAGGAGGCTGCACCCATGACCATCAGCGTCTTCGACATGTTCAAGGTCGGCATCGGCCCGTCCAGTTCCCACACCGTTGGCCCGATGTGGGCCGCGCGCCGGTTCCTTGACGCACTGGACAGCCGCGCGCTGACAGAGGCCACGGCGCGAGTACGTGTCGACCTCTATGGCTCCCTCGCGCTGACCGGCCTCGGCCATGCCACCGACAAGGCGCTGATCCTCGGGCTGGCGGGCCAGGTGCCGGACAGGGTGGACGCGGACGACGCCGAACGCATGGTGGCGCAGATTCGCGAGAGCGGACGGATGCTGCTCGATGGACAGGTGGAGATCGGCTTCGAACCCCGCCGCGACCTCGACTTCCTGCTGACCGAAAGCCTGCCCGAGCATCCGAACGGCATGGTCTTCGTCGCCGAGGATGCCGCAGGCGCGGAACTGCACCGGGAGGTCATCTTCTCCATCGGTGGCGGTTTCATTCAGGACCAAGCGGAGATGCGCGGCGAGACTCCCGCCTGGGCAGGGCGCAACATCGCGGTGCCGCACCCTTTCGCCGGGTCCGTCGAACTGCTGGAACGCGGTCAGGCGACAGGGCTCAGCATCGCGGAGATGATGGCTGCCAACGAGGCGACGATCAGTCCCGATGTTGATGTTTCAGCGCGCCTGCTCGAGATCTGGCAGGTGATGGAAAGCTCCATCGAGCGTGGCTGTCGGGAGACCGGTCTGCTGCCCGGCGGGCTGAAGGTGAAACGCCGCGCCCGTGCCATCCATCAGTCCCTGCTGGCCAGGCCGGAGGCGAGCATGAAGGACCCGCTGACGGTGATGGACTACATCAACCTCTATGCCCTGGCGGTGAACGAGGAGAATGCGGCCGGGGGCCGGGTCGTCACCGCGCCCACCAATGGCGCGGCAGGCGTCATCCCCGCCGTGCTGGCCTATTACACCCGCTTCGTGAACAGCGCCTCCGACGCCGGCGTCGTGAAGTTCATGCTCACCGCCGCCGCCATCGGCAGCCTCTACAAGCTCAACGCCTCGATCTCGGCGGCGGAGGTCGGCTGTCAGGGCGAAGTCGGCGTCGCCTGCTCCATGGCCGCGGGCGGTCTCGCCGCCGTGCTGGGCGGCACCAACGAGCAGGTGGAGAACGCGGCGGAAATCGGCATGGAGCACAACCTGGGCCTCACCTGCGATCCCATCGGCGGGCTGGTGCAGATCCCCTGCATCGAACGCAACACCATGGGCGCGATCAAGGCCATCAACGCCGCCCGCCTGGCCCTGAAGGGCGACGGCACCCATTTCGTCAGCCTGGACCAGGTCATCGAGACCATGCGCGAGACCGGCCGCGACATGGCCGCCACCTACAAGGAAACCTCCCTCGGCGGCCTCGCCCTGCGCATCCCGGTCAGCATGGTGGAGTGTTGAGGGGAAGGGCGACGGACACCGTACTACGGTTGTGACAGGATACGCCCTATGTCCCGGGCACCATGCAAGACGCGAACGATGACAACCCTGTCGGTTTCGACCAGATAGAAGATGAGGTAGCGCCCGAACACCAGCCTGCGCAGTCGATTGCCATCAAGCGTCACTGCGACCGGATTTGCTTTGGGTTGTTCCGTGAGTCTCCGACAGGCCTGCCGCACCTCCGCGACAAAGGACATTGCTCTGGAGACGTCATCCGACGCGATGAAACGACCAATCTCTGCCAGATCCCTGTCTGCGCGATAGGTGAAGAGGCACTGCATCCGCGCCTGCTATTCACCCCGGAGCGACTGTTCCAGACGATCAAGAACATCGTCGGCGGGTCGCAGATTGCCGGATCTCACATCCGCAAGACCTTCACGTAGCTGGTCGGCCAGATGTTCCGTTGTCCTGTTCGCCTGATCATGTCGAATCAGGTCACGGATATAGTCACTCGCGTTGCTGTACTGCCCGCTTCTCGCCTGCTCCTCGACCCACATCTTCATGGTGTCGGGCAGGGAAACATTCATGGTCGCCATCTGGTTTCTCCCGTGAGCTGTTGCCAGATTTTTAGCAAATCCTGTCATTCACACAAGATTTTCCGCCGCGAATGCACTTCAGAACGACGCGCGATAGTTGGTTGGTTTCAGGTTCACCGACTTGTCCAATGGCGGCCTGAGCTCGAAGCCGCCGGGTTCGTGCCCGAACTGGTACAGCCGGACGAGGCGGAAGGCATCGGGTCGTTCTTCAGAAAAGCTGAACTCGTTCTCGGAGATGAAGAAGGGCGTGGTGCGGGTGCCGGTCGTTGTCTTCACTTCAAGCAGTCGTTCGCGCCCTCTGGCATCGAATGACCGGATGTCAAACCCCGCGCCATCACCGCGTACTTCCGACGTCCATTCGACCTTCCTGGCGAGATCCTCTCGGCCCCACAGCCTCAGTCGCGCCATTTCATCCTCGTAGACCTTTTCCTCACCCAGCTTGCCGAGCGCACGATTGCGCGCGTCACGGGCTGCCGGGTCGAACTTGCGTACGAGACGCCGCATCTCCTCACTCGTCCCTGGGTCTGTTGTCACGAGTTGAGGCGCAGGGTCCAGATAGATGATCGAACTCTCCGCAAGACCAGAGACAGGCAGCGACCTGTCCGTCGGGAAGGGAGATCGCTTGGCATCGAGGTATCGTTCGATGCCCGCAGGCAAAGCCGTCTTCTGGTAGTTCCTCGCGGGTTTGTAGCCCCAGATCCACGGCAGGCTGAGTTCTCTCAGAACGGCACTGATGTTCTGGTGCTTGAACTCGATGGAACCATCGGAGCGCCTGACGAACTGCTGCAACGCCCGCCTGCGCTCGGTCTTGTTGTACTTCTTGCCTGCAAGCTCCAGCCGCAGCATGTCGAAGTAGTCGGCAACGATCAGGTCGATCTCATCACGACTCCAGTCCTGACCCCTTGGCGACCCTTCGCTCATGACATGTGACCGTTCCTACCCCGCCTCCGCCTCGCCACCGCCGACGCGCTGGGCGAGGGCGGCTTCCATGAAGGCGTCGAGGTCGCCGTTGAGGACGTCCTGGGTATTGCCGGTTTCCTCTCCCGTCCGCAGGTCCTTCACCATCTGGTAGGGGTGCAGGACGTAGGAGCGGATCTGGTGGCCCCAGCCGATGTCGCCCTTGGCGTCGTGCAGGGCCTGCTTCTCGGCCTCCCGGATCTGCAGCTCGCGCTCGTAGAGGCGCGCCTTCAGCATCGACATGGCGGCGGCACGGTTCTTGTGCTGGCTGCGGTCGTTCTGGCACTGCACAACGATCCCGGTCGGTTCATGCGTGATGCGCACCGCGGAGTCGGTCCGGTTGACGTGCTGGCCGCCCGCGCCGGACGCCCGGTAGGTATCTACGCGCAGGTCCTTGTCCTCGATCTCGATGTCGATCTCGTCATCGATTGCCGGGAAGGCCCCGACGGAGGCAAAGCTGGTGTGGCGACGGCTCTGCGAGTCATAGGGCGAGATCCGCACCAGGCGGTGCACGCCGCTTTCCGACTTCAGCCAGCCATAGGCATTGTGGCCCTGCACCCGGACGGTCGCGGACTTGATGCCTGCCTCCTCACCGCCCGATTCCTCGATCCATTCGATCTTGTAGCCGCGCTTCTCCGCCCAGCGCACATACATGCGCAGCAGCATCTCGGCCCAGTCCTGGCTCTCGGTGCCACCGGCCCCGGCATGGACTTCCAGATAGCTGTCGTTGCTGTCGGCTTCCCCTGACAGCAGCGCCTCCAGCGACAGGCGATCGACCTGCTCCTTCATGCGGCGCAGGGTGGCCTCGCCCTCCTCCACGGTGGCGGAGTCGTCTTCTTCCTCGCCCAGAAGAATCAGCTCAGACGAATCCTCCAGTTCCTGTTCGAGTTCGCGTTGCCGGGTGATCGACTGGTCGAGCGTCGTCCGCTCCTTCATCAGCGCCTGGGCGCGGTCCGCGTCGTTCCACAGGTCCGGATCCTCGGCGAGGGCATTCAGTTCATCGAGACGGCGAAGGGACTGATCCCAGTCAAAGACGCCTCCTCAGCAGTTCCAGTGACTGCTTGATGTCGGCGACCAATTGTTCGGTTTCGGCGCGCATGGCCAGTACAACCCCTTGGAAGGTATCGGAAAATCATGTTCGGAGGCGGGAAGATACACGATGCGGCGCAACAGGGAAACCGGATGCACCGCGTGTGGTGTCAGAAGTGGTCCAGCAGGCGGTACCAGAGCCGCCCGAGCGTGACCAGCGAACGCCGCAGCATCGGCCCGCCCGGAAAGTCCCGATGCGCCACATCCGCCATGATGCGGAAGCCTCTGTCGTCACCACGGATCGCCTCCGCAATCAGCTTTCCGGCAATGCCGGTGATCGCGACGCCCTGGCCGGAAAAGCCCTGCGCGTACCAGACCCGCCGTCCGACACGCCCCAGATCCGGCAGGCGGTTCATGGTGATGGAGACCTTGCCGCCCCAGACCTCCCCCACCGGCACGTCTGACAGTTCGGGATAGGTCGCGGCAATGCGACGGCGCAACAGACCTGCAGCCTGCGGCCCGTCCTCGCGCCCCAGATAGCTGACGCCACCACCAAAGAGCAGCCGGTTGTCCGCCGTGAAACGGAAGTAGTCGAGGACGTTGTTGTCGTCACAGACGCATTCATTGCCCGGCAGCAGCCGCTCCCTGACCTCCATCGGCAAGGGCTCGGTGGTCATGACCCAGGTGCCTACCCCGAGCGCCCGCGGCTCGACCGCCGGTAACAACCCGTCCAGATAGGCATTTGCGGCGACGACAACATGCTCCGCGCGGATCGTGCCCTGACCGGTGGTCACAATGCCCCGCTCCGCATCGACCGCCGTGGCTGTCACGTTCTCATGCAGGTGCGCGCCCGCCGCTGTCGCCGCGCGGGCCAGACCGAGACAGTATTTCAGGCTGTGCAGATGACCGGCGGACGGGTCGAGCAGGCCACCATGAAACCGGTCCGAGCCGGTCAGGTCGATGGCTTCGGCACGGTCGAGCATATGCACCCGGTCGATACCGAAGACATCGCGCAGGGCATCCTGCTCAGCCACCATGTGCTTCATGCGTGACGGCTTGGTGGCGCCGAAGAAGAATCCGCGCGCCAGATCGCAATCGATACGGTACTGCGCCACACGCGCGTCGATCAGCCGGATCGCCTGTTCCGAAAGGTCGAACAGTGCCCGTGCGGTTTCCCGGTCGCAAAGTTCCAGCAGACCAGTGACACCCGGTGCCAGTCCGGTATTGATCTGTCCGCCATTCCGCCCGCTGGCACCGCCACCGATCCGTCCGGCGTCGATCAGCCGGACATCGACGCCCTGCTCCGCCAGTTCCAGCGCGACGCTGACACCGGTCAGGCCACCGCCGACAATGCAGACATCTGCCTGGACATCGCCGTCGGGCAGGTCCGCGAATGCGGGCCGGCGCACCGTGGCCTCGTAGTAGGACCATGCTTCGGGAGGGATGCTCATACGCGCCTCTTACGCCTCCCCGATGTGGTGGGCAAGCCAGGGAGACAGGCATTGCAACATCCCCGGCCTACGCCATATTGGCCACTGGCCACTATGGTCGCGGAACCGCAGGTGTCCGGAGGGGGAACAGGTCCATGGCGGCGATAGAGCCGACTTTGCAGATGTGGCTGGTCTTCGGCATCATTGCCGTGGCCGTGGTGGCCTATGCGACGGAGCGGTTCTCCATCGAGATGGTGTCGCTCTGTGTCGTCGCCTTCCTGTCCGCACTCTTCTTCCACATGCCGCAGGTGGCGCAGCCGGGCCTGCCGGAGATCACCACGACCACCCTGCTGGCGGGGCTGGCCGACCCGGCCCTGATCTCCGTCCTCGCCCTGATGGTGGTCGGCCAGGGGATCGTGCGAACCGGTGCTCTGGACGGTCCCGCGCGCCGGATGGTGTCACTGCGACGGAAGCACCCGTTCCTGGCTGTCGCGGCGGCGCTGACCGCGGTGATGGCGCTCAGCGGTTTCCTCAACAACACGCCTGTCGTCGTCATCTTCATTCCAATCATGGTCGTCATCGCAGACCGCATGCGGCGCAGCGCCAGTGGCCTGATGATCCCGCTCAGCTATGCCGCGATCCTGGGCGGTATGACGACGGTCATCGGTTCCTCGACCAACCTGCTGGTCTCCGCCGCCGCCGTTCGCTCCGGCCAGCCGAAGATCGAATTCTTCGACATCACTGCCATCGGTATCGTGCTGGCGGGGGTCGGCATGATCTACGTCATCTTCGTTGCGCCAAGGCTGCTGCCTGATCGCGCGACCCTGGCCCAGTCCCTGACCCATGGCGTGGAGGGGCGGCAGTTCATCGCCCAGATCGACGTCCGGGACGGCTCCTCCCTGGTGGGCGAGAAGCCGCGCGCGGGCCTGTTCCCCAGCATGCCCGGCATCACCGTGCGCCTGATCCAGCGGCGGGAGGAGCAGATGCTGCCCCCGTTCGACGAGATCGAGCTGCAGGTCGGGGACGAACTGATCATCGCCGCCACGCGCAAGTCGATCACCGAAGCCATGGCGCGGACACCGGACCTGCTGCAGGCGATGCATGCCAGCGACGACCTGCCCCCGCCGGAAGGCGATGACGCGCCGATGGACCGGGATTTCCTGCTGGCGGAAGTCATCGTCGCCCCGGCCAGCCGGATGATCGGGCGCAATCTGGCGCAGATCGTGTTTCATACCCGCACACGCTGCACCGTCATGGGTATCCAGCGCCGCAGCCGCATGATCCGGCAGGGTCTGAACGATATCCGGCTGGAAGCGGGCGATGTGCTGCTGACCCTGGGGCATCGCAGCGACGTGCATCGTCTGCGGTTCAACCGGGATGTCATCCTGCAGGAATGGTCGGCCTACGACCTGCCGGCAAGGGAGCTGGCAAGGCGCGCCGCCCTGATCTTCGGCGCAGTGGTGGCGACGGCTGCAACCGGTATCCTGCCCATCGTCGTGGCCGCCCTGGGCGGAGCCGTGCTGATGCTGGCCACGGGCTGCCTGAACATCCATCAGGCAACACGCGCGCTGGACCGCCGGGTCGCGGTGCTGGTCTGGGCCGCGCTCGCCATGGGCACTGCGCTGCATGGCACCGGCGGTGCCGACTATGTGGCGCAGCAACTGATGGCGGCACTGAACGGTGCACCGCCACTGGTGATTCTCTCCAGCTTCTTCCTGCTGGTCGCCTGCTTTACCAACGTGCTGTCGAACAACGCCACCGCGGTACTTTTCACGCCCATCGGCATCGGCCTGGCGGACCAGTTGGGGGTGCCGCCGGTGGCCTTCGTCTATGCTACCCTGTTCGGGGCCAATTGCTCCTTCGCGACCCCGATGGGCTATCAGACCAACCTGCTGGTCATGGGTCCCGGACATTACCGGTTCAGTGACTATCTGAAGGCGGGACTGCCCTTGCTGGTACTGATCTGGCTGACATTCACCTGCGTGGCCGCAATCGCATTCGATTTCTGAACCACAGATCCGAAGCCCCCGCTGGCGGCACACTCGACAATCAGGGCATTTCGGCATATCCCAGAGGCAGGGTCAGGAGCATCGGGTCGCCATTCCGGCCGCCAGCATCGTGTCGCGAGACGGCATCTTGCCGGTGGCATCCGGGGCAATCGGATCCGGTGTCGAGAGCGGGATTGTTGAAATGGATGGAGTTCGTCCACCGACCAGTCAGGAACCGAGTGCCGGGTTGTCGAAGTCCGACTTCCAGATCGATCCGGGCATGAATTTCCACAACAGCCTGCCCACGTCCCTGCTGAAGGAATGGCAGGGACACTGTGTCGGCGACAAGCTGCCCGCCCGCTCCGACTTCGGAATGCAGACACTGCGGCAGTATCTCGGGTGGATATGCCTGCTGCGGGTCAATCCCGACCGGCGCGATCTTGTCTATTCGCTGATCGGAACCCGGATTGTCGATCAGGTAGGCCGGGACAATACCGGCAAGGCGGTCAGCGAGACGCTGCCGCCGGCGGCACTGGAAATCTACATGCGCCTGCTTGAACAGCCGCAACCGACGCGCACCTGGGGTCCGGTGACCTGGCGCAACCGCGACTACCTGCACCATGAATCCCTGCTCCTGCCGCTCGCCAGCGACGGCATCCAGGTCGATCAGTTCATGGTGCTGATGATGTTCTATTGAGCACCCGCGCCAACCGGTGAGAGGTGCGGCCCCGGGGGGAGGCCATACCAGTGAAACCATCTTTGAGAATCGGCGTCGCCTACGATTTCCGCAATCCGCCGGATTCCGGCATCGCCAACCCGGACCTCTATGCCGCCATCATGGACCAGGTGGCATGGCTGGACACGCTGGGCCTCGACCTTGCCTGGTTCACCGAGCATCACTTCCTCGACGACGGCTATCTGCCATCATGGACTCCGGTCGCGGCGGCCATGGCGGCACGCACGAAGCATGTGCGCCTGTCGTCGGACATCTGCCTGATGCCGTTCCAGAACCCGGTGCGGCTGGCCGAGGATCTGGCCGTCATCGACAACATCAGCAACGGGCGGGTGGAGATCGGCATCGGCATGGGCTATGCGCCGCACGAGTTTCGCGGATTCGGCATTCCCCTGAAGCAGCGGGTGTCGCGCACGGAGGAGGGGATCGCAGTGCTGCAGCACTGCTTTTCCGGCGAGAAGTTCAGTTTCACCGGCAAGCGGTTCCAGTTCGAGGACGTAGTCATCAAGCCAGGGTTCGTGCAGCCGGGCGGCCCGCCGCTCTGGATCGCGGCAATGTCGGAGGCCGGCGCCCGCCGCGCCGCCCGTTTCGGCGCAAATCTGCTGCCCCAGGGCACGCGGGCCGAAGTGCTCGACCCCTGGCGGGAAGACATGACGGCAAAAGGTCTCGAGCCTGAATCCCGGCGCATCGGCATCATCCGCTCCTGCCTCGTCACCGACGACCCGGAACGCGACTGGCCCGCGGTGAAGCGCGCAGAGCGCTACCGCATGGAAGTCTACCTGCGCTTCAACCGGGAATCCGGAGATGGCCTCTCCAGCACCACGGACCGGGACCGCATTCCACAAAGCTGGGTGGTCGGCGACGTGGATCACTGCGTGGCGGAACTGACCGGTTTCATCCGTGAGTTCGGCATCACCGACCTTGTCACCTGGGCCGTCCCGCCGGGCATGACCACGGATCAGATGAACCCGCACCTGGAGAAGTTCGTGAAGGAGGTCGCGCCAAGGCTGAAGGCGGCGGTGGGGTAACGTGTAACGGACACTGATCAGCCAGTCAGGCCAGACCGCCAGTACCTTCGACAATCAGTTCGTCAAAGGACAGTTCGTGATCGTGTACCCGCGCAAGAGTCTGGTCGCTGCCAATCTCGATCAGGAAACTGTCACCCCCTGAAAACACGATCCGGAAAATCTCTTCAACCCCGGCATCTGGATCAACGACGTTCGCGACAATATCGGAAACGTCGATCCGGTCATTGGCGGTGAAATCCAGCAACTGGTCAGCCGGATCAGAGATGGTTTCGAACTCCAGCACGATGGTATCGTCGCCGAGACCGCCGGTGATGCGGTTGAAGCCGAGACCGCCGTTCAGCACGTCGTTGCCGTCACCGCCGAACATCTTGTCGTTGCCGTCGCCGCCTACCAGGGTGTCGTCGCCCGCTTCGCCGAGCATCCGGTCAAGTTCCGCACCGCCGTCCAGCAGGTCATTGCCATCGCCACCGAACAGGTTGTCATTGCCGTCACCGCCGATCACCGTGTCGTCTTCCAGCCCGCCGAATATCGCGTCACGAGCAGCGCCGCCATCAATCAGATCAGCACCCGCATCGCCAAACAGGCGGTCCTGACCCTCCCCGCCACTGATGGTGTCATTGCCGTCGCCACCTTCCAGCCTGTCATTCTCGGTCCCGCCATCCAGATCGTCGCTGCCACGACCACCGAACAGACGATCCTGATCGCCACCACCCGACAGGGTGTCGTCACCGTCCTCGCCGAAGATGCTGTCGCGCCCGGCGGCACCTGCCAGACTGTCCAGGCCATCCTCACCACGCAGGGTGTCGTTGCCGTCGGCACCACTCAGAAAATCATCGGCCAGCCCGCCGAACAGCAGATCGGCCCCGACACCGCCATCCAGGATGTCCACACCTGCGCCGCCGAATATCCGGTCATTGCCCGCGTCACCTTTCAGCGAGTCGTCACCATCCTCACCTTCCAGAATGTCCTTCTCGATGCCGCCATGGATGGTGTCATTGTCAACGCCGCCGCTGATCCTGTCGATGCCGCTGCCGCCGAACAGCAGGTCATCACCGAAGTTGCCGAACAGGCTGTCATCGCCGGAATGGCCATGCAGCGTGTCCTCGCCTTCGTTCCCACGCAGCAGGTCATCACCGCTTCTGCCGCCGATCAGGTCATTGCCCGCTGCGCCCTCAATCTCGTTTGCGCCGCCGCGTCCAACAATGATGTCGACATCATTGCTACCGATCAGGTCTCCATCCGCGCTGTCAACGATGACGGGTGTCAGGGTGAGGTCCGAGAACGCCAGTTCCTCAATCGCGACCAGCGTGTCCGTGCCCTCGGCGCCGCCCCTATCAGAGACGGTGAACGTCCCGTCCTCACTGACCGCAAGGTCGAAATCCGGGAACGCGCCCAGAAATTCAGCCGTATCGATGCCGCCGCGACCGTCGATCAGTTCATCGCCGCCACCGCCACGGAACAGGTTGTCTGCTGCGTCGCCCAGAAGGGTGTCATCATTCAGCCGCGACCCACGCACCTCCTCCAGATTCAGAAGCGTGTGCGAGAAGGTATCACCAAAGTCGGTGCCGACAGCGGTTCCCGTGGCCAGATCGACCTGCAGACCGAAGACGCTGGAGGCGTCATAGAGGACAGTGTCGAAACCGCCGCCGCCGTTGATCGTGTCATTGCCGCCCAGGGGCAGGAAACTCTCGTCAGCATCGGAACCGTTGAACTGGTCAGCGAAGTTCGATCCCACGACCTGCGAGATTCCGCTGACGCTGTCCGTCCCTGCCAGACCGTCACTTATCGTCCCGGAGGCCAGATCCGCGACAATGCCGGTATCGACATTGAAATAGACCAGCCGGACAGCACTGCCTTCGGCCGAGATCGTGTCATCGCCGATGCTGCCAACAATGGAAACGAAGCCGACCACATTCTGCAGATTGATGTCGATAAGGTCATCTGCCCCGGTCCCGACAATGCCAAAGCCGCCGACAAGACCATTCGGGGCGTCAAGACTGGTCAGGGTGTCGATCCCGCCCGATCCCTTGGTCACCGTCGCGGAAACCGATCCGAAGCTGGCGACGATGCCATTGGCGTCAAAGGAATAGTCGAACTGCACGAACGTGTTGCCCGCGCCCGCAAGATCAAACGTATCGAAGCCACCGCTGGCGACAATGACATCGGTATGTCTCGCAAGACCACCATTGGAATCGACAACGATGACATCATTGCCGTTGCCACCCTGGAAGATGTCCGCTCCATCCCCTCCCAGCAGCGTATTGTCGCCGTCGCCAGCATCCATGCTGGCACCACCATCGCCTGCGTCCAGCATGTCGTTGCCGGACCCGCCGAACAGGGAATCGAACCCGTCGCCGCCGAACAGCGTATCGGCGCCGTCACCACCCGTGAGCGTGTCGCGGTCCACGCCGCCATCCAGGAAATCGTCACCGTCCAGACCCGTTAGCGAGTCGTCGCCCAAGCCACCTTCCAGTGTGAATGACCCGCCATTGGCCGCGAAGATCTTGTCATCCAGATTGTTGCCGATGACGTGTTCGAACCCGGAAATCGTGTCCAGTTCGCCATTGGTCGTCCCGACGACCCCTGCGCCCAGATCGACGAGGATCCGTTGTCCGGCGACGGCCTGGCTGTAATCCAGGACATCAGTTCCATCACCGCCATGCATGCTGTTGGAGCCATCGATGCCGCGGATCGTGTCATTGCCCGCTCCGCCAACGAGAACATCGTCGCCATCGTTGCCAACCAGCAGGTCGTCACCGTCCTCACCCAGGATCGTTTCGAAGCCGTCACCGCCAACGACCGTGTCGGCGCCGCCGCCCATCTCCATCTGAAGCGGCGTCTGTGCACCTGAGACGCTGAGCAGTTCGTCGCCGGACCCGCCGTCATAGATCGCGAGTTCGAAATCGTTCAGCGTGTAGGTATCAGCACCATCGGCGAAGGTGAAAATCCCGTCCTGATCCGCAAATCCGACCGTGCGTGCACCGGTTCCGGTGTTCTGGAACGTGACGAGATCGAAGCCATCGCCACCATCCAGAAAATCCACGCCTTCACCCAGGAAGACGGCAAGCACATCGTCGCCACCTCTGCCGGACAGATGATCAGTGCCCTGCCGTCCGACCAGGACATTTTTGCCCGAGTCCCCGGTCAGCGTGTCATCGCCTTGTCCTCCGATCACGCCTTCAATGCTGGAGAGCGTATCCAGACCATCCGTCGTGGAGATCGCCTCGCTGGGATTCACGGTGAAGTTCAGGGCCGCGACCAGATCAGAGAAATCGATGATGTCCAGCCCGTCGCCACCGTCGATCAGGTCATTGCCCGCGTCCAGTCGGATGACGTCATCACCATCGTTGCCAAACAGGTCATCGTCTCCGGCACCGCCAAACAGCACATCGTTTCCGGCACCACCAAGAAGCGTGTCGTTACCCTCGCCACCATCAAGGAAATCGCTTTCATCTTCTCCCCGGAGGCTGTCATCTCCAGCGAGTCCGAGCAGGGTGTCCTGGCCGAGCGTACCGATCAGGGTATCGTCATTGTCGGTACCGGAGACTGTCATGCCATGCTCCCACACTACTCATGCTTCGATGCATGCCCCGGCAGCCAGGGGGAGCATGGGTAAACGCCGTGGACGCAATCAGGTTCGCTGTCCCGAACCATCACCGAAAGCATTCGATTATCGACTGGCAGGTCGATCATCGCAACCAGAAGGTGGCCTCGGACGCATCCTGATTTCAAATATTGTGTTGGCCATTCTGCCGACGATCCGCAATGAGGAGTTTCGCAACATTGGCAGCCACTATCCTGTCGCGGCGCAAGGCTCAAACGCTTGGGTCAGCCCCACAACTCCCGACCTGCCGGACTGACGGTTGATCCGTCATAGGTCAGGCCCGGTTCGCGGTCCTGTTTCAGCATCAGGGGGCCATCGACATCGACGAAGTCCGCGCCCTGCGCTACCAGCAGGGCCGGGGCCATGGCGAGGCTGGTGGCGACCATGCAGCCGACCATGACCTGGAACCCCTGTTCGCGGGCCGCCGCGCGCAGGCGCAGAGCCTCGGTCAGGCCGCCGGTCTTGTCCAGCTTGATGTTGACGATGTCGTAGCGGCCCTGCAGCGCGCCCAGGCTGTCGGTGGCATGGCAGCTCTCGTCGGCGCAGATCGGCACCGCCCGGCTGACCCTGCCCAGCGCGGAGTCGTCACCGGCACGCAGGGGCTGTTCGATCATCCGCACGTCCAGTTCGGCAAAGGCGGCGAACAGGTCGTTCAGTTGCTCGGGCTTCCAGCCCTCGTTGGCATCGACCACCAGCGTCGAGTTCGGCGCTGCCTCCCGCACGGCGCGGGCGCGGGCCACATCGCCGTCCGGATTGCCCAGTTTCAGCTTCAGCAGCGGGCGATGCGCTTCCCGCGCCGCGACCTCGGCCATCTTCTCCGGATCGTCCAGGGTGACGGTGAAAGCGGTCGTGACCGGGCCGGGTGACGGCAGGCCTGCCAGTTCATGCACAGGCTTTCCGGCCAGCTTCGCCTCAAGATCCCAGAGTGCGCAATCCACGGCGTTGCGGGCCGCGCCCGCGATCATCAGATCCAGCAGGGCGTGCCGGTCAGCGCCGCTCTCGATGGCCTTCTGCGCCTCCGAAATCTGCTTCTCCACCTTCTCGAAGGTCTCCCCGTAACGGCGATAGGGCACGCATTCGCCGCGCCCCGTTACGCCATCCTGCGTCACCTGGGCGACCAGCACCTCGGCGGTGGTCTTGGTCCCGCGGGAGATGCGGAAGGTGCCCCGGATCGGCCAGACCTCCCGCTGAAACGAAAGCTGCCTCACGCCAGCGCGTCCACCAGTGCGGCAACCCCGGTCCGCACCGGATCGACGGTCGGCAGGCCATGCTGGTCGGCAATCATCTTCAGGCAGTCAGCGGCCTCGGCCTCCGGCAATGCGCTGGTGTTCACGGCAATGCCGACGCAGCGGGCGTCCGGATTGGTCAGGCGCGCGGCCTCCACATGGCCCCGGATGCAGGCATCGATGGCCGGAATCGGGTGTTCCACATTGCGCATCTTCCGCCGTGTCGGCTCATGACAGAGCACGAGCGCGTCCGGCTGGGAGCCATGGATCAGTCCCATGGTCACCCCGGCGAAGGACGGGTGGAACAGCGATCCCTGCCCCTCCATCACGTCCCAGTGGTCCGGATCATTTGCCGGACCAAGCACCTCTGCCGCGCCGGAAATGAAGTCCGCGACCACCGCATCGACCGAGATGCCCGACCCGGCGATGAAGATTCCGGTCTGCCCGGTGGCACGGAAATCCGCCTTCCAGCCCCGCGCCTGCATTTCCGCGGCGATGGCGAGCGAGGTGTACATCTTGCCGACGGAACAGTCGGTGCCGACCGTCAGCAGGCGCTTGCCCGGACGCTTCGTGCCCTTGCCGGTGGGCAGGTTGCCGGTCGGATGGCGCACATCGAACAGGGCGCGGCCCGTGCGTTGCGCCGCCTCCGCCACCTGCGGCTGCGCGGCAAGCCGCATGTGCAGTCCGGAGGCCACATCCATGCCGCTCTCCAGCGACTCCACGATGGCTGCCACCCAGTGGTCGGGCAGGACGCCGCCGGGATTGACCGCGCCGATCACCAGGGTCGCCGCGCCAGCCTGGCGCCCCTCGGCCACGCTCATGTCGGAAAGGCCCAGATCGGCCTTGCAGTCGGGGAAGCGCACCTGACCGATGCAGTCATCGCGGCGCCAGTGAACGACACCGGTCGCCGTCTTCGCGGCAAGCTGGTCATGCACGTCGCCCAGGAACATCAGGTAGGGGGCGCGGATCTCGATGTTTGCGGCGCTCATTGCTGCTGTGCCTCCTGTGACTGCATCGCGGCCAGTTCAGCCTTCAGCCGGTCCATCTCGTCGGCGGCGAGCTGCACGAACGACTCCTCGCTCCAGCGCCGGTAGTTGCCGAGCGCATAGGCCAGCGCATTCTCGTAATACATGAAGGCATTCATGCGGTTGGCGAGATAGTTGTTGCGTGTCGCCTTCACCACGGCAGGCACGCCGACGACGATGGAATTGGGCGGCACCACCTGATTCTCCCGCACGAAGGCATTCTGCCCGACGATGCAGTTGTCGCCCACCACCGCACCATCCATCACGGTCGCATTGATGCCGACCAGCACGTTGTCGCCGATCTCGCAGCCATGGATGATCGCGTGATGGGTAATCGAACAGTCCTGCCCGATGATGGAACTGGTATGGGACCCCACATGCACCATGCAGAAATCCTGAATGTTGGTGCGCTTGCCGATGACGATGTCGCTCACTTCCGCGCGCATGGCGACATAGGCCCAGACGGACGCCTGTTCCTCGATCGTCACCTTGCCGAAGATACGTGCCGACTCGTCGATGTAGGCCGGATTGTTGAGTGTGACGTCAGGACCGAATATCGGCATGTCCCGGTTTCCTCCCCAGAGGGCAGATCAATCCCGCCCCGTCAGTGATCGAATTCAGGCCGGTGGAACTCCGGCCGCGACAGGTCTGCGTCCAGCGCGGCCCCGTCTGTCTGACGCGATGTGCGCCGCGACAGGGTAACGGCCCTGCGCTGATAGTACAGTGCCCGCTGGCGCTCGTAGTGGTTCTCGCCATTGCGTATGGCTTCCTCGGCGGGGTAGGCGATCATGCGGTCCGACAGTTCCTCCACAGTACCGTGGATGATACGGCCCGGTACCTTCGTGACGAGCGCGAACGGGTCCGCGGCCTCCGCCGCCGCATAGCCGAATGCATCGCGCAAGTTGGTCGGCCCCAGCACCGGCAGCACCAGATAGGGGCCCGGGGGAACACCATAGCTGTGCAGGGTCTGCCCGAAGTCGGCGTTGTGCGGCTCCCATCCGAACCACATGTCGGCAACGTCGAACAGGCCGCCCAGCCCCAGTGTCGTGTTCAGCGCAAAGCGTCCCACCGACAGGCTGGCCTGCGTGAACTCGCCCTGCAGGATGTCGTTCACGAAGATGATCGGCTCACTGTAGTTGTGAACCGCGCTGGCGATGCTGGTCTGGATCGGGTCCGGTGCCTTGTCCAGCAGCCAGGCCGCAGGGCGCAGCACCACCAGGTCCACCGCCTGGTTGAAGCTGTAGAACAGCAGGTTCATCGGCTGCAGCGGGTCCCAGGGCTGCTCCACCGCCACAAGCGGCGGCAGTTCGGCGGAACCTTCCGTCGCTGGTCCCGACGCAGGCACAGCCCCGACCGATGGCAGTGAATTCGCCGAAACCGGGGCAGCCGGCCCGGTGCGGAACCGGTCCAGCGCGGGCTGGTTGTACCAGAAGCCGACGGTGTCCGCGCCCTGCGCGAATGCGGGCCGCGCGGGCGTCGGCGGCGTACCGGCAGCGGCGCGAATCTCCGTCGCGAAGCCGGGGAAACTGCCACCCACCGCGCGGCTGATCTGCCCCCGCGCCTCCGGCATCCGCGTCGAGAGATAGCCGACAATTGCCGCCGCGCGCGAGGGGTTGCCCGCCGCATTGATCACCGCGACGGAGGCGACATGTTCATTGCCGGGCCTCAGATCGCTGAATACCGGACTCTCCAGCGCTTCCGCATTGCGCGCCCGGGCCTCCGCAACACCACGGTCGAGGCGCTGTACCAGGTCAGGTGGCAGATCCGACTGTGCATGGGCGGTTCCGAGCAGGAGCAGCAGCCCGCACAGGACAAGCAGCCCGCGCCGAAGCAACTGCCCCGCACCGGATGTCACTGGGTCGCCGCCGCAGAGGGCCGGGCAGGCACGAAGTTGTCGGCAAACCGCACTGCGGCCGCAACATCCATGATCCCCAGCTTCTGTTTCAGGTCTTCGGCCATGGCGAGAGCATCAGGATATTCCTGCCGGGCGGCAAGCAGCGCGAATCCCAGCGCGGTGACGGGATCCGCCGCAACCCCCTCCCCCGCCGCGAGTCGTCGGGCATAGTGATCCTGGGCACCGGCGTGGCCATGAAGCGCCGCGCGTCCGAACCAGTCCGCCGCAGCGACCGGATCAGCCACCACACCCTCACCGTCGCGATAGATCTTGCCCATGTTGTATTCCGCACTGGGCAACCCGGCGTCTGCCGCCCGGCGCAGCAGTTCGAGTGCCCTGTCCACATCCTGCGGCACGCCGACACCCAGCAGATGCATCTTGCCGAGCGTGTAGGTCGATCTGGGCAGACCGGATGCCGCAGCCTGTTCCAGCCGCGCAAGCGCAGCCTCCAGACGGGCGGGATCACCTGCCGCCTGTTCAAGTTCCATCAGGGCGAGATTGTGGGCCGCGATCAGCAGACCCTGATCCGCCGCAGCGACCCAGAGTTCGGATGCGCGCGTCGTGTCCTGCGGGACACCTTCACCCGAGTCATAAAGTGTTCCCAGATTGAACTGCGCGACGGCATCACCGTCGTCAGCCAGGTCCTGCCAGATTTGCCTTGCCCGCTCGAAATCACCGCCGCGATAGGCATTCAGCCCGTCAGCAACTGTTTCCGCCATGGCAGATGGCGCCATTGCGATGACCAGCAATACCCAGCAAGGAACGAGGCGAACAGAACTCCGCCAGGCCGCACCGATCTGCATCCGAACCCTCCGTCAATCGACGGAGGAAACTGTCACATACTGGAGGCCGGGCGCAACTCATGAACGTTGTCGGCTG
>BQJF01000076.1 GCA_021604565.1 Minwuia thermotolerans | reverse complement strand
GGTGTCGCCTTCAACCCGCTGTTCCTCTACGCCGGGGTCGGCCTCGGCAAGACGCACCTGATGCATGCGATCGCCTGGCACATCCGCAAGCGGCGTCCGGACCGGAAGGTGCTCTACCTCACCGCCGAGATGTTCATGTATCATTTCATCAAGGCCGTACGGTTCCGCGATACCGTCTCCTTCAAGGAGAAGTTCCGCTCCGTCGACGTGCTGATGGTCGATGACCTGCAGTTCATTTCCGGCAAGGAGTCGACGCAGGAGGAATTCTTCCACACCTTCAACGAACTGATCGACCGCAACCACCAGATCGTCGTCTCCGCTGACCGCTCCCCGTCGGATCTGGAGGGGATGGAGGAACGCGTCCGGTCCCGTCTGGCCTGGGGCCTGGTCGCCGACATTCACCCGACCGACTTCGAACTGCGCGTCGGCATCCTGGAACAGAAACTGGCGCTGGAGCCGGAAGTGACTGTCCCGCGGGAAGTCGTCGAGTTCCTGGCCCACCGCATCACCTCGAACGTGCGGGAGCTGGAGGGGGCCATGAAGCGCGTCATCGCCTACCATGCCCTGATGGGCCGCGCGATCTCGCTGGAGATGGTGCAGGAGGTGCTGGCCGACGTGCTGCGTGCCAATGCCCGCAAGGTCTCCATCGACGATATCCAGCGCAAGGTGGCGGAGCACTACAACATCCGGATGGCAGAGATGTCGTCCGCCCGCCGCGCCCGCGCCGTCGCCCGGCCACGCCAGGTGGCGATGTTCCTGGCCAAGCGCCTGACCAGTCGCAGCCTGCCGGAAATCGGTCGCAAGTTCGGCAATCGTGACCACACGACAGTGCTGCACGGTGTCCGCCGGATCGAGGAACTGATCCAGTCCGATGTCAGCCTGGCCGAAGATGTCAGGATGCTGGAGGCCGCCCTGTCGAACTGAGCCGATCGCGGTCTGTGCCATCCCTCTCCCCCACCCGGCCACCCACGGGAGTATCCTTATTGGGTGGCCGGGTGGGGGAGAGGGATGGCACAGACCACAGACGACTCCCTGTTCCACCATCGCACCCTGCCGAATCGGGCCGGTTTCACTGGCGAATCCGGAAATGACCATGCTATACGGAGTCTCTTGCCTGACTGTCCTGTCAGGCAAGGTTCCTGGCAACGACATCTGGCTCGATTCTGCGATGAAACTTACCATTGAACGCACAGCGCTGCTGGTCTCCCTCAATCACGTCCAGAGCGTGGTGGAGCGGCGCAACACGATCCCCATTCTCAGCCATGTCCAGATCGAGGCGACAGCCGATGGCGTGCGTTTCCGCGCCACCGATCTGGAACTTGCGGTGGTGGAAAGCTGTGCCGCGATGGTGGAGACGCCCGGCACGGCCACCGCCCCTGCCCATACGCTGTACGACATCGTCCGGAAGCTGCCTGACGGCGCCGATATCCAGTTGAGCCTGGATACGGAGCGGCGGCGGCTGAATCTGCAGGCCGGCCGGTCGCGCTTCGCCCTCGCCTGCCTGCCGAACGACGATTTCCCGACCATCGAGGATGACGAGCTGCCGCATCAGTTCCGGCTGCCGGTGGCGACCGCCCGTACGCTGCTGGAGCGGACCCGGTTCGCGATCTCGACCGAAGAGACCCGCTATTACCTGAACGGCATCTACGTGCACGCGACGGAAGACGGCAAGCATGTCCGCGCCGTGGCGACCGATGGCCATCGCCTGGCCCGCTTCGAGATGGATGCGCCGGAGGGTGCGGAAGCCCTGCCCGGCGTCATCATCCCGCGCAAGGCAGTGACCGAGATCCACAAGCTGCTGGGCGACGCCGGTGGCGACATGGCCGTCTCCGTCAGCGATAGCCGGATCCGGTTCAGTGTCGGTGACACCGTGCTGACATCGAAGCTGATCGACGGCTCATTCCCGGACTACGAGCGGGTGATCCCGTCTGGCAATGACCGGAAGATGGACGTGGATGCCAAGGTCTTCCTGTCGGCGGTTGATCGCGTCTCCACCATCTCCACCGAGAAGTCGCGGGCCGTGAAGCTCAGTCTGCAGAGCGAGCGCTTGACCCTTTCAGCGAACAGCCCCGACGCAGGCAGCGCCACCGAGGAACTGGCCGTGAACTACGCGTCGGAAGACATGGAGATCGGTTTCAACTCCAAGTACCTGATGGATGTTGCGAGCCAGATCGACGGCGAGACCGCCATCTTCGAACTGGCGGATTCCAACTCGCCGACCCTGATCCGGGACGCGGATGACGCGTCGGCGCTCTATGTGCTGATGCCCATGCGGGTCTGACGCCGGCAGTGGTGGCAACGGCAGAGGACGACCGTGTCACCGCCGGGGCAGGTGTGTGTCGCCTGATGGTGACGGACTTCCGATCCTATCACGCTGCCGTGCTGGAACCGGCCATCGGAGCCGTCGTGCTGACCGGCCCGAACGGGGCCGGAAAGACCAATCTGCTGGAGGCGGTTTCGATGCTTTCACCAGGGCGCGGGCTGCGCCGGGCCAAGCTGTCGGAGATGGTGCGCAATGGCGCGGAACGCTGGGCCATTGCCGCTCAGGCTGAGACCACTTCCGGCCCCTGTGCCATCGGTACGGGGCTGAGTGTCGAGAACGGGGTGGAACGCAGGGTGGCGCGGATCGACGGCCAGACGGTTGGCCCGGCAGCACTGGGCGGGCTGATCCCGGTGTCTTGGCTGACGCCGCAGATGGACCGGCTGTTCCTTGACGGTGCCTCGGCACGGCGCCGGTTCGTCGACCGGCTGATATTCGGCTTCGACCCCGGTCACGCGACCCGGGCGAATGCCTACGAGAAGGCCATGCGGGACCGGCTGCGGCTGCTGAAGGACGGGCGGACGGATGCTGCCTGGCTGACGGCGCTGGAGGCCCAGATGGCGGAACATGGTGTGGCCATTGCCGCCGCCCGCCGGGCCTGGTCGCTGCGTATTTCCGGCGCGCTGCGGCAGACACGTGGCGCCTTTCCGGCGGCCGAGATCGCGCTGGACGGGCTGGCGGAGAACGCCCTTGCCACCCGCCCGGCGGTCGAGGTGGAGGAAGAACTGACAAAGCGCTGGCGCGACGGTCGCGGACTGGACCGCCACGCCGGCCGGACGGCGGAAGGACCGCACCGCACCGATCTGCGGGTGCGGCACGTCGCCAGGGACATGGCGGCGGAACAATGCTCGACAGGGGAGCAGAAGGCCCTCCTGATCTCGCTCATCCTCGCGGACGCGCGGATGCAGCAGGCGGAACGTGGCGTGGTGCCGGTGCTGTTGCTGGACGAGGTCGCGGCACATCTGGATGCGGACAGGCGCAATGCGCTGTTCGATGAGATTGCGGTGCTGGGCGGACAGGCCTGGCTGACGGGAACCGACCGGGCACTGTTCGCCGGTCTGGAACACCGGGCGCAGTATTTCGGTATTGATGGCTCAGCGGTGACACCCGCCTGAGCCGGATGACGGAGAAGTTGGAACATGAGTGACGAACTGAACGAGACCGGCGACGAGCCGAATGCCTATGACGCGGATTCCATCAAGGTCCTGAAGGGCCTGGATGCGGTGCGCAAGCGTCCCGGCATGTACATCGGCGACACGGAAGACGGTTCGGGTCTGCACCACATGGTATTCGAGGTGGTGGACAATGCCATCGACGAGGCGCTGGCCGGGCACGCGGATACGGTGACCGTGGTGCTGAATGCCGACGGTTCCTGCACGGTCTCCGACAATGGACGCGGCATTCCGGTCGACATCCATGCGGAAGAAGGCGTCTCCGCCGCACAGGTGATCATGACCCAACTGCATGCGGGCGGAAAATTCGACCAGAACTCCTACAAGGTCTCCGGCGGCCTGCATGGTGTCGGTGTCTCGGTGGTGAACGCGCTGTCGACCGAGCTTGACCTGATCATCCGCCGCAACGGCAAGGAGCACTTGCTGCGCTTCAATCACGGCGAGCCGCAGGGTGACCTGGAAGTCCGCGGCGACGCGGCAGGACGCAGCGGCACGACAGTGCGCTTCCTGCCCAGCCCCCAGACCTTCAAGATCATCGAGTTCGAATTCGCCGTGCTGGAGCACAGGCTGCGCGAACTGGCCTTCCTGAATTCCGGTGTGCGGATCACGCTGGAAGACCAGCGCCATGTCGATACGAAGAGCGTCGAACTCTACTACGAGGGTGGTATCGAGGAGTTCGTGAAGTACATCGACCGCAATCGCACGTCCCTGATCAGCAAGCCCATCAAGGTGAGCGCGGAGCGGGACGGCATTGTCGTCGAGGCGGCGCTGCAGTGGAACGACGGTTTCCACGAGAACGTGCTCTGCTTCACCAACAATATCCCGCAGAAGGATGGCGGCACCCATCTGGCAGGCTTCCGCGCCGCCATGACCCGCCATGTGAACGCCTATGCCGCCAACAGCGGCATCGCCAAGAAGGAGAAGGTCTCCATCATCGGTGACGACGCCCGCGAAGGTCTCTCCTGCGTGCTGTCGGTGAAGGTGCCGGACCCCAAGTTCTCCTCCCAGACCAAGGAGAAGCTGGTCTCCAGCGAGGTTCGCCCGCCGGTGGAGAAGCTGGTGGGCGACGGGCTGGGCCAGTGGTTCGAGGAGAACCCGGGCGAAGCAAAGATCATCATCCAGAAGGTCGTGCAGGCCGCAGCGGCACGTGAGGCGGCACGCAAGGCGCGGGAAACCATCCGCAAGCCGACGGGCCTCGACCTTGGCGGTCTGCCGGGCAAGCTGGCCGACTGCCAGTCAAAGGATCCGACCGAATCCGAACTCTACCTGGTGGAGGGTGACTCGGCCGGTGGCTCCGCCAAGCAGGCACGCCATCGCCGCAATCAGGCGGTGCTGCCGCTGCGCGGCAAGATCCTGAATGTGGAGCGTGCCCGCTTCGACAAGATGCTCGGCTCGACGGAGATCACGGCGCTGATCACCGCGCTCGGCACCGGGATCGGGCGGGAAGACTTCGACATCGCCAGGCTGCGCTACCACAAGATCATCATCATGACGGACGCGGACGTGGACGGGGCGCATATCCGCACCCTGTTGCTGACCTTCTTCTTCCGCCAGATGCCGGAGCTGATCGAGAACGGGCACCTGTATATCGCCCAGCCGCCGCTGTTCAAGATCACCAAGGGCCGGTCCTTCGTCTATCGCAAGGATGAGCGCCAGTACGAGGACTACCTGCTGGACAATGGCCTGACGGACGCTGTCTTCGTCGATCATACCGGTGTGCAGCATGGCGGGGCAGAGCTCAGGGAACTGCTGCTGGAGGCACGGCGGGTACGGCGTCTGCTGGATTCCGTGGGCCAGAAGTACCCGGACTGGATCGTGGAACAGATGGCCATCGCCGGGGCGCTGGCCCCGGACACCTTCGGTGACCCGGACGGCGCCACGGAGGCCGCCGCCACCGTTGCCGCACGGCTGGATGTGCTGGCAGCCGACTATGAACGGGGTTGGAGCGGCACGCGCGCCAGCGACGGCTCCATGGTATTCGAGCGGGAGCTGCGCGGCGTCCGCGAGGCCTACCTGATCGACGACCGTCTGGTCGGATCGGGCGAGGCCCGCAACATGACCCATGCCAGCGCCGAGCTGAAGACACTCTACGACAAGCCGGGACGCCTGCTGATCAAGGAGAAGGAGACAGTGGTTCACGGTCCCTCCAGCCTGTTCGAGGGCGTGCTGGATGCCGGGCGTCGCGGCCTGTCCGTGCAGCGCTACAAGGGCCTGGGGGAAATGAACCCGGACCAGTTGTGGGAAACCACCCTGGACCCGGCGGCCCGCACCCTGTTGCAGGTACGTGTCGAGCATCTGGAGGATGCGGACCAGGTCTTCTCCACCCTGATGGGTGACGTGGTCGAACCCCGCCGTGATTTCATCCGGGAGAACGCGCTGACCGTGGCGAACCTGGACACCTGATCCGGACAGGGCGGTTGGCAATGACGGCTTTCGGAGCCACAGCATGATCCGCCGCGTTCTGAAATGGGGACTGCTGCTCGGTATGGCCGCAGCAGTGGTCGTGCTGGTGATCCTGCTGCACGATCTGCCCGAACCGCGCACGCCCGTGAACGGCGGCACCGTCACAATCCTTGACCGCGCGGGAAAGGAACTCGCGATCTATGGCGGTCCGGGATCGCGCGCGGTGCCGATCGAACGCCTGCCACAGCACGTCCTGGACGCCGTCATCGCGACGGAGGACCGGCGCTTCTACAGTCATTTCGGCATCGATCCGCTGGGCATTGTCCGTGCCGCCTTCATCAACCTGTCCTCGGGCCGGGTCGTGCAGGGTGGCAGCACCCTGACGCAGCAGCTCGCCAAGAACCTTTATCTCGGGCCGCAGCAGACTTTGAAACGCAAGCTGCAGGAGGCCGTGCTCGCCATCGGGCTGGAGAGTCGCTTCAGCAAGGACGAGATTCTGGAGCTGTACCTGAACCGGGTCTATTTCGGTGCCGGCACCTATGGCATCGAGGCCGCGGCGGAACGCTACTTCGCCAAGTCAGCGACCGATCTGACCCTGCGCGAGGCGGCGCTGATTGCCGGGCTGCTGAAGGCCCCCAGCCGTTATGACCCGACGCGCAACCCGCAAGGGGCTGCCGCGCGCATGCGGATTGTCGTCAACAACATGGTGGATGCGGGCCTGCTGGATGCCGCGCGGGCAAAGGCCGTGCTGGCGGCCCCCGCGATTCCGGTCGGTCGGCCACGGGGCACCGGTATCCGCTATGCCACCGACCGCGCCCGTGACGAGGTGCGGGAACTGATCGGCGTGCCGGATGGCGATGTCACCGTGCACACCACCATCGACCGCCGGATGCAGGATGCCGCGTCCGGCGCGCTGACCGAAAGTCTGCGGCGCAATGGTCAGCGGCTGCGCGTCGAACAGGGCGCGGTCGTGGTGCTGTCGACGGACGGCGCGATCCGGGCGCTGGTGGGGGGGCGCGACTATGGCCAGAGCCAGTTCAACCGGGCCGTCCTGGCCCGCCGTCAGCCCGGCTCCGCCTTCAAGCCGTTCCTCTACCTCGCGGCGCTGGAAGCGGGCTTCGACCCGGATGACACGGTGTTGGACGAGCCTATCGAGATCGATGGCTGGCGTCCGGCCAACTTCCGCGATGTCTACCTGGGCCGCATTACCCTGACGGAGGCGCTGGTGCGCTCGGTGAATGCCGGCACGGTCTGGCTGGGGCGCGAGGTCGGCTGGGACAGAGCCATCGAGATGGCGCGTCGGCTCGGGATCAACGAGGATCTGCCCGACAATCCCTCGATCGTCCTCGGCACGTCCGAGGTGACGCCTCTGGCCATGGCCGGTGCCTTCGCGCCGCTGGCGAATGGGGGCCGGGCGGTGGTGCCGCACCTGATCACCCGGATCGACGATGGCAGCGGAGACCCTATCTGGCAGAGGCGCGGTGACGGTCTGGGTGCCGCACTCAGCGCCCGCGTGGTGGGGGAGATGAACCGGATGATGCAGGCCGTCATCACGCGGGGCAGCGGGCGCAAGGCGGGCATCGACCGGCCCGCCGGGGGCAAGACCGGCACCAGCCAGGACAACCGTGATGCCTGGTTCGTCGGCTATTCGGCGGACCTGGTCGGCGCGGTCTGGGTCGGCAATGACAATGACAGCCCCACCCGCAACGTCTTCGGTTCCGGTTTGCCGGCGGAGATCTGGCGCAGCACCATGCTGTCCGCCCATCGCGGGCTGCCCGCCAAGCCCCTGCCCGCGGCGCCGGAACGCGGCTTCCTCAGCTTCGGTGATGACCGGACGAAACCTGCGGAGCGGGAAAGCGACGGCGGCGGCCTCTGGGGACGGCTGGAGCGGCTGTTCGAGGCGGGGGCGCGCCGCCAGCGCCAGGAAGGACCCGCGTCGGAGGACTTCAAGTTCGAATCCCCATGACGCATTGATCGGATGGGCGAACAATTCGGCCTCCGGCTTGACAGCCACCCCCCCAGCCCTTATCAACCGGCGCTCGGGTTTCGGGGGCAGGTTCCGGTCCTGTTGGCCATCCGGACGATCGGATATGGCCATGACAGGAAGGCCGCTGTGGAACCAGCACGCCAAGGATTGAGAGAGTACGATGAAAGTTGTCAATTCGCTGAAGTCGCTGCGTTCGCGCGACCGCAACAACCGCCTGATCCGTCGCAAGGGTCGGCTCTACGTCATCAACAAGCGCAATCCGCGCATGAAGGCGCGTCAGGGCTGATTGTCCACGCGCGGGCCGACCGAACCGGGTGTGACTGCAGGCCATGACTGACCTGGCGAACACCCGGCCCGACACTGTCCTGTTCGACCTGGGCAATGTGCTGGTCGACTGGAGCCCGCGTTACCTCTACTCCAAGCTGTTCCGGAACCGGCCACATGAGATGGACTGGTTCCTGACGCATGTCTGCAACGGGGCCTGGAACGTGCGCCACGATGCGGGCGAATCCTTCCCCGACAATGTCGCCGCCCTCGCCGAACAGCATCCCTGGTACAGGCAGGAGATCGAGGCCTTCTGGCATCGCTGGCCCGAAACCATGAAGGGCCCGATCGACGGCTCCGTGGCCTTGCTGGAGGCGCTTCATGCCCGCGAGATTCCCCTCTACGCCCTGACGAACTGGTCGGCGGAGACATTCCATCATGCGGAGGAACGGCTGCCGTTCCTGTCGCGGTTCCGCGGCATTACCGTCTCCGGTCGCGTCAAGGTGGCAAAGCCCGATCCCCGGATATTCGAGATCTGCCAGCAGACACACGGGCTGGACCCCGCACGGACGCTGTTCGTCGATGACAGCCCGCGCAATACTGCCGCCGCCGCCGCGCTGGGCTATCACGTCCATACCTTCACGGCACCCGATGCACTGAATGACTGCCTGCGCCAGCACGGTCTGCTATAACGCCCTGAAAGCGACTGGCGTTCCGAGCCCTGCGAGAGCGGACCGGAATGAAACCGGCGAGAGAATGAAGAACGGGGGGCAGTTCCATGCAGATGCCGAAACCGGACGAGGCGACGATTGCGCGCCGGAGCGACCTGGTCGCCGCCTTCCGTGATTTCCTGCCCGACGCCCATGTCGTCGTGGACGAGGCAACCCTGAAGGCCTTCGAGAGTGACGGCCTGACCGCCTATCGCCAGCCGCCGATGATCGCCGTGCTGCCCGAGACCACGGCAGAGGTCAGTCGCATCCTGAAGCTCTGCAAAGACTGGGGTGTCAAGGTGGTGCCACGCGGTTCCGGCACATCGCTGTCCGGCGGGGCACTGCCACTGGCGGACGGGGTGCTGCTGGGCCTGGGCAAGTTCAACCGGGTGCTGGAAATCGACTACGACAACCGCACCGCCACGGTCCAGCCCGGCGTCACCAACCTGGCCATCACCCACGCGGTGGAGGGGGAAGGCTTCTACTACGCCCCCGACCCCTCCAGCCAGATCGCCTGTTCCATTGGCGGCAATGTGGCGGAGAATTCCGGTGGTGTGCATTGCCTGAAGTATGGCCTGACCACCAACAATATCCTCGGTATCGAGATGGTGACCATCGATGGCGAGATCCTGCGCATCGGCGGCAAGCACCTTGATGCGGAAGGTTATGACCTGCTGGGCATCATGACGGGGTCGGAGGGGCTGCTGGGCGTGGTGACGGAGGTGACCGTACGCATCCTGCGCAAGCCGGAGACCGTGCGGGCGCTGCTGGTCGGCTTTCCGACCGTGGAACAGGGCGGCGACTGCGTCGGACGCATCATCGGCGCCGGGATCATCCCGGCAGGCATGGAGATGATGGACCGGCCCGCCATCCATGCGGCGGAGGCATTCTGCCATGCGGGATATCCGCTGGATGTGGAATCCATCCTGATCATCGAACTGGACGGTCCGGAGGCAGAGGTCGATCATCTGACGGAGATCGTCAGCGGCATCTGCACGGACTGCGGCGCGGTCTCGGTCCGGGTCAGCGAGACCGAGACGGAGCGGATGAACTTCTGGGCCGGGCGCAAGGCCGCCTTCCCCGCTGTCGGCCGCATCTCCCCGGACTATTACTGCATGGACGGCACGATCCCGCGCCGCCAGCTTCCGCTGGTGCTGATGCGCATGTCGGAAATGTCGGAGAAGTACGGCCTGGGGGTCGCCAACGTGTTTCACGCCGGCGACGGCAACCTGCATCCGCTGATCCTCTATGATGCCAACGCGCCCGGAGAACTGGAGCGGGCAGAGGAATTCGGCTCCGACATCCTGCGACTCTGCGTCGAGGTCGGCGGTGTACTGACCGGCGAACATGGCGTCGGCGTGGAAAAGCGCGACCTGATGCCGGAGATGTTCACGGAAGTGGACCTGAACCAGCAGCAACGCCTGAAGTGCGCCTTCGACCCCGATGGCCTGCTGAATCCCGGCAAGGTCTTTCCGACCCTGCACCGCTGCGCGGAACTGGGCCGGATGCACATCCACCGGGGCCAGATGCCCTTCCCCGACCTGCCGCGTTTCTGATGCGGGCCTCCGGATACATGTACACCTGCGGCACCACTGCCGCCCTTCCTCCTCCCCCCTGGCGGGGGAGGATCGAGGTGGGGGGGAAGCCCGGCATTTCAGGATCAGCTTCCAAACCCGCGACAACCGCCCCGCACCCCCTTCCCGGCCTTCCCCCATCAAGGGGAAAGGGGCGTGGACGGCATCATCCGGGTACTTCCGCGTTCTCTCTTGTGGAACAGAATTGGCGCTGGGCAGATCCACGATGCCTGCCGGGAATTCACCCAGCATGAGCGGACAGGACTTCAAGCCGGGGTCGGAGGAGCATCTGGCGGAGGTGGTGGCCCATGCTGTTGCCGCCGAACAGCCGCTCGAGCTGATCGGGCGCGGATCGAAGCGCGGGTTCGGGCGGGCCATGCAGACCGCCGGACAACTGGACCTTTCCGGCTTCAGCGGCATCCGCATGTATGAACCCGATGAACTGGTGATGAGTGCCGGACCCGCGACCCCTCTGGCGGAGATCGAGGCGGCGCTGGCGGCGGAGAACCAGGAACTGGCATTCGAACCACCGCACATGGGACATCTGCAGGCCAATGCGGTGACGGATGGCAGCATCGGCGGCATCTTTGCCTGCAACCTGGCCGGGCCACGCCGTTTCAGGGCTGGTTCGGCGCGGGATCACCTGCTGGGGTTCCGGGGCGTTTCCGGGCGTGGCGAGATCTTCAAGTCCGGAGGACGGGTGGTGAAGAACGTCACCGGATACGACCTCTGCAAGCTGATGTGCGGCAGCTTCGGCACCCTGGCGGCCATGACCGAAGTGACCTTCAAGGTCCTGCCGCGAGCCGAGAAGATCTGGACCGTTCTGGCCTTTGGCCTGTCGGCGGAGCAGGCCGTCAAGGCCATGGCGGACGCCGCCGGGTCGCCACACGATGTGTCCGGTCTCTGTCACCTGCCGACAGCGGTTGCGGCGCGCAGTTCGGTCGATTTCGTCTCCGGTGCCGGGGCCAGCGTGACCGCCATTCGCGTGGAGGGACCGGCACCGTCCGTCACCCACCGGGCTGCGGCACTGAAGACCATGCTCGGCGCTGCACAGGGAATCGAGGAACTGCACACCTATCGCTCCATCGCCTTCTGGCGAGAGATCCGAGACGTCTCGCCCCTGCTCGACGGCGCGACCGTGACCGGCGATCCGCTCTGGCGGCTGTCCGTGGCCCCCATGGAAGGTGCCCGCACGATGACCGGAATCCTCGATCAGGTGCCGGGCCGGGGCCTGATGGACTGGGCCGGGGGACAGCTCTGGCTGGCACTGGAACCGGGCGCGGAGGATGGCGGCGTCGACCGCATCCGCGGCGCCATGGATGGCGGCCATGCCACGCTGATCCGTGGCGCGGCTGACCTGCGGGCACGCATCCCGGTGTTTCAGCCGCAGCCCGCACCGCTCGCCGCCCTGACGAAGCGCATCAAGGACGGTTTCGACCCGCGTGGTGTCCTGAATCCGGGACGCATGGTGGAGGGAGTCTGAACGATGCAGACACGGTTCACCGAGGCCCAGCTTGCCGATCCGGGTATTGCCCGGTCCAACGAGATCCTGCGCAATTGCGTGCATTGCGGTTTCTGCACCGCCACCTGCCCCACCTATGTCACCCTGGGTGATGAACGTGACAGCCCGCGCGGGCGCATCTGGCTGATCCGGGAGATGCTGGAGACCGGCGGCGCACCGGCGCCGGAAGTCGTGCACCATGTTGACCGCTGCCTGTCCTGCCTGTCCTGCATGACCACCTGCCCCTCCGGCGTGCACTACATGCATCTGGTCGATCACGCCCGCGCCCATATCGAGGAGAATCACGAGCGCCCCATGTCCGACCGCTTCCTGCGGGCCGTGCTGGCGGAGATCCTGCCGAATCCGGGGCGGTTCCGGCTGGCCCTGATCGGTGCCTGGCTGTCCCGCCCGCTGGCGCGCGTGCTGGGTGGCATGTTCGGCGGACGCATGGGGGCGATGCTGAGGCTGGCCCCCGCTGACCTGCCAGGCCCTTCCCCGATGGACCGGCCACAGACCTTCCCGGCGGAGGGCGAGCGCAAGCGGCGCGTGGCCCTGATGACCGGCTGCGCCCAGCAGGTGCTGAACCCGGCGATCAATGAAGCATCCATCCGCCTGCTGACCCGGCTGGGCTGCGAGGTCGTGGTGGCGCGCGGCGCCGGGTGCTGCGGGGCGTTGACGCATCACATGGGGCACGAGGAATCGGCCTTCGCCTCGGCGCGCGCCAACATCCGTGCCTGGACGCGGGAGATGGAAGGCGATGGTCTGGATGCCATCGTCATCAACGCCTCCGGCTGCGGCACCACCGTGAAGGACTATGGCTTCATGCTGCGCAACGAACCGGACTGCGCAGCACAGGCAAAGGCGGTCTCCGACCTGACGCTCGACATCACGGAGCTGCTGGACCGGATCGGCCTGCCGGAGGGCCTCAGACCACCTGAAGACCTGAACGTGACCTATCATTCCGCCTGTTCACTGCGGCATGGCCAGCGTGTCCTGGAGCCGCCGAAGGAACTGTTGCGCGCCGTCGGATTCCGGGTCAGCGAACCTGCCGAGCCGCACCTCTGTTGCGGCTCCGCCGGCACCTACAACATCATGCAGCCGGAGATCGCGGAGAAGCTGAAGCAGCGCAAGCTCGAAAACATCGCCCGCACGAAGCCCGACGTGATCGCCGCCGGGAACATCGGCTGCATGACGCAGATCGGCAGCGGAACCGATGTGCCGATGGTTCACACCGCGGAACTGCTCGACTGGGCCACGGGCGGCCCAAAGCCCGCAGCGCTGGAGAAATCCGCCACGGGCTGAATTCGCAGCGTCAGGCGGAACCCATCTCGGCCAGGGTCAGGCTGTAGACATCCGTGACCTCCCTGCCGAAGCAGCAGAAAGTGATGCGCGTCGGCGCATGTTTCACCTTGCGGAATTCCAGCACGGTGCCGACAGCGATCTGGGCCGCCTTGCGCAGGGGATAACCGTAGACTCCGGTGGAAATGGCCGGAAAGGCAATGGAGCGGAAGCGGCGCGATACCGCCAGTTCCATGCAGCGCCGATAGCACTGACCAAGCAGTTCCGGCTCCCCCGCCTCACCCCCCTGCCAGACAGGGCCGACCGTATGCATGATGTGGCGCGCGGGCAGCCGGAAACCATCCGTCAGGCGCACCTCCCCGGTGGGACAGCCACCGATCAGGCGACAGACATCCAGCAGTTCCGGTCCGGCGGCAGCATGGATCGCACCATCGACGCCCCCGCCGCCCAGCAGGGTCTCGTTGGCGGCATTCACCACGGCATCGACATGCAGCCGGGTAATGTCGCTGTCGACCACCTCCAGCCGCATGATCCGATTGCCTCCGCGTCGGTCAGGCGCCCCCGTCCGGGTGCATCAGGCGATGCAGCGGCGCGATGAAATAGCGGACGTACGCATCATCGACGTTCGTCTGGCTGCGGCTGCGCCACGCCTTAAGCGCCTTGTCGTAGGTCGGGTAGATTCCGGCAACATCGACCTTGTCCGGGTCCGCGAGCACGTTCTCACGCGGGTCCAGCAGGGTGCCACCGAATACGAGATAGAGATCCTGTCGGCTCATTGGCCTTGTCCTCCGAGGCTGGCCTGGTTCCGTCAGCCCGTTGCGCGTGTTCTTCCCTGCCCCATGGTTAGGCGCGACAGGCGCACCTTGCAACCGAAACCGGGGGTAGCAATCAGGCCCCTGCCCCGTCGAGATGCTTCGCGAACAGGTCCAGAGTCCGTTTCAGCGCCGTTGCAGCGTGGGTCGGGTGGTGATCGGCCCGGTGGTCGCAATTGAAGCCGTGCCCGGCACCCTTGTAGACGAAGACCTCCACCTCCGGGTGGGCGGCGCGGATCGCCTCCACATCATCCAGCGGGATCGACTTGTCCAGTTCACCGAAGTGCAACATGGTCGCGGCACCCGGCTGCTCCGCGACATGCGGCATGATCTGGCCACCGTAATAGCCACTGGCCGCACTCAGGCGCGGTGCCAGCCGGCAGGCGGAGACGAAGGTCAGCGTCCCGCCCCAGCAGTATCCGACCATGCCCACCTTGCCCGACTTGCCCGCCTCGTCCACCGTCGCGGAAAGATCCAGCATCACCTTGTCCAGATCACAGGCCGCGCGCCAGTCCCGGCCCTTGGCGATGTCATCAGGGGCATAGCCGCACTCCAGACCCGGTTCGACCCGGTCATAGATTGCCGGAGCCAGCGCCAGATAGCCCGCCTCCGCATAGCCATCGGCAACATTGCGGATGTGCGGATTGACGCCGAATATCTCCTGCACCACAACGACCGCGCCTCTCGGCTTGCCCTCCGGTGCCGCACGATAGACGTCGAAGGAATGGCCATCCTCGGCCGTCAGTTTCATCCAGTCGCCCATGTTTGCGCCCCCTCTGGTTTCTTTCAGGCTTCTCCTGCCGCCAGCCTCATGCAGGACCGGCTTCGCGTTTGCGGATGATACCGATCAGACGCGCATCCATCACCACCTCATCCTTCTGGTTGATCACTTCCGCCAGGAAGACTGCGGAGCCACGGTCCGGCCGGGACCGCGACGGCGTCTTCTCGACGCAGGTGCTGCGTACCCGCAGGGTATCACCGGGTCGCACCGGTTTCAGCCAGCGCAGGTCGTCGAAGCCCGGCGAACCCATGGAACCGCCGTCATCGCCCCCGCGCGACAGCACCTGCAAGCGCATCAGGATGCCCGCCGTGTGCCAGCCGGAGGCGCAGAGACCGCGGAACACGCTCTGCTTCGCGGCTTCCTCGTCCATGTGAAAGGGCTGGGGATCGAACTCGGTGGCAAACTCGATGATCTCCTGCTTCGTCAGGGTGTAGCTGTCGGTCTCCGAGACCTGACCAACCTCGATATCCTCGAACCAGCGGCTCATGCCGATGCTCCTTCCTGCCCGTCACCACGCCGACCGAGCATGAACACGTTCTCCATGCGCAGCACGTCGGTGCCGTCATCGTTGCGCAGGAAATGACGCACGCTGCAGAAGCCGATGTCGTTGCGGCTCTTCGGCAGATACTTGTCGAGCAGTTCAGTGTGCAGCGACAGATGCATGCCCGGCGTCACGGGCCGCAACCAGCGGCAGAGCTTCACCCCCGGCGCGCCCTGGCTGTCCAGCTCCGCCAGCATCCCCTTCACCATCAGCCGCATGGCGATGGAGGCGGAGTGCCAGCCGGAGGCCGTCAGCGTACCGAAGGGGCCATCCTTCGCCGCCTCCGCATCCAGATGGAAATATTGCGGGTCGAACTTGCCGGCGAAGCGCAGCACCGCTTCCTCGGTCACTTCATGCGGTCCCGCAACGAAGCTCTCCCCCACCACCATGTCTTCCCAGTATCGCATCGGCTCCCCACCATCATTGCGTTGCCCGTCCAGCGCGGTCACAGTTACACGAAATCCAGAACAGGGGGACCGGCGATGAGCGGTGGGTACGTATTTCAGGTGAGCATGGATGTGGCACCGGAGAAGGAGGACCTGTTCAACGAGGTCTATGACACGGAGCATGTGCCCCTGTTGCTGAAGGTGCCGGGCGTGCGCAAGGTGACCCGCATGAAGGCGCAGGACTTCAAGGTCAGTATCGGCGGTGAACTGAAGGATGTGGCCGTCGAGGCCCCGACCTGGACCGCCATGTACGAGATCGACTCACCCGACGTGCTGGCCAGCGATGCCTGGGGCGAAGCGGTCGAACAGGGCCGCTGGCCCGGCGAGGTACGCCCGCACACGTTCGAACGGCATCACAAGCTGTTCAGGAAGCTGTAGCGGGAGTCGTTCTCGGTGAACCATTCCGCCCCTCTCCCCCTCCCGACCACCCATTAAGGATACTCCCGTGGGTGGTCGGGAGGGGGAGAGGGGAGGTGCGGTCAGCAAAATGACGCGAGGGCTGGCCGGGACCAAGAAAGACTCAAGAGAGCAGCTCAGCGGTCAGGTACTCAACCCTGACCCGTGAGCCGGAACAGGGCGGCCTGATAGGATGCGATCTGTTTCTGCAGGTGTGCCGGCGGCTGGGCGAGTGCGGCTTCGAGGCGGCGCTTGGCCAGCGGATCCTTCTCCTCTTCCTGCAGGAAGTCGAAGGCCTTTTCCACCTGCTGCAGGGTGAAGCCCAGGTGGTCGCGGGCTTCCTCGGCGCGCTCCCGATCGGACAGGTCGACGAAGCCGAAACCAAGCGCAAAGAAGCTCTTGTCGTCCTTCACTTCCTTGCCGAAGATCGAGCCCTCACGCAGGCCGAGACCGGGCAGCGCGTCGAAACCATCCGGTCCACCACCGATTTTCACTTCCCTGTCGCCCTTGGCCGTGATCCGCAGGAATTCGGAGTCACCGTCCTTCTTGACCTCGGCGATACCGTCGTTGCCCAGGATGCGGTTCATCTGGAACGCGACCCAGCGAATGGAATCATCCGCCTCGATCTCGATGCTGCGTTCCGGACCGTCACCGATGGCCAGGGTGAAGGACATGCCGGGCCTTACGGCGCTGTTCGATGTCACGGTCAGCGAGCCCAGGTCACCGATGTCGCCATGGCCGAGGCCAAGCTTGGTCAGGACGGAGTCGCCGCTCTCATCGACCGTGATGCCATTCAGTTCGGCATGGCCGTTGATGCCGCTTGTGGTCGTGACCGACAGCGGCGCGCCGTTGGTGTCCAGACGGGCCAGGAAGCCGTCCTGTGATCCGATCAGCGTGTTGCCCTGCAGGTCACCCTGCGTCTGGCCCACGAGATAGATCTCGCTGCCGGACAGGGCCAGGCCCTGCGCCTTGTCAGCGCCCGTGCTGCCGACATAGGCACCGAAGTCCATGGCACCGGTGGTTCCGTCGAAGCGCGCGACAAAGGCATCGCTGCTGCCCGAATGGGTCAACCGCCCGTCAACGCCCGCGCCCGTGAAGGTCGCATCGGTCGTGTTCCCGGCGATGAAGATCTGACCGGCGTCATTGACCTCTATCGCCGCCGCGCGCGTGGTCTCGCCCGCGTCGCCGATGGCCACGTCGAGGATCGGACCGGATGCAAGATCATTGGCATCGAAGGTCTTCAGGAAACCCTGGGAATCGTCCTGTCCGGCGACATGGATGACACCGTTCTTCACTGTCACCGCAGTCGCGATCTCGTCGCCCGCGTCACCGAACTGGATCTGTTCCACCAGATTGCCGGTACTGACGGAAAGACGGGAGATATAGGCATCCTGGCCGCCATTGTGGGTCTGCCCGCTGATCGGACCGGCCGTTGCACCAACGACGATCACGTCACCGGACACATCGTCGAATTCGACCGCAAACGCGGAGTCAACGGCTGCGGGACCGGTGTTGCGGGTCCATTGCGCCTCGCCATCCGCATCATAGAGCGTGACGAAGCTGTTGATGCCGTTGTCGGGGGAACCTTCGGTCAGCGGCGAATCGGCCTTGCCGGAAATGGCGATGGAGCCATCCGCCGCCACCGCCAGACCCAGCCCGTCAGCTGAGTTCGAAGCGCCCACCAGTCGGCGCCAGACCTCGTTGCCCGCCGCATCATGACGGGTCAGGAACACGTCCTGCTCCCCACCCACGACCTGCCCGCCGACATCACCGGTGGTCGTGCCGAGGGTATAGACCTCGCCGTTGGGGCCCAGCGCCGTGGCGCGGGCAGTCGACACGCCGTCGGTCACTTCCTGCTTCACGTCGAACTTCTGCGTCGGCGTTGCGGCAATGTCCGTGAACTTGCGCAACGACGCCTTGGCAAACTCACCGTCGCCGGAAATGCCGCTGACATAGACCGCCGCTTCCGCGTCCACCGGGCTGAGATTGACGGTTTCCAGAATGGAGCGTTCGATCTTCATCCCGATGCGGCCATCGTCATCGCGATTGGTCCGGAACCGGGTGGTGACCTCGGCCGCCTCCAGTTGTTCGTTCACGTGATTGACGATGTTCGCGACCGTCTTCTCCGTCGCGCCCATGTCGTCCAGGTCGATGGCGATATCGACGCTGGTGTCGTCGCTCTTGACGATATTGATGTTGAACCGCGCGCCGCTCTCCAGTCCCTCGACCACCTGATCGGTGGAGGAGAACTGCAGCCGCCCCTCGTAGACGGACTTGTCGCGGGGGATGCGTGCGTCGGTCTCGACCTTGGTGTTCAGGGGGCCGTGCAGCACGTTCACCTTGTTGAAGCTGCTGGCATCCAGGAACGACTTCACTTCCGCCTCGTAGCGACCGAACTGCTTGTCGAGCTGCGGCAGCAGTCGCTCCGACCGGCTGTCGCTGAGGGCGAAGTTGGCAAGTTCCTGCATCTTCTTCAGGCCCTTCCAGAGCCTGAACAGGTTCTCGCTGGTCTCGTTTCCGCCGCTGGTCAGCACGTCGGGATCATTGCGGCTGAACAGCGGCGAGCGCGCCAATTGCTCACCCAGTCCGTCCGGCAGCGTCAGCGACGATTCAGGCCGGTCCCAGGGGGCAATGACATCAGGGCCGAACGCGCTGCCGGTGGACTGGCGCGGCGCGGTGAAGTTGGCGATCTGCTGCTGGCTCAGCCTCGCATTCATCGATCCCAGCAACAGGTCATTGCCGATGCTGATCGGCGTGAACGTCCGCGTATTGCTGTTGTTGTCGAATATGCCAACCATGGGGCGCGCCAGTTGAATCCGTTGTGAAGACAGACTTCCACCGGCCATTCAAACAGCCGCGGATTAACAGAGCCTTAAGGCCCGTGCTCAGCTCAACTGGTCGATCTGTTCCGTCGTCAGGGTGCCCGGCACGATGGTCACAGGGATACGCAGTGATCCGGCCAGTTCACCGGCAAAGGCACGCACCAGGGGACCCGGGTCCGATGAATCGGCGGAGGCACCGAGTACCAGGATACGCACCGACTCGTCTTCGGCGATCACGCGGGAGACTTCCTCCCGCAGGTTGCCTTCGCGAATGATGAACTGGGGCATCATGCCGGTGTCACGCTGTACCTGAGCGGCGAGATCGGTCATCAGCGACTCGGCTTCCTGACGTGCTTCCTCCCGCATCAGTTCGCCGACGCCCATCCAGTGCTGGAAGTCCGGCGGCTCCGTCACCCGCAGCAGCATGACACCGCCATTGTCCACCGAGTGCGCCCGGCGGGCGGCGAAACGCAGGGCCTTGCGGCATTCCGGCGTATCATCGACGACCACCAGGAAATGGCGTGGCTTGTGCTCTGTATTCTCACTGCTCATCGGCGGAGACCCGGATGCATGTAGATGCTGCACTATTGTGAACGATCAGGTGAGTCTTTCAGAATTCACTGATCAGCGCCAGCCCGGCGGGGTTTGTTGGCTGTCCCCGGCCTGCCCTCTCCCCCTCCCG
>BQJF01000075.1 GCA_021604565.1 Minwuia thermotolerans | reverse complement strand
ATGATCATGTTTCTGTCCTGTTGAGCGGTGGCGTTTCATACCATGATCCGCGCAGGTTCCGGGACAGGTAATATGTGGGAAGGACAGTTTCGTGAATGATCTGGCACCAGGGGTTCTGGAACGGCTGAAACATGTGGTCGGGCCAAAGGGGTTCGTCGACCGGCCGGATGACATGCTGCCTTACACGGTGGAGCACCGCGACAAGTGGCAGGGCGTCTCCCCGCTGGTGGTGCGTCCGGGCACGGTGGCGGAGGTGCAGCAGGTACTGGCGATCTGCAACGAGACCCGGACGCCGGTGGTGCCGCAGGGTGGCAATACCGGCCTTGTCGGTGGCTCCATCCCCTTCGGCAATGGTGATGAGGTGATCCTGTCACTGGGCCGCCTGAAGGCGGTGCGCGCCGTGGATGCACTGAACGACACCATCACGGTGGAAGCCGGATGCGTGCTGCAGGACGTGCAGGCCGCAGCCGATGCCGCCGACCGGCTGTTCCCCATGCGCATCGCGTCGGAAGGCACATGCCAGATCGGCGGCAATCTCTCCACCAACGCGGGCGGCACCGCCGTGCTGCGCTACGGCAACATGCGCGACCTGGTGCTGGGACTGGAAGTGGTGCTGCCCGACGGCACCCTTTGGGAGGGGCTGCGCGGCCTGCGCAAGGACAATACCGGCTATGACCTGAAGCACCTGTTCGTCGGCGCGGAGGGCACGCTGGGCGTGATCACCGCCGCCGTGCTGAAACTGTTCCCCAGGCCTGCGGACCGGCAGGTGGCCTTCGCCGCGCTGCCCGACCCGCGCGCGGCGGTCGAACTGCTGGGACTGGCAAAGTCCGTCTCCGGCGGGCAGGTGACGGGCTTCGAGATCATGCCCCGGCTGGGCCTCGACCTGTCACTGAAACTGCTGCCCGATGCGCGTGACCCGATGGAGGGCACCCATCCCTGGTACGTGCTGATGGAATTCTCCTCCGGAGAAGGCGACGGCGCACTGCGCGCCGCGCTGGAGCGCACCCTCGAACTGGGCTTCGAGAAGGAACTGGTACTGGATGCCGTCGTCGCCGAATCCGAGGCACAGACAGCGGCACTCTGGGCGCTGCGCGAAAGCCTGTCGGAGGCGCAGAAACTCGGTGGCGGCTCCATCAAGCATGACGTCTCAGTGCCCGTGCCGCTGATGCCGGACTTCATTGCTGCCGCCGACGCGGCCCTGCAGGACGTGGTGCCGGGCTTCCGTTCCGTCGCATTCGGCCACATCGGCGACGGCAACGTCCACTACAACCCGCTGCAGCCGGAAGGCGGCGACAGGCAGGCGTTTCTGGATCGGTGGGAGGACGTGGCCCATGTCGTCCATGACATCGTCCACCGCATGGGCGGCTCCATCAGCGCCGAACATGGCCTCGGCCGCCTGAAACGCGACGAGATCGAACGCTACAAGTCACCTGTGGAACTGCAGATGATGCACCGGATCAAGCACACGCTGGACCCGAACGGCATCATGAACCCTGGAAAGCTGCTCAATTTCTGATTGGGTTCTTTCTGGAGCGGCGCCAGCCCGTTTCACAGCCTACCTACGCCGGGTTCCGGGCGATCAGTTGGCGGGCGATGATGATGCGCTGCATCTCGTTGGTGCCTTCCCCGATGCACATCAGCGGCGCGTCGCGGAAATAGCGCTCCACGTGATATTCCTGGCTGTAGCCATAGGCGCCATGGATGCGCATGCATTCGGTGGCGTTCTCCAGCGCGGTCTCTGACGCGAACAGCTTGGCCATCCCGGCCTCCATGTCGCAGCGCTCCCCCCGGTCATAGGCGCGGGCCGCATCCTCGGTCAGCAGCCGCGCGGCGCGGCAGCGGGTGGCCATCTCCCCCAGCTTGAGCTGGATCGCCTGATGCTCCGCGATCGGCTTGCCCATGGTCTCGCGCACCTGGGCGTACTCGACAGCGCGGTCCAGCGCCGCCTGCGCGACGCCAACGCCACGTGCCGCGATGTTGATCCGGCCCAGTTCCAGCCCGCCAACCGTCTGGCGGAAGCCCTGCCCCGGCACGCCGCCGATCAGGTTCTCGGCGGGCAGGCGATAGTCCTCGAAGACCAGTTCGGCTGAATCGATGCCCTTGTAGCCGAGCTTCTTCAGCTTGCGCCCGGTGCTGAAGCCCGGCCCCTTCTCCGCGATGAACAGGCTGATGCCCTTGTGGCGCGGTTCGATGTCCCAGTCCGTCTTCACCAGCAGGGCCACGGCCCCGCCCTCGATCCCGTTGGAGATCCAGGTCTTGGCGCCATTGACCACGTAATCATCGCCATCGCGCACCGCCCGGGTGCGGATGGCCTGCAGATCGGTGCCGCAATGCGGCTCCGTCAGCGCCAGGCCGCCGCGCAGCTCACCGCTGGCGAAGCGTGGCAGGAAGTGCCGTTTCTGCGAATCGGTGCCGAAGCGCTCCACCGCCGCCGCCATCATCAGGTGGGAATTGAAGATGCCCGTCAGCGACATCCAGACCTCCGATATCCGGCTGACGATGCGGGAATAGGTCTGGGCGGGCAGCCCCAGGCCACCCCACTCGCGCCCGACGGTGGCACCGAACAGGCCGAGGTCCCGCATCTGCGCCACCATCTCGTGCGGGTACTCGTCCGCATGTTCCAGAGCCAGCACCTGGTCGCGCACGTCGCGCTCCAGCCAGCGGTCGATGGTGTCCAGCAACTGGCGCTCGTCCGATTCGCTGATCGACTCGCCGGAGCGTCCGACAATCTCGCGATCTGTCTCAACCATGTCTCGTTCCCCTCCCCAGGGCTGTTCAGTCGATCTCGTGGCCCCGGCGCGGCACCAGAACGGTGCGGCGATAGACAATGACCAGGGTGCCGTCCTGCTTGAAGCCGCGCGTCTCCACCGTGACGATCCCGTCATTGGGGCGGGAGGCGGAATCCCGCATCTCCAGCACCTCCGATTCCGCCGTCAGCGTATCACCGTGAAACACCGGCGCAGGCATGCGGATATCGGTCCAGCCCAGATTGGCCACCGCCTTCTGGCTCACGTCCGAAACGCTGAGCCCGGTTACCACGGCCAGGGTGAGGGCGGAATTGACGATGGGCTGCCCGAACTCCGACTTCGCCGCATAGGCGTGGTCGAAGTGCAGCGGATGCTGGTTCATGGTCAGCAGGGTGAACCAGGTATTGTCCGCCTCCGAAATCGTGCGGCCCGGACGGTGTTCATAGATATCGCCGACCGCGAAATCCTCGAAGCAGCGCCCGAACGACTCCCTGAGCCGCCGCCCCTCCCTGTTCTCGATTGTCCTGACCATGCTGCATGTCCCTCCCCGGACGTGTTGATCGTCGGCTGTTCCATCCCTCTCCCCCTCCCGGCCACCCATTTCAGAATACTCCCGTAGGTGGCCGGGAGGGGGAGAGGGATGGAACAGGCCGCAGAAAGTAGCCTTCCCCTACTCTGCCGTCTTCTCCCTGAACTGGCACACGTCAATGACGCGGCAGCGCCCGCAGTCGGGCTTGCGGGCCTTGCAGACATAGCGTCCGTGCAGGATCAGCCAGTGGTGCGCATGGCGCAGGAACTGCTTCGGCACCCGCTTTTCCAGCAGCAGCTCGACCGCCAGTGGCGTCTTGCCCGGTGCCAGTCCGGTGCGGTTGCCGACCCTGAACAGGTGCGTATCGACGGCAATGGTCGGCTGACCGAACCAGATGTTGAGCACCACGTTCGCGGTCTTCCGCCCCACACCGGCGAGTTCCTCCAGCTCCTCCCGCGTGTCAGGCACCTCCCCGTCGTGGCGATCCAGCAATTGCTGCGACAGCAGGATCACGTTCTTCGCCTTGTTGCGGTAGAGGCCGATTGTCTTGATGTGATCGCGCACCGTGTCTTCACCCAGCGCCAGCATCTTCTCCGGCGTGTCGGCACGCTTGAACAGCGGACCTGTCGCACGGTTGACCCCCACATCCGTCGCCTGGGCGGAAAGAACAACAGCCACCAGAAGCGTGTAGGCGTTCACGTAATCCAGTTCGCCCTTCGGTTCCGGATCAGCGTCTGACAGACGCTGGAAGAACACCTCCACATCAACCTTCTTCATGCGTGCCATCCGGCTTCTCCCCGTTCCGTTCCCTCGTGCCCGGTATTCTGTATCCGACACGAATTTAAATGACAGCGACATGGAACCATGATGCAGTCTGTCACATCCAACGCTACCCCGACGCCCATCGCGAGGCAGCGCCAAAAAAACCTTTCAAGGAAAATTGCGGCACATGGAAAAGATGTCCGGACTCTCAGAATCAGTGCTGGCAACACTCTCGGGCCTGCTGGCACAGTTCGTTGCCTTCCTGCCAAATCTCGTCGCTGCGATCCTGCTCGCCCTTGTCGGCTGGCTTGTTGCGCGGCTGCTGCGGGCGATTACCCTGCGGCTGTCCGGCGGTCTGAGTCGCCTGACCGACCGCATGCCCCTCGGACTTTCCGACGTGGCAGGCGGCAGGCCCATCGGACGCATCCTGGCAGATGTCGTCTACTGGGCAGTCCTGATCCTGTTCCTGGCGACGGCCGGCAGCATGCTGGGCCTCGACGTTCTCTCCGCCTGGCTGGAGGAGCTGATCATCTGGCTGCCGAGCATCCTGTCCGGTCTGCTGATCATCGGCGCAGGTCTGGTGCTGGGCAGTCTGGCCTACCGGATCTCGATCAATGCCCTGACGACGCTCTCCACGACACAGCGCGAAGTCACGGGCCGGACCATCCAGGCCGTCACCATCGGCATGCTGCTGATCGTCGGTGTCGACCAGGTCGGCATCGACGTCACCATCGTCATCACGGTGGTGGGTATCGTGCTTGCCGCCATACTCGGTGGTGCGGCGCTGGCGTTCGCGCTCGGCGCCCGGACCCTTGTCGCCAACCTGATCGGCGCCCGCCACCTTGGCGCGGACTACCGCGTGGGGGAGCGTGTCCGTGTCGGCGAGCACGAGGGCACGATCCTCGCCCTGACAACCACAGCCATGGTGATCGAGACTGCGGAGGGCCGGGTCTCAGTGCCGGCCAAGGCGTTCCTGGAACAGTCGAGTACCATCCTGGGGCAGGAGGTCGATCATGAGTGACACGCTCACCCATGTCGTCAGGCAGTTCATCATCGAGCACCCCAGCGCCGCAGCCCGCGCCGTCGCGGAGTGGGAGCCACAGCGCATCGGTGCAACCATGGGACGGCTGGACCGGGAGAGCGCGCGCAAGCTGCTGGACCATCTCGACCCGCTTCGCGCGGTTCCCGTGCTGCTCGGCATGTCGGACGAGGATCGCGCCACCCTGATCCGGGGCATGGCCCCGTCGGACATCGGGCGCATGCTGCGACAGGCGGGCGCCGAAGATGCCGCGGCGCTGCTGGAGAGCCTGCCGAAGACCCTGCGCGCACGGGTGGCGCTGGTCATGAGCCAGCCGAAATCCTCCGTCGGTGCCCTGATGGCGACGGAAGTCGCAAGGGCACGCGGGGCGGAGACGGTGGAGACCGTGACCGCCCGCGTGCGACGCGCCCGGCCTGTCGGCTGGGCACCGATCTATCTGGTGGATGGTGCGAACCGCCCGACCGGGGCACTGTCGGCACTGGACCTGATGCGCGCCACGCCCGACGCCCTGATCGGCGATCTGCCCGCTACGGACATATCCGCGATCCCCGCCGCAGCGGCGGTCCACATGGCGGCGGAGGACGAGGACTGGCTGGAGCACGAGGTTCGGCCCGCCGTGGACCGGCGTGGACGCCTGGTGGGCTGCATTGGCTATGGCGACCTGCGCCGTGCCCTGGTGGCGGGTGCCGGTGCGAGCGTCAGCAGTTCCGGTGAACGCTCCGCGCTGGACACGATGGTGCTGCTGGAAACCGGTCTGACCGGAACGATGACGGCCCTGCTTGCCGGTCGATCAGCGGAAAGCGGACGGGAGGACCGGCCATGAACGCGACCATCGCCAGGACTGCCGCACCGGACTCGGACCTGCTGCATCTGGTCGGGGCCTACGCCCGCAGCTTCCCGCGCGAAGCGGCGGCTGGCCTGGACGAGCTCGACGCCGAGCAGGTCGCTGCGGCCCTCGGGACGCTGCCACCGGAAAGCCTGGTCGCAAGCTGGCGGCACATATCATCCGGTCAGGCATCCGCCGTGGCCCCCCTGCTGGACGACGGGACAGTGGCCCTGCTGGTGCAGCACATCGACCGGGGTAACGCGGCACGTCTGCTGGCATCGTTCGAGAGGTCGCGCCAGGAAGGCATCCTCGGCGGGCTGAGCGAAGGCGTCCGGCGGGAAATCGACGAGATCCTCAGCTATCCGCCCGGTACGGCGGGGAACCTGATGCAGACCGGTGTCATCATCCTGCGCGGTTCCGCCAGCGTCGATGCCGCGATCCGTCTGCTGCGCCAGACCCCCGACTATGCGCCGGTCTCCATCCTTGTCACCGACGACGCAGGCGTGCTTGCCGGGCGTGTCCAGTGCAAGGCGCTGCTGCTTGCCGATCCGACGCAGGAACTGTCGGAGCTGACGGTTGGCGTTCCCGCCGCCCTCAGCCCGATGGACCCGCAGACGACCATCGCCGAGACCTTCGAGAAACTGCATATCGGTGAACTGCCGGTGATCGGCCCCGACGGGCGGCCCATCGGACTGGTGGGCAACCAGGCGATGATCGAGGCGGTGCGGGCGGATGCCACGGCAACGGCCCAGATGATGGTCGGCGGCGGGCGGGACGAGAATGCGCTCTCGACCAGCCTGTTCGCGGTGCGCAAGCGCCAGCCATGGCTGCAGATCAACCTGCTGACCGCGTTCCTGGCCGCGTCGGTCGTTGGCGTGTTCGAGAACACCATCGCGCAGGTCACGGCCCTTGCCATCCTGTTGCCGGTGGTCGCCGGGCAGTCCGGCAACGCCGGGGCACAGGCGCTGGCGGTCACCATGCGCGGACTGGCGCTGAGGGAAATCCGGGTTGCCGACTGGGTGCGTGTCACCCGCAAGGAGGTTCAGGCCGGTCTGATGAACGGCATTGGCATCGCGCTGACCTGCGGTGTCGGGGTGCTTATCTGGAGCGGCAGTCCCGGCCTGATGCTGGTGATCGTCGTATCCATGATCATTTCCATGGTGGCGGCCGGGACCTCCGGCGCACTGGTGCCGATCATCCTGGCGAAGCTGAAACAGGACCCGGCGGTGGCGTCGTCGATCATCCTGACCACGGTGACGGACATCGTCGGCTTCTTCTCCTTCCTCGGTATCGCGACGGCCCTGTTCTCCATGCTGGTCTGACATTCGGTACAGCGAGTTGCGGCGGGGCTGAAAAGCTGCGATCAGTCCTGTCGCCATGCTGACCGTCAGGGAAGGATCGGGTCCGTGCGCCGCCTGTTCGACCTGCCGTACCTGCTGCTGGTGCTGACGCCGCTGTTCTGGGCCGGGAACTTCCTGATCGGGCGCATGGTGCACGAGACCGTGCCGCCGGTGGGACTGGCCTTCTGGCGCTGGGCGGTCGGACTGCTGATCATCCTGCCCTTCGCCTGGCCGCAGCTCCGCCGCGACCTGCCGGTCTATCGCGCCAACTGGCCGATCATCCTGGTCCTGTCGGTCCTCGGGGTGAGCTGCTTCAACACCATGGTCTATGTCGGCGTGGCGCGGACAGAGGCGCTGAACGCGTCCCTGCTGCAGTCGACCATGCCGGTCTGGATCGCGGTGCTGTCATTCCTGCTGTTCCGGGACCGGCCAGGCCCCTGGCAGGTGGCAGGTATACTGGTCTCCCTGACCGGTGTCGCGACGATCATTGCCCGGGGCGATCCGGCCTACCTGTCGCAGCTCCGCTTCAATCCCGGCGACATCTGGGTGCTGATCGCGGTGATCTGTTATGGCGGCTATTCGGCGCTGTTGCGCAGTCGGCCCGCCGTCGGGCCCCTGGGCTTCCTGGCGGTGACCTTCGCGGTGGGTGACCTGGTGCTGCTGCCGTTCTATGTGCACGAGATGGCGGTACTGGAGCGATTCGTGCCGCTGAACGGCGTGGCGCTGGCGTCCGTCCTCTACGTCAGCCTGTTTGCCTCCGTCCTCGCCTACATGTTCTGGAACCGGGGCATCGAGCTGCTGGGCGCCAATCGGGCCAGTGTCTTCATCCATCTGGCCCCGGCCTTCGTCGCCATCGGCTCGGTGGTCCTGCTGGACGAGCATCCGCAGGCGTTCCACGGCGTCGGTATCGCCCTGATCCTGACCGGCGTGTTCCTGACCACCCGGCGGCGCTGACCCTGCGGGCTTGCCAAAGCGCGTGGCATACCTAACATCACGTCAAACGGCCCCGCTGGCTGAGTCATCGGGGCCGCACCTGTTTCTACTCTGAGGGGAATGTCGACATGACCAAGTTCGGTATCGCGCAGGCAGTGCGCCGCGTTGAGGATGTGCGTTTCATCACCGGGCACGGCAACTATTCCGACGATCACCAGTTCCCCGACCAGCTTTATTCGGTCGTCGTCCGCTCCCCGCATGCCCATGCCACCATCCTTTCCGTGGACGTGGAAGACGCGAAGCAGATGCCCGGTGTCGTGGACATCATCACCGGTCAGGAACTGGTCGATGCCGGTGTTGGCGGACTGCCGAGCCTCTGGCCGGTGAAGAACAAGGACGGTTCCGGTCGCGCCGAGCCGCCGCATCTGGCGCTGGCCGTGGACAAGGCCCGCCATGTCGGTGACGGCGTGGCCTTCGTGGTGGCGGAGAGCATGGCTGCCGCACGGGACGCCGCCGACGCGGTGATGGTGGACTATGATCCGCTGCCCGCCGTATCCGACGCGCGCGCCGCGAAGGAATCCGGTGCACCGCAGTTGCACGAATCCGCCCCCGGCAATCTCTGTTTCGACTTCGAGCATGGCAACAAGGCGGAGACCGAAGCCGCCTTCGCCAAGGCCGACAAGGTCGTGCGGGTGGAGGTCATCAACCAGCGCGTCGTCGCCAATTCGATGGAAGCCCGCGTCGCCATCGCGACCTACGAGGCGGAGGGCGATCGCGTCACCGTCTATACCCCGACGCAGGGCGGCTGGGGCATCAAGCGCCAGCTTGCCGGCTGCCTGGGGATCGAGGCGGATCAGGTGCGCGTCGTGACCCCGGACGTGGGCGGCGGCTTCGGCATGAAGCTGTTCTTCTACCCGGAGCACATCCTGTCGGCCTATGCGGCGCGGAAGCTGAAGCGGACCGTGCGCTGGACCTCCGAGCGGCAGGAAGCCTTCCTGACCGACACGCAGGGCCGCGACCACTGGTCCTACGCCGAGATGGCGATCGACGGGAACGCCAGGTTCCTGGGGCTGCGGGTCCATACCACCGCCAACCTGGGTGGCTACCTGTCCACCATGTCCTGCCTGATTCCGACGGCGGCCCACGCCAAGGTGCTGCCCGGCGTCTATCACGTGCCGACAATGTATCTCGACGTGCATGGCGTCATGACCAACACCACGCCCGTGGACGCCTATCGCGGCGCGGGTCGGCCGGAAGCGATCTATCTGATCGAGCGGCTGGTGAACCGGATCGCGGCGGAAACCGGCCTCGGGCCGGAGGAAGTGCGGCGGCGCAACTTCGTGCAGCCGGAGCAGATGCCCTACACCACCGCGACAGGCGAGAAATACGACTCCGGTGACTTCCCGCGCATCATGGAACGGGCGCTGAAGGAAGCGGACTGGGACGGCTTCGCTGCCCGCCGGGCCGAGTCCGAGGCCCGCGGCTGGAAGCGCGGACGCGGCATCGCCTACTATGTCGAGGCTACGGCAGGCATGCCCGAGGAATCCGCCGCCATCAGGTTCGAGGATGACGGAATGGTCTCCATCTTCGTCGGCACCCAGTCCAACGGCCAGGGTCACGAGACCGCCTTCACCCAGATCGTGTCCGACCGGCTGGGGCTGGATGCGGAGCGAATCCAGATCATCATGGGCGACACGGATGCGATCCCGACCGGTGGCGGTACCGGCGGCTCCCGTTCCCTGGTCTCCACCGGCACGGCAATCAACAAGATGTCGGACACGGTAATCGACAAGGGCAAGGCCGCCGCAGCGGAACTGTTCGAGACCAGCGCGGTGGATATCGAGTTCGGGGAGGGCAACTTCCGCGTCGTCGGCACCGACCGGGCCATCGACATCGTCGATCTGGCGGAGAAGGCCAAGGAAATGGCGCTGGCCGGGCAGATCGAGACCCTGGACACGCGCGAGACCACGGCACTGAACCCGATCACCTATCCGAACGGCTGCCATGTGGCGGAAATCGAGGTCGATCCGGCAACGGGCCGGGTCAACATCGACCGCTGGTCAGTGGTGGATGACTTCGGGCGTGTGGTGAACCCGCTGTTCGTCGAGAGTCAGGTCCACGGCGGCATCGTGCAGGGTGTCGGCCAGGCGCTGCTGGAACACGCGGTCTATGACGAGGACGGGCAGCTTGTCGCCGGTTCCTTCATGGACTACGGCATGCCCCGCGCCGACGACGTGCCCTACTTCACCTTCAACCGCGAAGAGATCCCCTGCCAGTCCAACATGCTGGGCACCAAGGGCTGTGGCGAGGCCGGCTGCGTTGCCGGGCCGCCGGTGGTCATCAATGGCATCATCGACGCGCTTTCCGATCTGGGCGTCACCACCATCGACATGCCCGCCACACCGCAGGCAATCTGGCGCGCCGTCAACGCCGCACAGGGCTGAGTCGGGCTGAATTCGGATCAGGCAATGGATCGCTGCCGTCTTTCGGGCGGCAGCAGTTCAGCCCTTCCCGAAGGCCTTCAGCCGCTCCTCGACCTCGGCGCTGCGGCCAGGGCTGTTGCGGCGTTCGAATTCCAGCGCGCCCCAGTGGCCATGGTTCTGGCCCTGGTTGACCAGCATCTTGTCGGCACGCAGCGTGAACCAGGAATTCTCCAGGAACGACCGTGCCATCGCCGTGACATGACCCAGCAGGTCCGCATCGGGGACACATTCCAGCGCCAGCCCGATGGCCACGGCTTCGGCGCCTGACACGGGCGCGCCGGAATACATCATCTGCTTGGCACGCTGCACGCCGACCCGCTGCGGCAGGCGGCGGCTCATGCCCCACTTCGGAGACATGCCCCACTTGCCGTGGGTGTCGCAGAACTTCGCCGAGTCCCCGGCCACGATCAGGTCCGCCGAAAGCGCCAGTTCCAGCGCCCCGGTGTAGCAATGGCCCTGCACGGCACAGATCACCGGCTGCGGCAGGTTCTCGATCAGATCGATGGTGGAGGACTGGAACGTCGGCACCGGCGGCACGTCGCCACTCTGGATCGCCTTCAGGTCATTTCCGGCGGAGAACGACCGTCCCTCCCCGCGCAGGATCACCACCCCGATCTCGTCCGACTGTTCGTGCAGCGCCTGGACATGGGCGTCCAGTTCCACGAACAGGCTGGGGGATAGCGCGTTCAGCGCCTCCGGCCTGTTCAGGCTCAGCACCGCCAGCCCATTGTCATCCTGTCGTGTCACGAGTGCCATGATCCATCCTCCCCGGCATCAGCAGGCCGCATTGAAGGCCGCGCGGGCTTTCCTGTCCACAGGGGAACAGGCATGTCCGTCGCACAGGGGACCGATGCCGACGCTTTCGGAAGCGTGGCCGACCTTGCGGAAATGTGAGAGAAACAGGGCAACATCACGAATGAACGGGCAGCGGACCACAAGATGGGTGACGCAATCGCAGAGGCCTTCCGTCTGATCGCCGTCGGTGACGCCGCATTGTGGGAGATCGTCTCCCTGTCCCTGCGGGTCAGCCTGACAGCGGTGGCGCTCGCCTGCCTGATCGGTCTGCCGCTGGGTGCCCTGCTGGCCATTGCGCGGTTTCCTGGGCGCGGCGCGCTGATCGTGGCCACCAATTCACTGATGGGCCTGCCGCCGGTACTGGCGGGGCTGCTGGTCTATCTGCTGCTGTCACGGGCCGGGCCGCTGGGGCCGCTGGAACTGCTCTACACGCCGACGGCCATGATCATCGCCCAGACCGTGCTGGTCACCCCGATCATTGTCGCCCTGTCGCGGCAGGTGATTGCCGACATGCACCAGGAATATGACGAGCAGTTGCGCAGCATGGGCATCACCACGACGGGCGCGGTGCTGACCCTGCTGTATGACGCGCGGCTGTCGCTGCTGACCGTCGCACTTGCCGGATTCGGTCGCGCGGCGGCAGAGGTCGGCGCGGTGATGATGGTGGGTGGCAACATCAATCATGTCACCCGCGTCATGACCACGACCATCGCGTTGGAGACATCGAAGGGCAATCTGGCGATCGCCGTCGGACTGGGACTGGTGCTGATGCTGATCGCGCTGACCGTCAATGGCGCGCTGATGGCGTTGCGCGGAACACAGGGGGTGGCACGGCATGTCTGACGCACTCGTCACCACTGGCCGCCGTGCGCTGGCCCCGGCACGGGGACCGGACTCCGTGCTGCCTGTTGCCATGGACCGGGTTGGTTACACCATCGATGGCGTCACGCTGCTGGACGATGTTTCACTACGCATCCGCCAGGGACGCCTGACGGCCATCATGGGCGCGAACGGGGCCGGCAAGACGCTGTGCCTGCGTCTGATCCAGGGGCTGCTGCACCCGACCGCGGGCACGCTCAGCCATGCGTCGGGACCGGTGACACCGACCGGTCGGCGCCGCATTGCCATCGTGTTCCAGCGCCCGATGCTGCTGCGCCGCTCCGTCGCCGGCAACCTGCGCCATGCCCTGAAGACCTATGGTGTGCCGAGGGCGGAGCGTGCCGCCATGCTGGTGGAACTGCTCGACCTCGCAGGACTGCGCGCGTTGGCTCAACGGTCGGCGCGCGTGCTTTCTTCGGGTGAACAGCAACGGCTGTCCATCGTGCGCGCCCTGGCCGCCGACCCTGACCTGTTGCTGCTCGACGAGCCCACCGCCAACCTCGATCCCTATGCCACCCGCATGATCGAGACCCTGATTCGTCAGGCGGAGGCGCGGGGCGTCACCGTGGTTCTTGTCACCCATGATGTCGGGCAGGCACGGCGCCTGGCCGACGACGTGATCTTCCTGAACCGGGGCCGGGTCACGGAACAGACACCAGCGGGCAGCTTTTTCGATGAACCGCAGACCGCGGAAGCCGCCGCTTATCTTGCCGGGAGACTGTTGCTGTGACCCTTCGCGTTCTTGTCCTGTTGATTCTCGCTCTTGTTGCCCCGCTGGCGCAGGCGGCTGACCGTTTCATCGTCGTGCAGTCCACCACTTCGACCGAGAATTCCGGCCTCTACGGCTGGTTGCTGCCGCAATTCACCGCGGAGAGCGGGATCGAGGTGCGGGTGGTGGCGGTCGGTACCGGCCAGGCGCTGCGCAATGCCCGCAATGGCGACGGGGACGTTCTGATCGTCCACGCCCGGGCGGCGGAGGATGCCTTCGTGGCGGACGGGCACGGCGTGAAACGCCACGACCTGATGGTGAATGACTTCGTCATCGTGGGGCCCCGCACAGATCCCGCCGATCTGAACGATTCATCGAAAGCTGCAGCGGCGCTGAAACGCATTGCGGAAACCGGCGTGATATTCGTCTCGCGCGGGGATGACTCCGGTACCCACAAGAAGGAACTGGCGCTCTGGCGCGCTGCAGGGCTGGATCCGACCGGGGACGGTGGCGCGTGGTACCGGGAAAGCGGCTCCGGCATGGGGGCTACCCTGAATATCGCCATCGGCATGGATGCCCATACCCTGACCGACCGGGCCAGCTGGGTCAGTTTCGGCAACAAGGACGACCACGTGATCCTGGTGGAGGGCGACCCGGCGCTGCAGAACCCCTATGGCGTCATCCTGGTGAACCCTGAAATGCATCCGGGCGTCAGGGCCGGGGACGGCCAGATCTTCATCGACTGGCTGCTGTCGCCCGCAGGTCAGGCCGCAATCGCCGCGTTTCGCGTGAACGGACAGCAGCTCTTCTTCCCCAGCGCCCGATAGACACCTCCCGTGCGGGGATACAAACGGAAACGAAACCCGGCTATCCTGTTACAGCTGCCCATGGCGAGATGAACCTCCGCTACATCGGGGGAGATGAAACATGAAATGGCTGCTGCCGCCGCTGCTGACACTGATCCTGCTGATTGCGCAGGTGCTGCTCTCCGTGCTCATGCCCGTACCGGGCATGCTCGGGCCCGGCGCAAGCGAGATCGGCTACCTGCTGATCGTGGCCGGAATACTGCTGATCATCTGGGGGGCGGGACACTTCAGGAAGGTCAGAACCAACATCAACACCTTCCGTGATCCGGACGTGCTCGTCACCGGCGGACCATTCCGATTCACGCGCAACCCGATGTACCTCGGGTTCTTCCTGATCCTTTTCGGTGCCGCCGTCGCCTATGACGCCGCAGCGGCCCTGCTCCCGGTCGCCGGGTTCTTCGCCGCCGCCAACTGGTGGTACATTCCCTACGAGGAACGGGCGGCGGAAAACGCGCTTGGCGATGCCTATGCCGAATACCGCAGCCGGGTACGCCGCTGGCTGTAGGTCAGCTCTACTTCAGGGAATGCCAGAGCGACTGTTCTTCCCCCCTTGTGGGGGAAGTGGCCGCGTAGAGGTCGATGGGGGGTGAAGCCGCAGGCTGTCGCGACCTGGATACCTCTGGTTCGGCTTCGCCGATTCACCCCCATCCCGGCCTTCCCCCGTCAAGGGGGAAGGAGCATTCCATCGTTCTATGAGAGGCAGATTCCGGATGTACTGAACCTGACGCACAGGTCAGATTCGCCGGTCACCCACTGCGGCAACGGGGGCCGTCAGCTCGCCTCGCGGCGCTCCGACTTCTTGCGCTCGTGGCGGTCCAGATAGCGCTTGCGGATGCGCACGTGGTTTGGCGTCACCTCGACCAGTTCGTCATCGTCGATATAGGCGATGGCCTGTTCCAGGGTCATGCGGCGCGGGGTGGTCAGGACCACCGCATCATCCTTGCCGGAGGCACGGACGTTGGACAGCTTCTTGCCCTTCAGCGGATTGACCTCCAGATCGTTGGGGCGCGCATGCTCCCCGATGATCATGCCGTCATAGATGTCCTCGCCCGAGCCGATGAACATGAAACCGCGTTCTTCCAGGTTCCACAGCGCATAGGCGACGGACTTGCCGGTCTCCAGACTGATCAGCACACCGCTGCGTCGGCCCTGGATCGGCCCACGCCACGGCTGGAAGTCATGGAACACGCGGTTCATGATGCCGGTGCCGCGCGTATCGGTCAGGAACTCGCCGTGATAGCCGATCAGGCCGCGTGACGGGGCGTGGAAGGTGATGCGGGTCTTGCCGGTGCCGGAGGGCACCATATCGGTCATCTCCGCCTTGCGAGCAGCCATCTTCTCGACGACCACACCGGCATATTCCTCGTCCACATCGACGACCACTTCCTCGATGGGTTCCAGTCGTTCACCCGACGGGCCGGTCTGGAACAGCACCCGGGGGCGGGAGATCGAAAGCTCGAAGCCTTCGCGTCGCATGGTCTCGATCAGCACGCCAAGCTGAAGCTCGCCTCGGCCCGCGACTTCGAACGCATCCTTGTCTGCCGTCTCCGTGATGCGGATGGCAACGTTTCCTTCCGCTTCCTGCATCAGGCGCTGCCGGATCACGCGGCTCTGCACCTTTGAGCCGTCGCGGCCTGCCAGAGGCGAATCATTGATGCCGAAGGTCACCGCAAGGGTCGGCGGATCAACCGGGCGAGCATCGATCGGCTCCGTCACCGCAATGTCCGCCAGCGTGTCGGAAACACCGGCCTGTGTCACACCGGCGATGGCGATGATGTCCCCGGCGGAGGCTTCGTCGACCGGCTTGCGCTCCAGCCCCTCGAAGGCCAGCAGCTTGGTGACCCGCAGGTTCTCCACGGTCTTGCCGTCGCGGCTGAGCGCCTTGATGTTGGTATTGGTGCGGATGCGCCCGTCATGCACCAGTCCGGTCAGGGTCCGGCCCAGGAAGGGGTCGGAATCCAGCAGGCTGGCCAGCATCCGGAAAGGCTTGTCCGGGTTGCCCTTCGGCGCCGGAACGTGATCCACGATCATGTCGAACAGCGGCTTCAGGTCACCGCCCCGGTTCTCGGGATCATCCGAGGCCCAGCCTTCGCGTCCCGACGCGTAGAGCATCGGGAAATCAAGCTGGTCATCATCCGCGCCCAGCGCATCGAACAGTTCGAAGACTTCCTCGTGCACCTCGTCGGGGCGACCATCGGGCCGGTCGATCTTGTTGACGACGACGATGGGACGCAGACCGAGGGCCAGAGCCTTGCCGGTGACGAACTTGGTCTGGGGCATCGGCCCCTCCGCCGCGTCCACCAGCAGGATGACGCCATCCACCATGTTCAGGATGCGCTCCACCTCGCCGCCGAAGTCGGCATGGCCCGGCGTATCGACGATGTTGATGCGGTGGTCGCCGTACTGGACGGAGGTGCACTTGGCGAGGATGGTGATCCCGCGCTCCCGCTCCAGATCGTTCGAATCCATGGCCCGTTCCGCAAGCTGCTGATGCGAGCGTACGGTTCCGGACTGGCGGAACATCTGATCCACCAGAGTTGTCTTGCCATGGTCGACGTGGGCGATGATGGCAATGTTGCGGCGCGAAATGTCTGTCATGGCGCGGGGTATACCGTGTCCGTGTCTCGGCTACAACAACAGCCTCGTCGATTTTGTTGCATTGCAACATTTTCGTCATACCTGATGCCGCTCTGGACGAAGGCCCCGGCATTGCGCATATCGGACATATGGACAGACCAAGACGCAGTTTCCGGACGGATTTTCTGGCCCTTGCCGGTGCCCTTGGCCTGTCGGCGCTGGCTGTCGCATTCCTGTTCTGGCTCTCGGCTGCGCCGGATGACTACAGCGGACGCATGATCGTCCGGTTCGAGGGCAAGCCCCCGACCCTGGAGGCTGTGCAGCGGATCATCGACAGCGGCGCGACTCCGGTCCGCGCAATGCCCTTCATCAGTGCCTGGGTCGTACGGGCGGAGGCAGGCAGCGTCCCGGCCCTGAAGGCGCAGGGCGCATGGCTGACCGTGCGGGATCTCGGCTTTGATGCGGCTTTCGCGGGGTGCCTTGGCGCCGCCACCGGCCCGGCGCGCCCACCGTTCGGTGCATCAGGCAGATAGACGCAACGGTTCACCCTGCTGGCGTCAGCCGTACAAAGAAAAACGCCGCCGGATCATCAAGACCCGACGGCGTTTCCAAATGGCTCTGTCCGTTGCTGGATCAGTGCAGGTGCTTGCCCAGTTCGTCGATGGAACTGTCGATCAGCGCCGCACCGCTCTCGCCCTGCATGTCTTCCTTCAGGATGCCGGTAGCTGCGGCAATGGCGATGTTCACGGCCTTCGCGCGGACCTCGTCTAGTGCCTGCTGCTCGGCCTGAGCGATCTTCTGCTCGGCCTGCTGGCGACGACGTTCGATCGAAGCCTCCAGATCAGTACGCGCCTTTTCACCGACCCGCTCGGCTTCCTCGCGGGCGTGGGCAACGATCCGGTCCGCTTCCTTGAGGGCGTCTTCGGCCTTGCGCTGATACTCGGCGTAGAGGGACTGGGCCTCCTCGCGCAGACGCTTGGCTTCTTCCAGTTCATTGCGGATACGGTCAGCACGGGTATCGAGCTGCGCCGTGATCTTGCTCGGAAGCTTGAGATAGATAACGAGGGCAATGAACAGGATGAAGGCAAGGGCGACCCAGACGGTCGGATCCTCGAAGAAACCTTCAGCCTGCCCGGCACCCTCGGTCGCAGCCATCGCGGCACTGATGAACATCAGCGACCCTCCCCGACCGTAGCAACTGCGGAGGCGACACGATCCTGGTCGGACTTGCCGGTCAGACGCTCCAGCACCGCAGCCGTGGCCTGCTTGGCAACCTCGTCCAGCGAACCCAGTGCCGATTCACGCTGTTCCGCGATCCGGCTCTCGGCCTCTGCCTGACGCTTCGACAGGTCGGCGTCGATTTCCTGACGACGCTTCTCCGTCTCCGCAGCCATCTCGGCCTTCATCTCGCCGATGATGCCCTGCGCGCTGGCACGGGCCTCGGCAAGGCGGGATTCATACTCGGCCATTGCCTTGTCAGCGTCGGCCTTGAGTTCTTCCGCCTTGTCCAGATCACCGCGAATACGCGCCTCGCGATCCTCCAGTATCCCGCCGATCCGCGGGATGACCACCCGGGACATGATGAGATAGAGGACCACGAAGGTGATCGCGAGCCAGATAAGCTGCGAAGCAAAGGTTTCTGCTGCTAGCTGCGGCATGACCGATTACGCCTCGTTCATTGGTACACTTGTCCCCGGGCAGTCCTGTGACTGCCCGGTATCCTGTCTTCGTTCCGAAAGGCTCCCCGACCTGGGAGCGCGGATCAGAATGCGAACAGGATCAGGAACGCGATAACCAGCGCGAACAGCGCAACGGCTTCCGTCAGGGCAAAGCCCAGCAGGACATTGCCGAACACGCGGTTGGCGGCGCCGGGATTGCGCAGGGCGCCCGCGACGAAGTTGCCGAAGATGTTGCCGATACCGACGCCAACACCTGCGAGCGCGATGGTGGCCAGACCGGCACCGATCAGCTTTGCGGCTTCTGCTTCCATTGTACTAACCCTCTTCGTTCCAGATTGAGGTTGATGCGATTTGTTGTTTCAGTTCCCGACTGCCAGATCAATGCCCGGGATGCAGGGCGTCATGCAGATACAGGCAGCTCAGGATGGTAAAGACGTAGGCCTGCAGCATCGCGATACCGATCTCCAGACCGGTCAGCGCCACCAGGAAGGCCAGCGGGGCCCAGCCCGCGACGAAGCCCAGCGAGATCACGAAACCGCCGAAGACCTTCAGCATCGTGTGGCCGGCCATCATGTTGGCGAACAGACGAAGGCTGAGGCTGATCGGGCGCACGAAGTACGAGATGATCTCGATCGGCACCAGGATGAACAGCAGCGGGATCGGCACGCCGGATGGCACGAACAGGCGAATGAAGCCCAGACCGTTCTTGGCAAAACCGATGATGGTGACCCCGATGAAGACGACCAGCGCCATGCCGAAGGTGACGATGATGTGGCTCGTCGGCGTGAAGCTGTAGGGGATCATGCCCAGCAGATTGCAGAACAGGATGAAGAAGAACAGCGTGAACAGGAACGGGAAGTACGGCTTGCCGCCGGAACCCGCATTGTCACGGATCATGTTGGCGATGAACTCGTAGGAGATCTCCGCCAGCGACTGCAACCGACCCGGCACCATGGCGCGACCGCGCATGCCCATGGTGAGCAGCAACGTCGCCGCCGCGATGGCAATGACCATCCACAGAGCCGAATTGGTGAAAGAGATATCGACGCCGCCCGCGTTAAGCGGAATGAGCTGCTTGATCTCGAACTGCTCAAGAGGGCTGTGACCGCCTGCTGCCACTTTATCTGTCCTCTGTTCCTTCGGCCTCCGCAGAGATCTTCCGCGCGACCCGATACACATTTCTTATACCAACCGTGCCGCCAAGCAAGAGCCCGACGATCAGGAAGGCCGGTCGGGTTCCCGACCACTCATCTATCCAGTAACCAACGAAACCGCAAAACAGAAAGGCGGCAACAAGTTCCGCCGAAATCCGCCAGGCCATGCCGTCAGCCCTCGACCTCTCCCGACGTTCCAGCCGCGCCTGGTCCCTGCCATCCGGCCCGGACTGTCGCGCGGCCTTCAATCGGGCCTCCAGCGCATCCCTGCGATCCTTATCGCCGGCGCGCCGCCCACCAGGGTTATCGACCATGCCTCGCACCTTCCGACACATTCACATCCGAAGGATAGCACCCCGATACAAGGAGTGTCCCGCAAACCGGGAAATCATGGCCCCCGCCTCAAACCCGGTCAGACCGGACCCTGTCAGGCACTTCCCACC
>BQJF01000074.1 GCA_021604565.1 Minwuia thermotolerans | reverse complement strand
TCACTGCTCATCGGCGGAGACCCGGATGCATGTAGATGCTGCACTATTGTGAACGATCAGGTGAGTCTTTCAGAATTCACTGATCAGCGCCAGCCCGGCGGGGTTTGTTGGCTGTCCCCGGCCTGCCCTCTCCCCCTCCCGACCACCCATTAGGATAATCCCGTGGGTGGTCGGGAGGGGGAGAGGGCAGGCCGGGGTCAACAAATGACTCGCGAGAGGGGCGGAGCCGGAGCAGTCAACAGACCGCTCTCCTCACCTCGGCAGCACACCCTCCGACTGCAGACGAGTGAGCCAGCCGAGGAACATTTCCTCCGAATCCAGGCAGTCGCCGAAGCCGGCCTGGCGGATGCGGATGGTGGACAGGATGACATCGTTCGGACGACTGCCGTATCCCATGGAATAGTCGATGAACGACCAGGACGGCACCAGTTCCGCCAGGGTCGTCGGCTTCAGCCCGTGCCGTTCGACGATGCGTTGCCAGACCGCTTCCTTGTCCACCATGGAGCGGGCGAGGCTGTGCGGGTGCGGGACATCCGTGGGCATGGCGAAGTGGGCCGCGATCCGGCGCCAGAAGTGCGCGAAGACGAAGACATCGCCATTGGTGACATTGAAGACCGTGTTCCGCGCATTGGCGGATTCACCGGCCCAGCCGATGGAGCGGGCCAGCAGTGCCCCATCGGTGAGTTCGATGGTGCGCGGCTCCCCGCCCGGAAAGCGCAGCGGCAGGCCGAGCTCGCGGCAGATCGCGGCATAGGCCCCGACCCCGGCGATGATGTTCATCGGGCTGCCCAGAGCATAGCCGCAGACCAGTTGCGGGCGCATCACGGTCCAGTGCCAGTCCTTGCCCTGCTGCCGGGCTGTCAGCCAGTCCTGCTGATCGTAGTAGAAGTTCGGTGTCATGTAGCGCGGGTCGTCTTCGCGCGCCGGCAGGCGGAACGGCCCCATGTGGATACCGTAGGCCTTGGTGCCCTGCATCAGGGTGATGTGGCACAGCTTCGGCGCCCGTTCCTCCACCACTTCGACCAGGTTCGACAGCATGGCGAGGTTCGTGGCGACATGGCCCGGATCGGTCCAGCCCCGCGCGATCTCCGGCTGCTCGTTGACGGCGGCATAGACCAGATGGGTCACATCCTCCAGCCCGGTCAGCGCAGCGGCGCAGGCATCGCGGTCCAGCAGGTCGAGGGCAATGAAACGGGCGCCGCTGTCGAAATCCGGCGTGCGTCGCGACAGGCCGATGGCGGGTCGTCCCTCCGCCGCCAGTTGCTCGAGTACCGCCCGGCCGACGATGCCCAAGGCACCGGCCACCAGTGTCGTGCCCCTGTGTTCCGTCATTTTCCGCCTGCTGTCATGATCTGTCTGTCCGAACCACTGCAATGTTGACGCCCAACCCGACCATACTAACCTCTCCGGGGCGTGGTTCATCCACCGGAATGAGGAGACACCCATGCTTGCCCTGAGGCCCAGTTGCGAATGCTGTGATGCCGACCTGCCACCGGACTCGGACCAGGCCGTGATCTGCACGTTCGAATGCACCTTCTGCCGTGAATGTGCGGCGGAGACGTTCAGTCACGTCTGTCCCAATTGTGGCGGTGGACTGGTGACGCGCCCGATCCGTCCGGCCGGTCTGCTGTCACGCTTCCCCGCGTCAACCGACAGGGTTCTGAAGGATCATCCCGGATGCACGAAAGTGGCCTGATGGGGTGTTTCGATACCACAATTGATTGAAACCGGTTGCATTCCACGCAGGAATTCCGCCAATTAACGCAGCGCAGCTTTTGTGGTGTACGTAACAGCGTATGGAACCGTGCTGCACGAGAACGAATAGATTCAACGGAGGACTTCAAGTCTATGGAACGTCGTAAATTTCTGAAGGGTGCCGCGCTGGCTGGCGTCGGCACCGCAGCGCTGGCCGCGCCTGCCATTGCCCAGGGCGGCAAGACCATGACCATCGTTTCGACCTGGCCGCGGGACTTCCCCGGACTGGGTATCTCCGCACAGCGTCTGGCCGCGCGTATCGCACAGTTGTCCGACGGTGCGCTGAACGTGGAATATTTCGCCGCCGGTGAGCGCGTGGGTGCGTTCGACAGCTTCGACGAAGTGGCGTCAGGCAACTCGCAGGCCTACATCGGTGCCGACTACTACTGGACCGGCAAGCATCCGGCCCTGGCCTATTTCACCGCCGTGCCGTTCGGCATGACCACCGTGGAATGGAACGCCTGGATCAAGTTCAAGGGCGGTCAGGAACTCTGGAACAAGGTCTCCGGCGAGTTCGGCCTGAAGCCGCTGATGTGCGGCGCGACCGGCACCCAGGCCGGCGGCTGGTTCAACAAGGAAATCGAATCCGCTGATGACCTCAAGGGTCTGAAGATGCGTATTCCGGGCCTGGGCGGTTCGGTGATGTCGAAGCTCGGCGTCTCCACCGTGTCCCTGCCGGGTGGCCAGATCTATGAAAACCTGGTTTCCGGCGCCATCGAGGCAACGGAGTGGGTCGGTCCCTACAACGACTACTTCATGAAGTTCTACGAGGCCGCGAAGTACTACTACACCGGTGGCATGCATGAGCCGGGTGGCGGACTGTCCTTCGGCATGAACGCCAGCTTCTGGGGCAGCCTGACCGACTGGGAGAAGGCGGTGATCGAGGCGGCCTGCTACGAGGAGCATGGCGCGGCGTTCGAAGAGAACATGGCCAAGAACGGCGAGTACATGACCAAGCTGGTCAACGACCACGGTGTCCAGGTGCGCGCGTTCAACGACGATGTCTGGGACGCCATGGGCGAGGCCGCAGCGGAAGTGTTCGCGGAAACCCGTGACCATTCGGCTCTGGCGACGGAGGTCGATGACTCCTTCCAGGCCAACCTGCGCGAGATCGGCGGGACGATGGCCAAGTTCGAAGGCACCTTCGTCAACCAGCGCAACCGCGTGCTGGGTCTGGCCTGAGCGAAGGCTGACTGACAGGAATCAGGGCGGTGCCTCGGTGGCACCGCCCTTTTTTCCGTTCTGGCTCATTGGGTGCGGAATGACGCCGACAGGCCGTCCACCTGCGCACCCGGCTCCATCCAATCGACAGGATTGCAGATGACTGACAGCAGCGTGACAGCAGATATGCAGGCGGAGATTCCGCGTTACGGTCGACCCGCACCGGTGGTCCGGATAGTGGGCTGGTCCATGCTGTCGCTGCTCGTTGCATTCATTGCCGAGAACGTGCTGATCGTCAGTTTCGGGTTTCCCGGCTTTTCGGCGGTCTTCTCTGAAGGTGGCGGTGGTCTCGCCTGGGTGCAGGTGCTGCTCTATGCCGCCGCGATCGCCGCGAGTGTCCTCTTCGTGCAACGCACGTCGGACTGCGCGCTGCGCTGGGAAGCGCACCGCATCCATCACTTCAACCTCTTCCTCATCCGCGGCTTCTTCTGGATGGTGGTTCTGGTCGGTGTCGCCGATTCAGTGATCGCGTTCATGCGGGTCGAGAACCTGCTGCAGGACTTCATGGGTGATGATTCGGTCCGGGCGCTGAGCCGGGCGCACTTCGTCGGTCCGTGGATCCACATGCCGCTGATCGCGGTCGCCTTCGTCATTGCCGCCTTCACCCGCACACTCGGCTTCACCTGGCTGGCGCTGCTGATCGTGGGCGCGGAACTGCTGATCGTCATCACCCGCTTCGTCTTCTCCTACGAGCAGGCCCTGATGGGCGACCTGGTGCGGTACTGGTACGCGGCGCTGTTCCTGTTCGCCTCCGCCTTCACGCTGTTCGACGAGGGGCATGTCCGCGTCGATGTGCTCTATGCCGGGTTCGGCCGGCGCACCCGCGGCTACGTCAATGCCCTGGGCTCGATCCTGCTGGGCGCGTCCACCATGTGGGTCATCATCTACATCGGCTTCGACGGCAAGCAGTCGATCATCAATGGTCCGATTGCCAATTTCGAGATTTCGCAGACCGGTACCGTCGGCATGTTCATCAAGTATCAGATGGCCGGGTTCATCGGTATTTTCGCCATCACGATGCTGATCCAGTTCGTGAGTTACTTCTTCGAGGCTATTGCCGATATCCGGGATGAACCCGGGCATCGCGAACATCAGCCCGTCGCGCATTGAGGTCGGGTCATGGAGCTCTTCTTTCTCGCACTGCTGGTCCTGATCATGGCGTTCGCGCTGGGGTCGGGCTATCCGGTCGCCTTTGCCCTTCCTGGTGCCGCGATCATCTCCATCGGGCTGGCGGCCGGTTCGGGCTACCTGTTCGCGGACAATCCTGACGCCTACTTCCACTCCGGCGGTCCGTCGCAGTGGCTGTCTGCGGGTGTCACCAATCTTCGAGGGGTCTACTGGGAGGTCGAGCGCGATACCCTGATCGCGATCCCGCTGTTCATCTTCATGGGCATCATGCTGCAGCGTTCGAAGATCGCCGAGGATCTGCTGGTGACCATGGCGCAGCTCTTCGGGCCGGTTCCGGGCGGTCTCGGCATTTCGGTTGTCTTCGTGGGCGCGCTGCTTGCCGCCACCACCGGTATCGTCGGCGCGACCGTCGTGGCCATGGGCCTGATCTCCCTGCCTGCCATGCTGCGCAACAACTATTCCCCGTCGCTTGCCACCGGTACCATCGCGGCATCGGGGACGCTGGGCCAGATCATTCCACCCTCCATCGTGCTGATCATCCTGGCTGACCAGCTCGCCTCCGCCACTGATCAGGCAGGCACGGCGCGGAAGGCGCTCTACAAGGAAGCCACCGGCGAACTGAGCATGCCGTCGATCTTCGACGTGGCCTCCACCAGTGCCGGTGAGATGTTCCTCGGGGCCTTCATTCCGGGCATGGTGCTTGTCGGCCTCTACATGCTCTACATCCTGATCTACGCCACGATCAGGCCAAGTGCCGCGCCTGCGGTGCGGTTCGAGGGCAAGTTCAACGCCGCGTTCTGGCGCAATGTCGTCCTGACGCTGGTTCCGCCGCTGGCGCTGATCTTCCTGGTGCTGGGTTCGATCATCGCGGGTATCGCCACGGTGAATCAGGCAGGGGCCATTGGTGCCGCCGGTGCTCTGATCATGGGTGGCTACCGCCTGACGGAAGGCCGCGTCTCGACCTACATTCCGGCCATCATGGCAATCGTGGCGCTGTTGATGATCGGTTTCGCGCTGGCGTCCTTCGACATGAACATCAAGTCGATCGACAGCGCCGACGACGAGATCGGCATCGCCATTGGCGCGGTCGCCGCCGTGCTGCTGGTCATTGCTCTGGGCTGGAGCGGCTGGCGGGTGCTGAAGATCGACCGCACGCTGCAGGAAGTGATGCTGGAGACCGCGAAGACCACCTCGCTGGTTTTCATCATCCTGCTTGGCGCGGCGATGCTGACGGCTGCCTTCCGCGCATTCGGCGGCGAGGAACTGGTACGCGAGTTCCTGAACTCCCTGCCCGGTGGTTTCTGGACCCAGTTCGTCATCGTCATGCTGGTCATCTTCATCCTCGGCTTCTTCCTCGACTTCATCGAGATTGCCGTGGTGGTGGTGCCCATCGTTGCACCGATCCTGCTGGCTGATCCGTCCGCCAACATCACGGCTGTCTGGCTGGGCGTGATGATTGGTCTCAACATCCAGACCTCGTTCCTGACCCCGCCGTTCGGCTTCGCGCTGTTCTACCTGCGGGGCGTTGCCCCGGCAGCGGTGCGGACCGTGCAGATGTACCGGGGCGTGATCGCCTTCATCAGCCTGCAGCTTGTGGCACTGGGCATCATGGGTGCCGTGCCGGAGCTGGTGAACTATCTGCCGAACCGGGTCAGCTTCCTGTCCGACACCTCGCCGCCGCCGCGCAATCCGAAGCTGCAGTTCTGCCTCGAGGAATTTGTCGAGGACCGTCTGGCAACCGATGGCACCGCGATCACGACGGCAATTGGGCGGGCGCAGGGACTTGACCTGTCGGCCCTGCCGAAGGACCTGGCGCGTGATCTCGGCAAGGGTTTCGAGAATGCCGAGACCGCCATTGCCGCCCTGGCCGAGACATCTGCGGCAGGTGACAGGGTCGATGCGGCCTCCGGTGACTACCGCCCGCAGCTACGCGTGGTCCGCCGTCTGGAGAAGGATATCCGCAAGGAGCAGGAGGAAGCCGACACGCTGAAGACGCGCATCAGCCGCCTGCTGGAGTCGGAACTGGATCAGAAGCCGGAACTCGAGGCGGAGATGCAGCAACACCTCGACAGGGTCGAGGAACTGCGCTCCCAGGTTCCGGCGAGTTGGGCCGAGACCTACAAGACCTTCAGCATCCTGACCAAGGCGGAGTCAAAGGCCCGCACAACCTACCAGCGTGCCGCCGATGGCTCCTGGGAGGGTCCGGCGGAGGTTCTGGCTGTCCTGAATGGCAATGCCGCCTTCGCCGCGCTGGAGAGCGATCTGCGCGGGTTGCGGCAGGCGATCGAGACAGCGCCGGGCAAGCAGGCTGCCGAGACCGTTCAGGAAGTCGAGCGCGCGTTCCGGGATGTCGAGGGTGCGGGCGACGTGCAGAAGGCATTGGCCAAGGCCCGCCGTGCCCTGAAGAAGGCCGAGACCGACAGGACGAAACCGCTGGAGGAATACGAGGACGCGATCGCAGAGTTCGAGGCGCAGCAGGCCTGGCGTGGCCCGGCAGCAACGGCCCTGAAACCGGAGATCGAGACCTATCTGGCCGCGATCAGGGAAACCCTGGGTGCCCGCATGCAGCAGAAGCTGTCACGGGATCAGGCGCTGTTCGTTGCGGCCTGCAGTTCCAGCCATCGGGATATCTCGCTGAACTTCTGATCCATCCGATTACCGTTCCGCCCGGCGCCTGACCATCAGGCCGGGCGGAAGCGGGGCAGATACATGCCGTCGCCGATGTCGTCCCACCAGAGGGTGAGCGGCATGCCGATCCTGACTTCCGAAGGCACGATGTCCGTGATGTTGGTGACCAGCTTCACGCCCGGCAGGCCAGGAAAGGTCACCAGTCCGACGACATAGGGCAGGTTGTCCGCCACTGCCGCATGACTGGCATGGTGGATGACGGTGAAGGAGAAGACCTCGGCCTCCGCCGGTGCCGTCACCCATGTTACCTCGGTTGAATGGCACCCGCCGCAGATCGGGGCAGGGGGATGGCGCAGCAGACCGCAGACGCCACAGGACTGGAACCGCAACTGCCTGCGCGCGCAGGCCTCCCAGTACGGCGCGTCGTCCATGTCGGGCTCCGGGCGTGGCATGGTCTCGGGAAACAGGGCCATCAGTTCCTCCCCAGCAGGATGGCGCTGGTCGGCGCGACACCAAGTCCGCCGGTCACCAGGCAGGTGCTCGCGTCCGCGACCTGTGCCGTCGAGGTGTCGCGCATCTGGCGGACACCTTCGATGATCAGGTTCACCCCATGGACATAGGCCTCCGAGAGCTGACCGCCGGACGTGTTCAGCGGCAGCTTCCCGCCGTCATGGCGGATGTTGCCCTCGGCCACGAAGTCACCGCTCTCGCCCGGACCGCAGAAACCGAAATCCTCCAGTGCCATCAGCACCATGCCGGAGAAATGGTCATAGATCTGGGCGACGTCGATGTCTGCCGGTGTCAGGCCCGCGCTTGCGAACAGCTCCTTCGCCAGGCGGCGGTTGTTGGTGCTGGCATAGGTATCGTCGGGCATGTTCTGGCTGCCGAGCGGACCGGTGCTCCAGCCCGCGCCGCTGCCGTGAGCGCTGGCCAGGACTTCCACCCGTTGCTGCGCCAGGTCCCGGGCACGCTCCGCGGTGGTGATGATGACCGCCGCCGCGCCATCGGTCTCCAGGCAGCAGTCGTAGAGACGCAGTGGCTCGGCGATCCAGCGGGAAGCGAGATACTGTTCCTTCGTCAGGGTCCGGTCCCCCATCACGGCCAGCGGATTACGGTTGGCATTGGCCCGGAACGACAGCGCGACCTCTGCCAGATGATCCTGCGTGATCGGATAGAGGTGCATGAACCGCTGCACCATCATTGCCAGCATCTGCGGCGGTGCGAACAGGCCGAAGGGGGCGATGAAGCTGCCGTGCGTGCGGGTGGGCGCGGCCCGGCCATAGCGGCGACCCTGTCCCTGGCAGAGACCGCGATAGGCGACAACGACTTCTGCCTGCCCGGATTCGATGGCTGCGCAGGCCAGTGAGACCGCACCGCAGGAGCCACCGCCGCCGCCGCCCCAGACCATCGCCGACCAGCGCAGATCCGGGATGCCCAGCGCGGCCTGCATCACCGGGCCTTCGTTGCTGTCGTTGGAAAAGGATGTCAGCCCGTCGATGGCGCTGACCGGCAGTCCCGCATCGCGGGCGGCGGCGACAATGGCCTCCGCCGTGATCCGGAACTGGCTGCGATCCTGGATGCCGCCCCAGCGCGTGTAGGCGCTCTGGCCGACACCGACGATATGTGGCGCGCGTGCTGACGAAGCCATGCCCGTCCGTCCTCCCCCCGGAAACCGATACCGCCGGCATCATACATGCGACCCGCACCCGTGCATTGTACTGCTGCATTGTGCTGGACGCAGGTCAGCAGCGCAGTCAGGAACAGGCCGGATCAGGGAAAGGCCAGATCAGAGTACCCGGTTCAGCCTGCGGTCGCCTCGGCCGGATCCTGAGCCGCCATGCCGCCGTCTGAGAAGGGGGAGCGTCCGCGCCGGAAGCGACCGGCCAGACGGTCAAGACCGGACAGGGCCTTGTCCAGCGCCGCCATGGTCTTCGACAGGTCGGCGCTGTCGTCGTTCAGGAAGGTGCGGAAGGTGCGGGCATAGGCCAGCCCCAGCGCCTTCATGCGCAGCGCCCCCCCGATGCCGCTGGTCGAAACCCCCGCCGATTCCAGGGCCAGGCGCATCGTGCGCTGTCCCGGACCGGCCATCAGCGCCAGTGCGCCCATGGGGTCACCCGGCAGGCTGGCGAGAATCGCGCGCAGCCCCTCGCGGTGGGGTTTCAGACTGTCGAAGCGGGCGAACAGCAGCGTGAACAGGCGGTCGCGAATGGCCTCGTCGGGCCAGTCGTCATCCACCGCCGCAAGCATGGCCGCGTCGGCGCGGGCGGCAATATGGCTGATGATGCCATTGCGGCTGCCCACCGCGTCGACCACTTCGGCAACCTCCATCCCGGACTCCCGGGCAATGTCGTAGAGCGTGACATTGCGCCAGCCCCCCAGCGCGGCGAGTTGCATGGTGGCGTCGATGATCGGGCCGACGGGATCCTTCTTGCGGGGCATGACCTCTGTCCTCCTGCGCCTGTCAGTCTCCATTAGATGGGGACACAGGCGCAGGGATGAACAGGGAAGTTTGTCGCAAGTCGCGGGACGTTCCGTGCCCTGGCCGGATCGATCAGCCCTTCAGGGCGTCCTCCGCCGGCACGTAGTCATAGCCCAGGTCCTGCGCCACGGCCTCGTAGGTGACCTTGCCGTTCCAGACGTTCAGGCCGTTCCGCAGGTGCGGGTTGGCGGCCAGCGCACCCTTCCAGCCCTTGTTGGCGATGGCGATGGCGTGCTGCAGGGTGACGTTGTTCAGGGCATAGGTGGAGGTGCGCGCAACGCCGCCCGGCATGTTGGCGACGCAATAGTGGACCACGCCCTCGACCACATAGGTCGGCTCCGCATGGGTGGTGGCGCGGGAGGTCTCGAAACAGCCACCCTGGTCGATGGCCACGTCCACCAGAACCGATCCGTCCTTCATGGTCGACAGCATGTGATGCGTCACCAGTTTCGGCGCGGCGGCACCGGGAACCAGCACGGCACCGATCACCAGATCGGCGCCCGCGACCTGTTCCTCGACCGCGGTGCGGGTGGAATAGAGCACGGTTGCGGAAGCCTCGAAATGGTTCTCCAGCTTTTCCAGCACCACCGGATTGCGGTCCATGATAGTGACATCGGCGTGCAGGCCGACTGCCATCTGCGCGGCGTTGAAGCCGACGACTCCGCCACCCAGGATGACCACCTTGCCCGGCGCCACGCCCGGCACACCACCCAGCAGCACACCCAGCCCGCCATGCGCCTTCTCAAGCGCCGAGGCACCGGCCTGGATCGACATGCGCCCGGCCACCTGGCTCATCGGCTTCAGCAGCGGCAGTCCGCCGGTGGGATCGGTGACGGTCTCATAGGCGATGCAGACGGCACCGCTGTTCACCAGGTCGCGGGTCTGGTCGGGATCGGGGGCCAGATGGAGGTAGGTATAGAGGATCTGGTCGGGGCGCAGCATGGCACGCTCGTTCGCTTGCGGCTCCTTCACCTTCACGATCATGTCCGAACGGGCGAAGACCTCCGCCGCGTCGGCGGCGATCTCGGCGCCGGCCGCCTCATAGGCCTCGTCCGTCGCGCCGATGCCCATGCCGGCCCCGGTTTCCACCAGAACCTCGTGGCCGTTCAGCTTCAGCTCGGCAACGCTCTCCGGCGTCAGGCCGACACGATATTCGTGGTTCTTGATTTCCTTGGGGGTGCCGACGCGCATCACAGCCTCCTGAACCGTGCGATTTGTCTGATTTCCCATTATCGCGCGCCGCACCCGGAATGAGTTTCGATTCTTTGCCTGATTCTCGCTCAGTGTGATAAAAATTTCGAGGAACTCTGAAGTTAAATGGAGAAAATTCCATGGATCGGACCGACGCGCGCATATTGCAGCGTGTGCAACGGGACTCCTCCCTGTCGCTGAGCGAACTCGCCGATGCTGTCGGATTGTCACCATCCGCCTGTCACCGACGGGTCAAGCTGCTGGAGAAGTCGGGTGTCATTTCCGGCTATGCGGCGCGTCTGGACCGGATGGCGCTGGGCCTGACCATCCAGGCATTCGTGGAGATCAGCCTGACCTCGCAGAGCGAGGAATCGCTGACAGCCTTCGAGGAAGCGGTGACACGCACGGACGAGATTCTGGAATGCCACCTGATGACCGGCAGTGCGGATTACATGCTGCGGGTCGCGGCCCGCGACGTGGGCGACTTCGAACGGATTCACCGCAACAGGCTGTCGCGGCTGCCCGGTGTCGCCAGCATGCAGTCCGGTTTCGTGCTGCGCAGCGTCCGGGAGGGTGGTGCCTATCCGGTGGATGTGACGTAACCTGCCATTTCGCGAGGCCCCTGACCGCGGAGCACTGATCGAGCATGCATGAGGAAGAACTGATCAACCTGGCCATCGTTGCCGGTGCGGCGCTGTTGTGCGGACTGCTGCTCAGCCGCATCAAGCAGCCGGTCGTGGTTGGCTACATCATCGCCGGGGTGGTGCTGGGTCCGTCGGTGCTGGAGCTTGTCGGCGACGGGGAAGAGCTGCAGCTCGTGGCGGAGCTGGGTGTGCTGATGCTGCTGTTCCTGATCGGGATGGAGCTGTCGCTGCGCAATTTCCGCCGTATCTGGCGCACGGCCATGACCATTGCGGGGTTGCAGATCGGCCTGGGCCTGGCCTTTGCCTGGATGTTCGGCAAGGCGTTCGGCTGGGGGCCGGAGCTGTCGCTGATCGTGGGCTTCGGTCTCGGCCTCAGTTCGACCGCCGTAGCCATCAAGATCCTGGAGGACATCGGCGAACTGCGGACGGAGGTCGGGCGGCTGGCCGTTGGCATCCTGGTGGCGCAGGACCTGGCCGTGGTGCCGATGCTGCTGATCGTCAGCGAGATGGGGAACGAGGGGTCGAGTCCGACCAGCGCCCTGGTTCCGGTCATCGTCGCCGTCGCGATCCTGGCAGGCATCGTCTTCCTGCTCAGCCGCCGCAAGCGGGAGCATCTGCCCTTCGCCCACTGGATCAGTGACAACCATGACCTGGCCGCCATGTCCGGGCTGGCCATGTGTTTCGTATTCGCCGCGATCAGCGGTCTGGTGGGGCTTTCCCCCGCCTATGGGGCCTTCATCGGCGGACTGGTGGCCGGCAACACGATCGAGCGTGGCAAGATGATCGCGGCGGTGGAGCCGATCCAGTCGGTACTGCTGATGGTCTTCTTCCTCTCCATCGGCCTGCTGCTCGACCTAGCCTTCATCTGGGACAACATCGTGCTGGTGATCGGGCTACTGCTGGTGATCTCCTTCGTCAAGACGGCAACCAACATCACCATCCTGCGCATGCTGGGCGAACCCTGGCCGAAGGCGTGGCTGGCCGGGACCGTCATCGGTCAGGTCGGCGAGTTCTCCTTTGTCCTGGTCGCCGCAGGACTGGCCGCCGGCGTGGTCGACCCCTTCGGCTCGAAGCTGATGACGGCGGTGATCGCCCTCAGTCTGGTGGCAAGCCCGTTCTTCCTGTTCACCGCCCGCCGGATGGACCAGGTGGAGTGGCGGCGCGTGCACTCCTTCAGTGATTTCACACGGGCCATCTACGGTCGCAACATCGGTGCCTTCACACAGGGGTCCGGGCGCGCGGCCCGCGGTGTCGGTCGCGTGACCCTGAGTGTCGGCGACTATGGCCGCAACGAGCTGGATCGCATCGTGCGCCGCCTGCAGCCGAAACGCGATGTTTCACCCGAGACCGACGCACGGGATGATGCAATGCCGGAGGGCAAGGACTTCGCCAGCGAAGCACCGTCCGGGAAGACAGACGAAGCGGAAACCGATGGCCGACCGGGTACTTGAGCAGGCCTGGCGCGCCCGTGTCGGTGGCCCGGTCGCAGGCGTTGACGAGGTCGGGCGCGGCCCGCTTGCCGGTCCGGTTGTCGCCGCCGCCGTGATCCTGCCCGACGACCGCATCATCGGGGGGCTGGCCGATTCCAAGGCGCTCTCCGCCCGCCGCCGGCAGGAGATCGCGGCGGTCCTGCATCAGGATGCGCTGGTTTCCATCGCCGAGGCGACGGTGGCGGAGATCGACCAGCTCAACATCCTGCATGCCGCCATGCTGGCCATGTCGCGCGCCATCGCCGCACTGCCGACGGCTGCCGCCGCAGTGCTGATCGACGGCAACCGCCTGCCGCCCGATCTCGCCATGCCGGGGGAGGCGGTGGTGAAGGGGGACGCGAAGGTTGCGGCCATCGCAGCGGCTTCGATTGTTGCAAAAGTGCATCGTGATGCACTGATGTCGGAACTGGCGGAAACCCATCCCGGATACGGCTTCGAACGGCACGCCGGATACCCGACACGCCAGCATCGCCAAGCGCTTGCGGCCCTTGGACCCTGCCCGGTGCACCGCCGTTCCTTCCAGCCTGTTCGTGATTTGATCATTCAAGAAGATACGATAAATCACTGACTCCACGCACTAAAAGCAGTTGACCTGAGATTCTGGTTCAAGTGACTATGCCAACGCGCTGTTGATTCGAGGGGTTTTCGGCGCGATCAGGGTGGGACATCAGACAGGACAGCGCGGCGCCATGCAGGACTTGCCGGTTAACAGGATCATTCAGGGCGACTGCGTCCAGATCATGGAGGGACTGCCGGCAGGGTCGGTGGACATGATCTTCGCGGACCCGCCATACAATCTGCAATTGAAGGGCGAACTGCGGCGTCCGGACGAGAGTCTGGTCGATGCCGTGGATGACGCATGGGACCAGTTCTCCAGCCTGGATGCCTATGACGCCTTCACCCGTGCCTGGCTGCAGGCTGCGCACCGGGCGCTGAAGGACACGGGCACGCTCTGGGTCATCGGCAGCTATCACAACATCTATCGCATCGGGGCGATCCTGCAGGACCTGGGGTTCTGGATCCTGAACGATGTGGTCTGGCGCAAGTCGAACCCGATGCCGAACTTCCGCGGCCGTCGCCTGACCAACGCGCACGAGACCATGATCTGGTGCGCGAAGGGGGAGAAGAACAAGGGCTATACCTTCAACTACGAGGCGCTGAAGGTGCTGAACGACGACGTTCAGATGCGCTCCGACTGGCTGCTGCCGATCTGTTCGGGCAATGAGCGGCTGAAGGAGGACGGGCAGAAGGCGCATTCGACGCAGAAGCCGGAATCGCTGCTGCACCGTATCCTGGTGACCGCCACCCGCGACAATGACATCGTGCTCGACCCCTTCTTCGGCACCGGCACCACCGGGGCCGTGGCCAAGCGGCTGGGTCGGCGCTTCATCGGTATCGACCGGGAAGAGAAATACTGCCGTCTGGCGCAGAACCGCATCGGCCGCATCCGTACCCTGCCGAAGGAAGATCGCGCCATCACGCCGCCGAAGCGACAGGCGGTGCGTGTGCCCTTCGGGGCGGTGGTGGAACGGGGCCTGATCGAACCGGGCACCTATGTCTTCGGCCCCACGCGCAAGCATGTCGCTCGGGTCCGTGCCGACGGCAGCCTGATCTGTGCCGACGCCACAGGCTCGATCCACAAGATCGGCGCCCATGTGCAGGGCGCCCCAAGCTGCAACGGCTGGACCTGGTGGCATATCGAGGTGGAGGGCAAGCTGCGCCCCATCGACATCTTCCGCGACCAGATCAGGGCGGAGCTGGGGGCGGAGTAGACCATCCGGCGATCCGGGTTTGGCAACAAGGCGCGGGACGTCTGCTTGCCCGGAACATCGCATTCTCGCCTCTCCAGACAAGGAGAGACAAGATGCCCGCTACCGCCGGACCGGAAGCACCACTGCCCCATGAAACCGCCACCTGCGAACCCGCAATCCTCTATTTCGGGACGCCCGTCGCACTGATCAGCACCCTGAACCCGGACGGCACGGCCAATCTGGCCCCCATGTCCTCCATCTTCTGGCTCGGCTGGCGCTGCGTGCTGGGACTGGCTGCGAGCTCCGCGACCACGCGAAACCTGATTGCCAACCGGCAATGTGTCATCAACCTGCCATCCGTGGATCAGGTGGCAGCGGTGGACAGGCTGGCCCTGACCACCGGATCGGAGACTGTGCCGCAGTCGAAGGTCGTACGCGGGTACCGCCACGAAGCCTCGAAGTTCGAAAGGGCCGGACTGACACCGGTGCCTGCGGAAACCGTGGCACCACCCCGTGCGGGCGAATGCCCGGTACAGCTGGAGGCGGTGATCGAGCATCATCGCCCGCTGTCGGAGGATGACCCCATCGTCGGTCGTTTCACGGTGGTGCTGGAGGCGCGGGTCACCCGTGTCCATGCGGCCCGGTCCATCATGATGCCGGGGCAGGAGAACCGTATCGACCCGACCCGCTGGCGGCCCCTGATGATGAGCTTTCAGGAATTCTTTGGCCTGACCCCGGCAACCGTCCATCCCTCCACCCTCGGGACCGTGCCGGAGAAGCTGTACCGCAGCCCGGACGTGGACAGGGCGCGGGCGGATGCCGGTTCCATCATCTGACGGGGCGATCCGGCGCCTTCAGGCCGGGGCGGTGCCGGACTGCCGCTCCAGTCCGTGGATCAGCAGGTCCAGCAGGTGGGATACATCGGCTTCCGCCTGCTGCCGTGAAGTCGCGTCCTCCAGCACGCCGTTCAGGGCACGGGTGATCAATCGCGCCGTGGTATCCGCATTGTCCCGCTGCCCGGTGATCCCGACGACCAGATCGGCCAGCAGACGCTGAAACCGGTCATTTGTCGCCAGGATGTGGCCGCCGCAGATGCGGTTCTTCTCGTTGATCAGCTCGTGCCCGAACGGCCCCCGATGCAGCAGGTCATAGACCCAGCCCACGCGGGCGTGAACAACCTTCGACAGTCGCTCCGGGGCGTTGCCGGGCGCGGTCGCGGCAGCAGTGACCATGTCGACGACCCGCTGGTTCATGCGCTGGCTGAGGTCGGCGAACACCGCATCCTTGGCCTGGTAGTGCTTGTACAGGGACGTCCGTGACAGCCCGGCGGCAGTCGCGATGTCCGACATGGTCGTCTTTGCAAATCCATGACAGGCGAACTGATCCAGCGCTGCATCCAGCAACTGCTCAGCGGTGTCGGAACGGTCGGTTTCGGAATCGCGTATCATCTTTGCCTGTTTACACAGTGAACAAAATTTGTAAATTGCGCCCATGACCAAGCCAGAACCCATGATCCTGTTCGATCACACCATCGCCACGCCAACCCCGGTCGAAGCGGTCTTCGCCTTCGTGTCCAATCATCAGAACTATGCCCTCTGGTTTCCGGGGGTGATCAGTATCCGTTCCGACGACAGCCTACCGCACGGGACGGTGGGAAAGACATACCAGGAAGTGATCCGCCTGCCGTCAGGACGGGAGAAATGCATTGCCATTCCCGTGGTCGAGAGTGTGCCGCCCGCGCGTTTCGTGACGGAGGGCAGGTTCCCCCCGCTGCACCCGCGCATGGAGATGACACTGGAACGGTGCGCGGATGGCGGCACATCGCTGCGCTGGTGTTTCATGAGCCGAAACCGGTCCCGGTTCGGACGGATGCTGATCAGCCTCGCCATCAGGCCGATGCTGCGCAAGCGCAGTCGCATCGCGGCGCGGCAACTGTGGTCACATCTCGCGGCCTTGCCCGGGGATTGAGGTGCTCAGTCGGCCAGCAGGGCGTCTTCGAAGGGGAAGTCGGAGAGCAGTTCGGTGCCGGTTTCGGTGACAAGGATCTGCTGTTCCAGCTTCACCCCCTCGCCGCCGTCATTGGCGCCGATGAAGCTTTCGACGCAGAGGGTCATGCCCGGCACGATCTCGCCGTCATAGCCCGCGTCCGGGAAGTCGGCGCGGTGGTAGAGGTAGGGATACTCCCCGGTCATGCCACAGCCATGGGCGGAGAGATAGTAGCGATGGGCAGCGAACTTCTCCGGGATGTCCCAGGCACCCTCGGCATAGTCGCGGAAGCTCAGGCCGGGGCGGATCAGCGCCATGTTGTGATGCACCTGTTCGTGCGCCGTCCGGTAAAGCTCCCGCTGCGCAGCCGTGGGCGCATCCGGGCCGACATGGAAGGTACGGGAGAAGTCGGAGTAGTAGCCGTGGCAGCCCAGCACATCGGTGTCGAAGGCGATCAGTTCGTTCGCCTGGATGATGCGGGGTCCGGTCTCCTGAAACCATGGATTGGTGCGCGGGCCGGAGTTCAACAGCCGGGTCTCGCAATAGTCGCCATTGCCCGCCACCACCGCCTGCTGCAGCACCGACCAGAGTTCATTCTCCGAGATGCCGGGCCGAATCGCGTCGCGCATCACGCCGACCGCGTGACCGGTCAGGGCGAGGGAGGCGCGGACGCATTTCACTTCCTCATCCGACTTGATGGCGCGGGCCAGTTCCACCGGATGCTGCGCGTCCCGGATGACGAACCCCTCCGCCGCCAGGGCAATGGCGGAGCCGGCGTTCATCCGCTCCAGCCCGACAGTGGCTCCGGCTCCGACTTCCTCCCGCAGGGTTGCCCCGATGGCCGCCGCCCATTTGCGCTCCCGTGCGGCGATATCGGGACCGGCGGCGACAAAGCTGGCGGTCAGGGCGGGTCGCACCTCGTCGACGGTGTCGAAGCCGTCGGCCAGGTGCATGCAGCCTGTGAACTCGTGCAGGATCGACCGGTCCCGGGTCAGCAGCAGGTAACGGGAGGCGGCGTTGCGGGAACTGAACACCTGCATGTTGCGCGTGCCGGTGGCATAGCGGATGTTTACCGCGTCCGACAGGATCACCGCGTCGATCCCCGCCAGATGCATCTGTTCGCGCACCCGCCCGCGCCGGTAATGGCGCACCGCATGCAGGTCGATCCCGTCCGATTCCGGCGCGGCATCCAGCAAGGCCAGATCGTTCAGGCCGGTGCGGCCCTGATGCCAGTCAAGCTGCGTCATTGCGGTCTCCCGCGTATCAGCCCTTCAGGTCGGCCATCGAGACATAGGCGGAGATGCGTTCCAGGCTGGAGCGGACCTCGACCACCACGGGGCCGTCATGGTTCATGGCTTCCGCCACCACCCGTTCCACGTCGTTGTCGTCGCGGATCTTCAGTCCCTTGGCACCGAATGCTGCACCCCAGGCGGCGAAGTCGGGATTGACCAGATCGGTGCCCGCCACGGTGCCGGGGAAGAACTTCTCCTGATGCAGGCGGATGGTGCCATAGGCGCCATTGTTGGAGACGAAGATCTTGATCGGCACCCGGCGGGAGATGGCCGTCGCGATCTCGTTGCCCGTCATCATCGCACCGCCGTCGCCGAGGAAGGTGACGATCTGGCGATCAGGTTCCCGCAGGCCAGCCGCCGCTGCTGCCGGGACACCCATGCCCATGGCACCGGAGACGGCCCCGACCATGACCTGCCGCCCGTTCAGGCGCAGGTGGCGGTGCACCCAGCTTGAGAAGTTGCCCGCATCCGTGACCAGGATGGCGTCGTCGGCAAGGTGGGGCTTCAGCGCCTCGATCACCATGCCGAAGTTGACGCCGTCCTCCGCCGGTTCCGGCGCGCCGCCCATCAGGCGATCGACATAGGCCTTCAGCCGCCCGAGCCAGTCGGAACGGTCCTTCGCGGGCGGTGCGGCATCGACCAGGGCATCCAGGAAGGCTGCGGGATCGACGGTCAGACCGACGTCTGCCGCGAACACCCGGCCCACCACATTGGCGTCAGGATAGACATGCACCAGCGACTGCTTCGGTGGGATCGAGGGGAAGACATAGCCCTGTGTCGTGGTGTCCCCGAGGCGGGTGCCGATAGCGAGGATCAGGTCCGCCTCCGACAGCAGATCCACCTGCGGTTTCGGGATGTTGAAGCCCAGATACCCGGCATAGAGCGGGTTGTCGTTGGGGAAGATGTCCTGGCGCTTGAAGCTGGTGACGACCGGGATCTGCAGCGCGTTGGCGGCACGCAGCATGGCCGCCCGGCCGCGTTCGCCATCGACCTGGCCACCGGCGATGACGATCGGTCGCTCCGCCTTGGCCTGCATCTCCGCGACCCGCGCGACATCGGCGTCCGCGGCCCGGGTCTGCGGCACAGGCATCGGATCCAGCGGCGCATTGGTGACCTGGTCGAACTGCATGTCCTCCGGCAGCACGATGACCACCGGGCCGGGCGTGCCGGAACTGGCGATCTGCCAGGCCCGGGCCACGATCTCCGGGATGCGTTCGCCGTCCATGATGGTCCAGACAGCCTTCGCCATGCCGCCGAACATGCGGGAGTAGTCAACTTCCTGGAACGCGCCGCGACCGATCTCGTCACGGGCCACCTGACCGATGAACAGCACCATCGGCACCGCATCCTGCTCCGCCGTATGCACGGCGATGGAGGCATTGGTGGCACCGGGACCCCGGCTGACGAAGGCCACGCCGGGACGGCCCGTCAGCTTGGCGTCCGCGACCGCCATGAACCCGGCCCCGGACTCATGGCGGGTCGGCACCAGGTCGATGCGGTTCTGCCGGGCCAGCGCGTCGAGGGTCGCCAGATAGCTCTCCCCCGGCACGCAGAAGACCCGGTCCGCCCCCTGCCGTTCCAGACAGGCGACGAGAAGTTCGGCGGCGCTGGTCATTATGCGGTTGCCCCCCTTCGATTGAACATCACGGCGACTAGCAGCGCCGGGATCAGCAGGACAAGCGCGGCAATCACGAGTTCGACATGGGTGAACCCGGTCAGCTTGCCGCCCGGTGCCAGGAACAGGATGGCCGAGATGCCCACGGCTGTTCTGACCACCCACTGCATTGCCCCGCCATTCGTCAGGCGCCCGACCCCGATCAGGTAGCCCTGCAACGCAGACGCCATGAGGATGACGCCGACGATTGCCGTGATGGTCACGGTCAGGACCTGCGACACGGTTCCCTGCATGATCAGTCCCGGATTCAGCACGAAGAAGAACGGGATGAAGTAGATCACGGACCCCAGACGCATGGCCTCGAACCCGGTTCGCATCGGGTTCGATCCGGCAAGACTGGCCGCCGCGAAGGCCCCCAGTGCCACCGGTGGCGTGATGAAGCTGAGCATGCCCCAGTAGAGCATGAACATGTGGACAGCCATCGGGTTCAGACCCGACTGGGTCAGCGCCGGTGCCAGGGTGATCGCCAGGATGATGTAGGCAACCGTCACGGTGACACCGATACCCATGATGAAGCTGGCCAGCGCCCCCATGATCAGCAGCAGGATGACATTGCCGTCCGCCAGGGCGAGCAGCTCGCTCGCCAGGGTGGAGACCTTGCCGGTCAGCGACAGCGCGCCGACGATC
>BQJF01000073.1 GCA_021604565.1 Minwuia thermotolerans | reverse complement strand
GCAAGAAGTACGGCAAGGCCAAGGCCCGCCGGAGCTTCCAGTTCTCCAAGCGCTGATCCGCGACGGCGCTCCTGCGCCACTGGATTGCAGAACGACGAAAGGCGCTGCCCGAAGGGGCGGCGCCTTTTTTCTTGCCCGGTGTGCGACCTCCGGTCAGTGGCTCACTGAGCGTCTTCCTCAATTGCCTGCCGCAGCTTGTCGGCGATGAACTCCTCTGCCACCTGCATGTCAGTGACGGAAAGAAGTTCACCCCCGAGCCCGACCACACCGACATTCACGTTCGCGATCTCGACGATCTGCTGATAGGCCTTGTCGCTGGTGACGGTCACGCCATAGAAGCACTCGATCCCCGCATCGACCAGCAACTGATCCAGTTGCTTGATGTCAGCATAGGTCAGGTCGTTCTCGAATCCCTCTCGGTTGTCCAGGATGCAGAAGTATCGTGACGATGGGTTTACCGCCAGTGTCGCTGCGTAGAGGGGCAGGCGTCGCTCCAGATTGATGGGACCGGTGACCCTGATCCGGTGAACGACCTCGGAACCGACCCTGACCGAAACGAATTCGTAGCTCGGTATGACACGAGTCCCCTCGACAGACGCCACTTCTTCGGTCGGCATACCTCTACTCTCTGCCAGTTTGATCACACACGGACACCGGAAAGCATTTCCGTCGTACAGACACAACAGTCCAGTGACCAGTCAGGCAATCAATCATTTGCGAGGAAACCATCTCACTGGCGGCGAGAGTCTTCCCTTGCTGGCCGGAGTTGCGGAAGCAACGGTCAAACAGGCGCAGCCATTGATCGCTGAACGCCGACTGGATTGCACTACTCGTACCTATAGTGTTCGTCCTGCGGTGAAGACCGCCAGCCTGTCCTGAATGAACGCTTCCGCTTCCGCAACATCATGCGTCGAGCGCAATTCGCCCTGGAGCGAGGAGATCGCCACAGTGATATTCGCGAGTTCCACGATCTTGGCGTACTCCTGATCGTCGGTGATGGTCACGCCATGGAGATGTGAAATTCCCCCGTCCTTCAGAACCTCGGCAAGATACCGGATATCCTCGAACGAGAATGCATTCTCGAACCCTGCGCGGTTGTCGACGATGCAGAAGTAGTTCGCTGACGGATTGGCAGCCAGAGTGGCTTCATAGAGCGGAATTCTCCGCTGCAGGTTGATCGGACCGGTGACCGTGATCCGATGCAGCACTTCCAGACCCCACCGCTCAGTTCTGAAGCGATAGCCTTTCAGCTCGCCGGCGGCGACAACCTCCCGCATTTCAGTCGGCCGCATGTCACCCCCCTTTGCATGGCATTGCTCCCGTCGATACATGCTCTAGCAATAAGCGGGCCGATGTGCGGAAAGGAGGGGGCGCTGTCGTCAGATACTCCCGTCCTTCGCCAGATCCACCATCCCGGCGAGCAGATGTTCTGCCTCTGCCAGAGTGGATGCCAGGCGGACGTCCGCGACCAGTCCCTGTGACGGCATGACCTGTCGCAACAGTTCCAGCAGCTTCGGGTAGCCAGGGTCCCGGGTCACGGTAACGCCATGAACGGCCTGCACGCCCGCTTCAATCAGCATCCGGTCGAGAAACCGGATGTCGGAAATGCTGAAATCGTTCTCGAAGCCACCACTGTTGTCGAGCATGCAGAAATAGTTGCCGGTCGGGTTTGCAGAAAGTGTCGCGCGATAGACTTCTATCCGCCGCGCCAGGTTGAGTGGGCCAGTGGCTGTCATGACGTGCACCACTTCGCCACAATGCCGGAGGGACACGAAGTCGTAGCTCGGCAGTGAGCCCGACGCCACTATGTCTCCTCTTTCCAACTGACGCACTGTGATTCCCTGTCCCTGGGTTCCGGCACGAAGACAGCAGACCCCTTCGTTCAATCATGGTAGCGGAGAAAGTGTTGCGATCCGGTTTTCGGCTTCGTCGATGCCCCCGGTTTCAGACCCTGCCTGTCCGCGCACCCCTTGCCGCCACAAGTGCCAGTTTCTCCTGAATGAAGGCCTCTGCCTCAGCAGGGTCGCTGGTCGTCATGACCGTTCCGCCAATATCGACTATCTGCAGGACAGCCGTCACGATCTGCACCAGCTTCGAGTACCCCGGATCGTTGGTGATGGTGACACCGTAGATGTCTGTAACACCCTCCCGCGACAGCCATTCCGCCAGCATCTGGATATCGTCATAGGCGAACTCGTTCTCATGCTTGGCACTGTTGTCGAGAATGCAGAAATAGTGAGCGGAGCTGTTGGCCTTCAGCGTCTCCTCGTACATCCGGATGCGCCGACGCAGGTTGAATGGACCGGTGACGGTCACCCGATGCACCACTTCAGCACCATGGCGGGCGGTCACGAAATCGAAGCCCGGATGGGAACCCGACGCGACCATGTCTCGATGTTCAATTCGCTGCATCAGCCATCAGAACAGTTCCGGCACCGCGTCCTGTCACAGCCACCATTGGCCTGTCGGCTTGCTGTCCGGTCTGATGATCATGATGCATCAACGCCCCCGTTTCCACAATAGGTTGCCGGAGCAACCAACCTCGCGCATGCCCGGGATGCGTTGACCTGTCCCGCCGCATGTGATCAATTTAATGCAAGTGCATCAATCGTGGGGGAGGACGAAATGCAGGATGACGCGAACGCCAAGAGCAAGAATATCCTGACCGGAGCTGTGGGAGTGCGTGAACTGAACGATCACGTTCTTGTCCTGCCAGCCCAGGGCAACGCGCTTGCTGTCAGAACGACCGACGGAATCGTGCTGGTGGATTCCGGTTCAGGACGCGGCATGACGGCGAAGATGATCAAGTGCCTGCGGGAATGGTCCGACCTTCCGGTGAAGGCCATTTGCTACAGCCATGGCCACATGGGCTACAACGACGGGGCAGCGGACTGGCTGAGCCACGCTGCGGAGCGCGGCGACCCGGTGCCCGAGCTTATCGGCCATGCCAATATTGCCCGGCGGTTCGCGCGTTACCGGGAGACTGCCGGACTGCAGAACACGCTCAACGGCATGCAGTTCCCACAGCTCAAGATCTCGCCAGCCGGCGAGAACCAGATCGATCCGACACGGACGTTCGATGACCGTCTGGTTCTGGGCGAAGGTTCGGACCGGATCGAACTGCTGTGGGCCCCATCGGAGACTGACGACGTGCTGGCGCTCTGGCTGCCGGGAGACGGCATTCTCTATGCGGGTGCCGCCTTTCCGGGAACCACGCTGCCGAACGTCGGCACACCATTGCGCACCCAGCGCTTCACGATCCGCTGGGCGGAGACCCTGGACATGCTCGCCGGACTGAACGCCACGATCCTGATCCAGGAGTTCGGGCCGATCGTCGAGGGTGAGGCCGCGGTGCGCGAGCGGCTGACCATCACCGCGGAAGCCCTACGCTGGCTGAGGCGCGAAGTCGTGACCCGCATGAACCAGGGCATGAGTGATGTGGAGATCATTCACGATCTGGACTGCCCCGACGCATTGTTCGACCACACCTGGATGCGGGAACGCTATGGCGCCATATCCTACCTGGTTCGGGACATCTGTCGGGAAGAGAATGGCTGGTGGGACCGCAATCCGACCAGCCTGCATCCCGCGCACCCCGATGCCGCCCAGGCGGCGATCCTTTCCGCGATCACCGATCCGGCGGCAGTCATCGCCAGAGCCAGGGAACTGGCAACGGGCGGTGAGGTGCAGCTTGCCCTGCATGTCATCGACCTGCTGGCGCTGGCACCCGGCGACGGGGAAATGCTGCAGGAAGCCCGGCAACTCAAGGCCGAACTCTGCCACAAGCGCGCGGAGGAGATCCGCTCCTACGTCTCCAAGGCGCTCTACGCCTCTTCGGCAAACCTGCTGGAGCACGGACGGACGAGCTGGTCGAAGGCTGGCTAGGAGATGCCCCGCAACATACGCAGTGCGCGGAACAGGATGCCTTGTGGTAGAGTAATGTAGATGAATTAGGGTGACGAGAGAGACGGCTGAACCAATGCCGCAGAAGCCACCCGCCACGATCCGGAGGAACCGATCATGACCATGCAGCGCCCCGCAGTGACCTATCAGGACCACTGGAAGACCGAAGGTTACGACCATATCTCCGTCACGCCGATCAATCCGGTGGTGGGTGCAACGGTCGAAGGCATCGACCTTTCAAGGCCTTTCAACGATGCGGAGATTGCGGAAGTTCGGCGCGCGTTTCTGGCACATCATGTACTTGTCTTTCATGACCAGAACATCAGCGAGGAACAGCACAAGGCCTTCGGCAGCCTGTTCGGCGAATTGCATGTGCATCCGCTGAAACACGATGCCGCCAACAACCGCGGCGGCGATCCGGCGATCCTCGAAATTCGCACCACGGCGAACTCCAAGTACACCGCCGGTGGCGCCTGGCACGCGGATGTCACCTGCGACGAACGCCCTCCGGCAAGCTCCATGCTGCTGATCCGTCAGATCCCGGAGGTCGGCTGCGGTGGCGATACCTGCTTCGCCAACATGCACAAGGCCTTCGAGACCCTTTCGGAGCCGATGCAGGAGTTTCTGCGAACCCTCACCGCGGTCCATGACGGTGCCATCCCCTATGTCGGGGCCTACAATACGACACCGCCCGAAGGCGGCTATCCGCGCAATGAGCATCCGGTGGTCGTGCGCCACCCGGAGACTGGCCGGGAAGTGCTCTACGTGAACCCGGGCTTCACGTCCCACATCAAGGGACTGAGCAGGTTCGAGAGCCAGTCGTTGCTGGAGATGCTGTACCGGCACGTGGAAAAACGGCTGGATATCCAGTGTCGGGTCAGCTATCGCCCCAACACTCTGGTGTTCTGGGACAACCGGTGCCTGCAGCATCAGGCGGCCTGGGACTACTATCCCTACAGCCGATCTGGCGGCCGGGTCTCGATGATAGGCCATCGCCCGACCCGCGAGCTGTGATCTTCACGTCGTCTCAGTCGGCGAACTGGATGGCACCCACGAACATGTCGATGTTCACGCCGTCCCGTGCCAGTGGCAGCAACAACCGGCGATAGGTGACCGGCAGCGGGTCGTTTGGGCTGACGAACACGGACGTCACGGTCAAGCAGGGCTTCCGGTGCTGCAGGACGTAGGTGTAATCCTTCGCGATCTCGGACCAGTTGCCCCCCTTGTAGGCGCTGGCAACGTCCATGCCTGTGGCATCAAAGCCCACGTGGTCAACGATTCCGGTGCCGACCAGCCGATAGCGATAGGTTTCGGCATCCAGAACATCGATCAGCATCAGCCAGGGCAGCAGCGGGATCATGTCCGACGGCGCCATGTCCGTGCGCGACGGCAAGCGCCCGTCACTCACCAGTCCACGCCAATAGCGCAGCAATTGCAGCAACACCGCGCTGCCCAACACCTTGTCGTCCGGATCCCTGAAGACCTGGGTGTCCATACTGCGCTCACCTGACAACGGAATTACCGAACTGTTCTAGCAGGACGACCTTGCCGAGCCCTTAACAGGTCAACCCGGCTTTCCGCGCCCTTAACATCTCTGACATACAACTCGTGTATGCATTGATGCAATCAGTTCTCGTGTTGACCTGAAGATATCCACCCTCAGATTGCATTTTCGGTTTTTCGCTTGAACTGATATATCAATTCAATATATATCGCTTTGCACGATATGGGACCACTCCCCCACCCCAGTTCAAGAGAATCCGCAAGATGGATATTCGCACCCTCTGTCTCGGCATCCTGACGATGCGCGATGCAACCGGCTATGAGATCAAGAAGGTCTTCGAGGACGATCTCAGTCATTTCTACGAGGCGAGTTTCGGATCGATCTATCCGGCCCTGAACCGCATGACAGAAGACGGCTGGATCGCCTGCAAGGCGGAGGCGCAGGACGGGCGTCCCGACAAGAAGATCTATTCCATCACCTCCGCCGGACGCATGGCCTTCATGGATGCGCTGCAGAAGAAGCCCCGCAAGGATCGAATCCGCTCCGAGTTCCTGGCGATGATGATGTTCTCCGATCTGATGGTCCCGTCCCGCATTGCGGGGCTGATCGACGAACGACTGGCCGGGCTCAACGCCCACCTCAAGGAAATCGACACCTGCATGGATGAGGCCGCCACCCCCAATGTCGTCCGGTTTCTGCGCGGCTTCGGCCAGGCCATGTACCGGGCCGAACGCGATTACCTGGAAGAAAACCGCCACCTTGTCGAAGCACAGGCGCTGATGTCCCGCGCCGCCGCAGACTGAAACGACCGCCCCGGAGTTAATGAACGTGAACCGATCTATCCTAATCGCGATAATCATTGCCGTTGCCGCGGTCGGCTGGCTGCTGACCGGCGTCCTGGGCGTTGATGGCCCCGGCAATGAGGACAGCGCCATTGCGTCGGAAGGGTCCGCGGCAACCGATACGAGTGCATCAACCGACGTGGCGAATCCCGCGGCAGCCACGGCAAGCAAGCCCCAGGCTCACAAGACGAGCGTCCGTACCCGGATCAGCGAATCCGCGCCTCACGCCGTGCAGATCACCGTGCGCGGACGCACGGAGTCGGTTCGGACCGTGGAAGTACGGGCACAGACACAGGGCCGCGTCGAACAGATCTACCGCAAGAAGGGTGACCGGGTCGCGAAGGGCGATCCGATCGTCCGTCTCGCCGCCGGTGACCGCAGCGCGCGTCTGGCCGAGACCGAGGCCCTGATCAAGCAGCGCGAGATCGAGTACGAGGCTGACCGGAAGCTCAACGCCAAGGGCTACCGCGCCGACACCCAGGTCGTCGCCGGTGCCGCGGCACTGGATGCCGCCAAGGCGGCCCGGATGAGCATGGAAGTCGATATCGCCTACCTGACAGTCCGGGCACCTTTCGACGGCGTGATCTCCTCCCGTCCCGTTCAGCTCGGTGCGTTCCTGAAGGTCGGTGATCCGGTCGCCGTGATTGTCGATCAGGATCCTATCCTCGCCATCGGCAACATCTCGGAACGGGAGATCGGACAGGTGGAGATCGGCACACCGGCTGAGGTCGTGCTGATCGACGGTCGGAAGGTGAACGGCAAGGTCCGGTTCATTTCCCCCATCGCCGAACCATCCACCCGGACATTCCGGACCGAAATCGAGATCGACAATCCCGACCGTTCGATCCGCGACGGCATCACCGCTGAGATCATGCTGGAAGCCGGCAGTGTGCCGGCGCACTTCCTGACCCCCGCGATCCTGACGCTGAATGATGCAGGTGTCATCGGCGTGCGAACGGTGGACCGCAATCGCCAGGTTGCCTTCATCCCCATCAGCATCATCGCTGACGGGCCGGAGGGGGTCTGGGTCAGCGGACTGCCGCCCCAGGTCCAGATCATCACCGTCGGTCAGGAATTCGTTCGCGAAGGCCAGGTCGTCGACGTCGCACTGGCGGAGTAAGCCACAATGATGAGCGCCATAATCGATGCAGCGATCAACCGGTCCCGAACGGTCATCGCCACGCTTGTGCTGATCCTGCTCGCGGGCGCTGCCGCCTACAACGCGATTCCGAAGGAGTCCGATCCGGACATCAACATCCCGATCATCTATGTCTCCATGACCCATGACGGTATCTCGCCGGAGGACTCCGCGCGTCTTCTGGTACGCCCGATGGAGCAGGAGCTGCAGGGCATCGACGGCGTGAAGGAAATGCGCTCCATCGCCGCCGACGGGTTCGGGTCGGTTGTGCTGGAATTCGATGCCGGGTTCGATGCCGACCAGGCCCTGACCGACGTGCGGGAAAAGGTCGATACCGCAAAGTCCGAACTGCCCGAGGATACCGACGAACCCCGCGTGGAGGAGGTGAACTTCAGCCTGTTCCCGGTCATCGTGGTCACCCTGTCGGGCAATATTCCCGAACGCGCGCTCTATCGCGTCGCGCGGGAGTTGAAGGACGATATCGAAGGCATCACCACGGTTCTGGGCGTTGACATGGCCGGTGACCGGGACGAGCTGCTTGAAGTGGTTCTGGACCCGGCCAAGCTGGAAAGCTACCAGATCGACCAGGCTCAACTGATCCAGACCATGACGCTGAACAACCGGCTCGTCGCCGCAGGTGCCATGGACACGGGCGAAGGCCGCTTCGCGATCAAGGTCCCTGCCCTGTTCAAGACTGCTCATGACGTGCTCAGCCTGCCGATCAAGACCGATGGCGATGCCGTCGTGACCCTGGCTGACGTCACCACGGTGCGTCGCACCTTCAAGGATGCGGAGAACTATGCCCGTCTGAACGGCCGCCCCGCCGTGGCGCTGGAAGTGAAGAAGCGTCTGGGCGCCAACATCATCGAGACCATCGACAACGTCCGCCACCTGGTGGAGGCGCAGGCGCAGCGCTGGCCCGCCGGGATCGAGGTCTCGTTCAGCCAGGACAAGTCCAACGATATCCGTACCATGCTGCAGGACCTGCAGAACAACGTGATCAGCGCCATTCTGCTGGTGATGATCGTCGTGGTTGCGGCGCTGGGGCTGCGCAGTGCGCTGCTGGTCGGCGTCGCGATCCCCGGATCGTTCCTGATCGGCATTCTCTACCTGTTCCTCTTCGGCTTCACGATCAACATCGTGGTGCTGTTCGCGCTGATCCTGGCCGTCGGAATGCTGGTGGACGGTGCCATCGTGGTGACCGAGTTCGCGGACCGGAAGATGCAGGAGGGTGAGCCAAAGCGGGTCGCCTATGCCATGGCCGCAAAGCGCATGGCCTGGCCCATCATCGCCTCCACAGCCACGACACTGGCGGCCTTCATGCCACTGCTGTTCTGGCCGGGTGTGGTGGGTGAGTTCATGCAGTTCCTGCCGCTGACACTGATCACCACGCTTTCCGGCTCCCTGCTGATGGCCCTGATCTTCATCCCGACACTGGGATCGATCTTCGGCAAGACCACGGCAGGCCCTGACAGCGCAGTCGCCGCGGCCGAGACCGGTGCAATCAGCAGCATTCGCGGTTTCACCGGCGTCTACGCGCGCTTTCTCAACGGTGTTGTCAGGCGGCCCATACTCTGGCCCGCCACCATCATGGTGCTGGCTGTGGTCAGCCTGGTCGGCGTCAACATGGCGTACGGCGTGTTCGGCAAGGGCGTCGAATTCTTCCCCGATGTCGAGCCTGAACGGGCACTGGTCTACGTCCATGCGCGCGGCAACATGTCGATCAAGGAACAGGATGTCCTGGTTCGGGAAGTCGAGAACCGGGTGCTGGAGTTCGATGATTTCTCCACCGTCTACACCCGCTCCGGCAAGCGCGACCAGGACGGCAATGACATTTCCGAAGACGTGATCGGGATCATCACGCTGGAGTTCAAGGACTGGCTGGAACGCCGCCCGGCCGACGTGGTCCTGCCGCAAATCCGGGAAGCAACCGCTGACCTTGCCGGCATCGAGGTCGAGACCCGCAAGGAGGAGAACGGCCCACCGACCGGCAAGGACGTGCAGGTCCAGATCACCTCCCTCTACAGCGAGAAACTGCCGCCTGTCGCCGACAGTATTCGCGCCTACCTGGAAGAAAATGTCGAGGGACTGCGCGATATCGAGGACTCGCGGTCCCTGCCCGGTATCCAGTGGGAACTGCAGGTCGACCGCGCCCAGGCAGGTCGCTTCGGCACCGACGTGGCTGCCATTGGTGCCATGGTCCAGTTCGTCACCAATGGTGTGAAGGTGGATGACTACCGCCCGGACGACACCGACGAGGAAGTCGATATCCGTGTGCGCTTCCCGGAGGAATACCGGACCCTGAACCAGCTCGACAGCCTGCGCATCAACACGCCAAACGGCCTGGTGCCGCTGGCGAATTTCGTGACCCGGACGCCGGAGCCGAAAGTGGGCAGGATCGAGCGGGTGGACGGCGCCTACAAACTGGTGGTGCAGGCCAACGTGCAGGAGGGCGTGCTGGTCGATGACAAGGTCCAGCAGATCAAGGCCTGGCTCGCAGAGCAGGATTTCGACAATGACGTCGATATCGCGTTCAAGGGCCAGGACGAGGAACAGGCGGCCGCAACCGAGTTCCTGATGAATGCCTTCGTCATCGCGCTGTTCGTCATGGGCATCATCCTGGTGACGCAGTTCAACAGCTTCTATCAGGCCTTCCTGATCCTAACCGCCGTCATCATGTCCACCATCGGTGTCATGATCGGCCTGCTGGTGATGGGTCAGCCCTTCGGCATCGTCATGACCGGTGTGGGTGTGATTTCCCTGGCCGGTATCGTGGTCAACAACAACATCGTGCTGATCGATACCTACTCCTATCTGGCGCGAAACGGCATGGAGCCGCTGGAGGCTATCGTGCGCACCGGCGCACAGCGTCTGCGGCCCGTGCTGCTGACCACCGTGACTACCATCTGTGGCCTGATGCCCATGGTCTTCCAGGCCAACATCGACTTCTTCAGCCGTGAGATCACGATGGGCGCGCCGTCAACGCAGTGGTGGGTGCAACTCGCCAGTGCAGTGGCCTTCGGGCTTGGCTTCGCCACCATCCTGACCCTGGTCGTCACCCCCAGCCTGCTGGCGCTGGGCGTTGCAACGGGCCGGGCGATGCCCTGGAACCGCCGCAAGCGGAAGGCGGAGCAGGACGCGCAGGAAGAGAAGAAGGCCGCGGCAGGCGAGGACGGCTACGGCGGCTTCACCGCCCCGGCAGAATGATCAGAGTCCGGTGCCTTCGGGCACCGGACAACCATTCAGATAGGCAGCGGCGTCCATGACCCCCTTGCCGGCCTTCTGCAGACGGGTGAGGCGCAAGACGCCAGAGCCGCACTGCACGGCAAGCTGGTCATCGACGGTCATGCCGGGCAGTCGGTCGTTTGTGGTGTCCTGCACCACATGGGTCGCATGGACCTTGATCCGCTGCCCGTCGATCTCGCACCAGGCGCCCGGAAAGGGCGACAGACCACGGATCAGCCGTTCGATCCGTTCCGCGTCCCAGCTCCAGTCGATACGGGCCTCCGCCTTGTCGATCTTGGCGGCATAGGTCACGCCGGCCTCCGGCTGCGGTGTTTCAACCGCCTGCCCGGTTGCGATGTCGGCAACGGCCCGGACCACCAGATCCGCACCCATGGCCGCCAGCCGGTCGTGCAGCGTTGCGGTGGTATCACTCGCCCGGACCGGTGTCCGATCCACCAGCAGCATGGGGCCGGTGTCCAGCCCCGCCTCCATGCGCATGATCGTGATGCCGGTTTCATCGTCCCCGGCCATGATCGCACGGTGGATAGGCGCGGCACCGCGCCAGCGCGGCAGCAGGGACGCATGGATATTGAAGCAGCCGAGGCGCGTTGCATCCAGGATCGCCTGCGGCAGGATCAGCCCGTAGGCGGCGACCACGGCGATATCGGCCTCCAGTGCAGCAAAGGCCTCACGGTCGGATGTGTCGCGGAAGTTCAACGGCGTGCGGACGGTCAGACCCAGTTCCTCCGCCGCCTGCTGGACGGGACTTGGACGAGGTTTCTTGCCCCGCCCCGCCGCACGCGGCGGCTGGCAGTAGACCGCCACGACCCGGTGACCGGCAGCATGCAGCGCGCGCAGCGGCGCGACCGCGAAGTCGGGAGTGCCCATGTAGATGATGCGCAGGGGCTGCGCCAGGGACGACATTCAGCCGGTAGCCTGCAGCTTCTTCGCCTTCTTCAGGCGGCGCAGGATCATGTTGCGCTTCAGCGCGGAGATGTGGTCCACGAACAGGATCCCCTCGAAATGATCCATCTCGTGCTGGATGCAGGTCGAGAGCAGTCCGTCTGCGGTCAGTTCCTGCGCCGCGCCTTCGCGGTCCAGGTACTTCACCCGGATCGTCGCCGGACGCTCGACCTCCGCATATTGCTCCGGCAGGGACAGGCACCCTTCCTCGTAGGCCCGCAGGTCCTCCGACGATTCCACGATCTCAGGATTGATCAGGTAGATCGGGTTGGCCGCCGCCCCGTCATCGGCGCAATCCACCACCATCACCCGTTTCGGCAACCCCACCTGGATGGCCGACAATCCGACACCTGGCGCGTCGTACATCGTCTCCAGCATGTCATCCATGAAGCTGCGCAGTTCATCATCGATCTGCTCGACGGACTCGGAGCGGACTTTCAGACGGGGGTCGGGCGCGGTGATGATGGGTAGCAGGGCCATGAGTCTCGGTTCTTCGGTGGAAGGTTCGGCGGGTCCGCTGGAGGTAGTCCCGCCTGACGTTCACGTCAAGTGTCACAGGACCACTCAGAACTTGCCTGCCTGATAGTCCTGGAACGCCTGCATGATTTCCTCCCGCGTGTTCATCACGAAAGGCCCGTAGCGGGCGACCTGCTCCCCGATCGGCTGCCCCGCGATCACCAGGAAGCGGGCGGCCGCGCTATCGGATGCCTGCACGTTCAGCTTCGCACCATGGGTCAGCAGTGCCATCTCCCCGATGCCCACTGGGCTGTCGCCCACCGACACGTCACCTTCATAGACATAGATGAAGGCGTTGTGGCCTGCGGGCAGGGTCTCGGCCAGTCCCTTGCCCGCATCCAGATGCACATCCCAGTAGATCGGGCTGACCGCAATGTCGCGCACCGCCCCCTCCTGCCCGCGCAGGGTTCCGGCGACCAGACGCACACGCACGCCATCCTCCAGATCCAGCTCCGGGATATCCTCGGGCTCGATGTCCTGATAGCGGGGCGGGCGCATCTTCTGCGCGGCGGGAAGATTGACCCAGAGCTGGAAGCCCCACATCAGGCCATCTTCCTGTTCCGGCATCTCGGAGTGGACGATGCCACGGCCCGCGGTCATCCACTGCGCGCCACCGGGCTTCAGCAGACCCGAATTGCCCTGGTTGTCCTTGTGTCCCATCCGACCGGCCAGCATGTAGGTCACGGTCTCGAAGCCACGGTGCGGATGATCGGGAAACCCGGCGATATAGTCGCTCGCATCATCCGAACGGAACTCGTCGAGCAGCAGGAACGGATCGAACAACTGCAGCTCCGGTCCGCCCAGACTGCGCTTCAGTCGGACCCCTGCCCCATCCTGTGCGGCCACGCCCGGAACGATATGCGCAACAGCGCGTGCATCCATCCGGGTCTCCCCGGTTTCGTCCTGCAGTGTCACGTTCATTCCGAACTCTCCTGTTCTGGGCAACAACCAATCTGGCTCACAGATGGCACCACGTCAGTCCCCAATCAATTGCACGGCTGGAAACGCTGCGTTTCCTACAAGACCCGCAATGGCGCGCGACTTGCTGTTCCGTGGGGTATCATGATGGTGTATTGCAAATTGCGAGTTCCCCCCTTCTCAGCGCTGTGCAGAGTTCTGCTGCTGACATGCATTATGGGATTCGCCTCCATTCTGACGTCTCCCGCACAGGCCGCCAAAGATCGTGCCGAGCTCTACAGGGACGCATTGAGCGCGTTCCGGGCCAAGGACTATGGTCAGGCTGTCTCGATCTGGCGTGACCTGGCGGATAAGGGTCACGCGGCGGCGCAGAACAATCTGGGTCTCTGCTACCTGCATGGGAAGGGCGTGAAGGTCGATCACGAGCTGGCACACAGCCTGTTCAGCGACGCCGCAGAGCGAGGACGTGCGGCCGCACAGAACAACCTCGCCCGGACTTTCCTGAAAGGCTGGGGCGTGGACCGGAACGAGCCAGAGGCCTATCGCTGGTACCTTGCCGCCGCCGAACAGGGTCACGCCAACGCCCAGAAGAACCTCGGTGTCATGCTGCTGGAGGGCAATGGCGTCGATGCCGACCCCGAGGCCGCTTACGACTGGTTCCAGCGCGCCGCCGAGCAGGGCGAGCGACGGGCCTTCTACCGGCTCGGACTGATGTATGCGCGCGGTCTTGGTGTTGTCAGGGACTGGGCGGCAGCCGTCACCTACTTCAGGGAAGGCGCGGCACGCGGCGACGCCGGGTCGAGCTTCCTGCTGGCGGAAGCGTTCGAGACCGGCAAGGGAATCGATGTCGATGTCGATCAGGCCCTGCGCTGGTATCGCCGGGCGGCGGCGCGCGGTCATCGCCGGGCGTTGATCACGTTGGGCGAGAAATTCCGCGACGGGACGAATGTCCCGCAGAACATCGCGCGCGCGATCATGTGGTTCGAACTGGCGGAACGTGCCGGTCACCGCCGCGCCGGTGAGACACTTGAGAGATTGATGGATCAGGCGAATGAGCGCCAGATCGCAAAGGCAGAGCAATTGCTCGAGCGGTTCCTGGGCAAACTCAAGCCCCCCGCTCGTGCCAAATTCGAGGACCAGTCTGCATGAATGACCAACGCATAAATGTTGTCGGCTTTGGCGCCATCCACAAGAGGTCGGTGCGTATCGCCGGGCACCCGACAAGCATTTCGCTGGAGGATGTCTTCTGGTCCGCCCTGCGCGAGATCGCGGACGCCCGTGGTCAGCGGCTGAGTGCGCTGGTCGAGGAGATCGACCGCAACCGCGACACGGCAAACCTTTCCAGCGCCATCCGCATCTTTGTCATGCAGACGTTCCGGCAGGCCGCCGGAGACCTGACCATGCGGCAGGCGAGTTGAAGACAGCGGCGACGGGCCAGCAGGCTGGTGCCGGGTCCATCATCTGACCGACAAGTCTAGCGGGGGAATTCAAGGCCCATTTCGCGATAGCGTGCCGGGTCCTCCAGCCAGCGCTCCCTGACCTTCACGAACAGGAACAGGTGCACGGGGCGTTCCAGAAGTTCGGAGAGTTCCTCTCTCGCTGCCTGCCCGATCTGGCGCATCGTGCGCCCACCCTTGCCAAGCACGATCGGCTTGTGGCCGGTGCGCGAGACATAGACGATCTGGTCGATCCGGACCGACCCGTCCTTCCGCTCCGTCCATTTCTCGGTCTCGACGGTCAGGGAATAGGGCAGTTCCTGATGCAGACGCATGAACAGCTTTTCCCGCGTGATCTCGGCGGCCAGCAGACGGCTCGGCATCTCCGAGACCTGATCTTCCGGGTAGAGCCACGGGCTTTCCGGAACCGAAGCCGCCATCGCGGCGCGAAGATCGCTCACACCATCGCCATTCAGGGCGGAGATCATGAAGATCCGGTCGACGCATTCGACATCGCCAAGCTGCGCCGCCAGCGCCAGCAGGGTATCCTTGCGCACCTGGTCGATCTTGTTCAGCGCCACCCAGACCTTCTTTCCGGCCTGACCCAGTCGCTTCAGGATCCTGTCGGTATCCTCCCCCACGCCGCGTTCGGCATCGATCAGCAGCAGAGTGCGGTCCGCCTCTTCCTGACCGGCCCAGGCCGCATCCACCATAGCCTGCTCCAGCTTCCGCTTCGGCGCGAAGATGCCGGGGGTGTCGACCAGAATGATCTGGCTCGCGCCTTCCATGACAATCCCGACGACTCGCGCGCGGGTCGTCTGCACCTTTGGCGAAACGATGGAGACCTTCTGTCCCACAAGCTGGTTCAGCAGTGTCGACTTTCCGGCGTTCGGTGCGCCCACCAGCGCCACGAAGCCCGCCCTTGTCCTGTCTTCGTTCGCTGCCGACTTGTTCGCCACTGTCAGGTTCCCTGCAATTGTTTCAGAAGCTCGCGTGCGGCACTCCGCTCCGCCTCCTTCTTCGATGGTCCCTGCGCTGTCGCCGTGCCGAGGTCACATGCCGCCTCGATGGTGAACAGCGGGGCATGATCCGGGCCGTCTGTCGCAAGCACGGTGTACTTCGGCGGCTCGACACCCCTGGCGTGGGCCAGTTCCTGGATTTCCGTCTTCGGATCGCGCGGGGCCTGCTTCAGGCCCGCCACACGATCATGCCACAAACGCCGCACGAATTCCCGTGCGGCATCCAGCCCGCCCTCCAGATACAGCGCCGCGATCACGGCCTCGCAGGCGTCAGCCAGGATCGCGGGCTTGGAGGCGCCACCAGTGCCGCGTTCGGAGGCGGCCATGATCAGGCACTTGTCCAGCCCGATCTCCAGCGCCACCTCCGCCAGGGTCTCCCGCCGCACCAGTTCGTTGTAGCGGCTGGCGATGCGGCCCACGTCCGCCTGACGGTAGAACTCGTACAGCCATTCGGAAATCACGAGGCCAAGCACACGGTCGCCCACGAACTCCAGACGTTCGTAGTCACCACGCCCCTTCCGACCCTTGGCCAGCGCAGACGGATGTGTCAGCGCCAGGGAGAGGAGATCAGGATCACGGAAGCTGTGGCCGAGAACAGTCTGCAGGCTCTCCAGTCCGGATACATCATCGCTCAAGGGATCACTCCAGTGCGTCGCCCAGGCGACCGTAACGGATGTTGCCGAACAGCTTCCAGACTTCGTACCAGCGGAAATCGGTATCAATGCTGAAGAACAGGACTTCGGCGCGCCCCACCAGATTCTCCATCGGCACGAAGCCGACTCCACCGGCACTGATCGGCACACGGCTGTCGCTGGAGTTGTCGCGGTTGTCGCCCATCATGAACAGGTGTCCCGGCGGTACGGTATAGACCTGCGTGTTGTCATCGCGACCCGTGGGGCGCAGATCCAGTGTGCGATAGGTCCGACCGTTGGGCAGGGTTTCCGCGAACTGGGACACGAAGCTCGTGCGGCCATATTCGTCGTGATAGGCAAAATCCTCGACACGCTGGCGCTTCACCGGGCTGTCATTGATATGCAGCACCCCCTGCCGCATCTGGATGCGGTCGCCGGGCAGTCCGATCAGGCGCTTGATGTAGTCGGTGTCGTTGTCGCGCGGCGTCTTGAAGACGATCACGTCCCCGCGTTCCGGATCACTGCCGAAGATGCGGCCCGAGAACAGGTCCGGGCTGAACGGCAGGGAATGCCTGCTGTAGCCATAGCTGTACTTGGAGACGAACAGGAAGTCGCCTACCAGCAGGGTCGGAACCATGCTGCGCGACGGAATGTTGAACGGCTCGAAAGCCACCGTGCGGATAACCAGTGCGATCAGCACGGCATAGACAACGGTCTTGATCGTCTCACCAATGCCGCCCTTGGATTTCGACGCCATTCCGTCTCTCTTGTCGTCTGTGGGTGCTGGGGTGCCCGGTCGGGCGGAGCAGTCTGTTTCAGCGCGTTGAACGCAGCCGCGAGATAGACCCCAAACACCCTGCCGCTGTCAACCGATCCGGGCCTCCAGAATGACCTGCGCCAGCGCATAGGGTGCCTCGTCCGTCATCGAAAGATGCGCGACGACATGATGCCCTTCCGGTGCCAGGGCCTGCATGGTGCGCGCGGCGGCACCCGACAGGCGCAGCGACGGTTTGCCGTTGGGGGCGGACACGACTTCGATCTCGGTGAGGAAGGCATGTTCGCCGATACCCGTTCCGACAGCCTTGGCGAAGGCCTCCTTCGCGGCGTAGCGACGGGCATAGCGGGCCGCACGGTCGGCCCGGCCCTCGTTGACCGTCTGTTCGTCGGGGGAGAAGCAGCGGTCCAGGAACCGCTGGCCAAAGCGGTCCAGCGCCCCCGCGATGCGCCGCGTGTCGCAAAGGTCGATGCCAAGCCCGACAATCATGCTGCTGATTGCCGTGGCTCAGGCACTGGCCTGCCCGAGTGCTTCCGCGCGGGCCTTGTCGATCAGGCTGCGCATCCGGGTGATGGCGGACGGCAGACCGGAGAAAATCGCCTCCCCCATCAGGAAATGTCCGATGTTCAGTTCCACGATCTCCGGAATCGCCGCGATGTCGCCGACGGTATCGAAGGTCAGACCGTGCCCGGCATGGATCTCCAGACCCATGGAGGCGCCATGAGCCGCCGCCTCCCTGATCCGCTGCAGGTGAGCGGCGCGCTCCTCGCCCTCGCTGTCGCAGTAGGCGCCAACGTGAAGCTCCACCACCGGCGCGCCCAGCGCCGTGGCCACGTGCAACTGCACCGGCGACGGCTCTATGAACAGGGAGACGCGGATCCCCGCGTCGGTCAGTTGCTTCACCAGCGGCGCAAGCTCCCGATGCTTGGCGGCCACATCCAGTCCGCCCTCGGTGGTGCGTTCTTCCCGCTTCTCCGGCACGATGCAGGCGGCATGCGGCTTGTGGCGCAGCGCGATGGCCAGCATTTCATCCGTTGCGGCCATCTCCAGATTCAGCGGCACATTGATCTCCGCCGCCAGCCGGTCGATGTCATTGTCGGAGATATGGCGACGGTCTTCGCGCAGGTGCGCGGTGATACCGTCCGCGCCCGCTTCCGCAGCCTGGCGTGCGGCACGCACCGGGTCCGGATGGCCGCCACCCCGCGCGTTGCGGATGGTTGCCACATGGTCGATGTTCACGCCCAGACGTACCCGGTTGATCATGTCCGGCCTCCTGCTGTCCTGTCACCAGGCGGCAATGTAGGCCATTGCAGATGAAAACGGAATCCATCGCGCAGGTAGGCCGCGTCAGATGTCCCGCGCCAGATCGCGCAACCAGTCGGACGCGTCTCGCGCATCGACTGCGGCTTCCCGCACCAGACCATCGAACTGCTCCGTCAGCATCCGCACGCGGTCACGAGACCTGAACGCCAGATAGAAGCGCCCGATATAGACCACCCCCAGCAAGGGCCCGAAAACGGAAACCGGGGCCGAGAAGACGCGGCGGGAATCGAACAGGAACAACCGCAGCGACGGGAAGAAGTCCCGCGCCGCCGTGGCCATGCCATTCAGCTGATCGCGCCGAACCTCTGCCGGCAAGCCCCGATAATAGCCCTGCCCCGCCGCGAAGGCATGCAGTTCCCCCAACGGCATCGCGACTTCGAAGTCCGACTGATTGCGCCGCATCAGGGCAAGCCGGTCCTGCATGGCGCCAATGGCCTGCTCCGCCGTCTTGCCCAGGGAATGGGCATATTCCCAGCGCAGCAGATCCTCTGATTTCAGCATGTCGGGCAACGTCGCGGGGACATGGCGAATCTTGTAGCCCGCTGCTTCCCGGTGCCAGTCGAGCAACTCATCATCCCAGGACGCGCGCGCTGCCTCCGTCACCGACATGGCGGCGGCAATCACGTCTCCGGGCCGCTCCGGCCGGTCAGTCAGCCCCAGAAGCCAGTCCGCACTGACGCCGAGCACCTGGGCACAGCAGGCCGCGAGATGGGCGTTGGGCAGCCGCGCCGTGTCGTCGGACAGGATCTGCGCCACGGTGGAGCGATCCGCCCCCGTCCTTCGCGCAAGTTCGCTGCGGCTGACCTCAGCGCGCCGCATCCCCTCTGCCAGACGACTGCGGAAAACCCCTGATCGCTCACGTTTGTCGAATAAATCCAGCATTCTTGTATTTTATCTTCAAATGCTGCTTTCTCAATATAATTCACATAATTCCCCAGAGACCGCCGGGGACCTATAGCTGCCTGCGACATCCACGCAAACCAGAGCAATCACGGAGGCCCGGCAGACAATGATGGAAACGACCCTGCGCACCTTGGCAAAGACCGCGACCTGGCAGATTTCCGGCCTGATCGCGATGGCTGCCATTACCTATGCCGTGACTGGCTCCCTGGCCGAGGGCGGCACAGTAGCGGTCATCTGCACGATAACGGGCACCGTTTCCTATGTGATCCACGAACGGCTCTGGTCCAGGGTCCGCTGGGGGCGCGTGGCGGAGGCCGCGAAGGCCGTCGCCATCGGCTGACGCAGTTGCCGCCCTGTCGCTACTCGGCCGCGGCAGCGATCTCCGGTGTTGCCGTCATCCACCAGGTCTGCATCCGGCCCTTGCCCTTGATCTCGATCTCGCCGCGCGGTTCGAACCGGTAGGTATCGCCCAGCGCCGCCACGACATCCTCGGTCACCTGGATCCGGCCGCATTCGCCGGTGGTCTCCATGCGCGACGCCGTGTTCACCGGGTCGCCCCAGAGGTCATAGAGAAAGCGGCTGTCGCCCACGACACCGGCGATGATCGGGCCACTGGATATGCCGATGCGGATGCCCAGCGGCGTCCCGTCGGGCCGGGTCATCCCCTCCACCGCGCGAACCATGTCGCAGGCGAGCGCGGCTATGTTGCGGATGTTGGAGGTTGACCCCGGCGGCGCACCGGACGCGACCATGTAGGCATCGCCGATGGTCTTGATCTTCTCCACACCATGCTGCGCGACCAGAGCATCGAACTTCTCGAACACGTCGGAAAGCAGGGTGAGTGTCTCCTCCGGCTCGCAGGATGCTGCCAGCGTG
>BQJF01000072.1 GCA_021604565.1 Minwuia thermotolerans | reverse complement strand
CATGCGCATATCCAGCCGGACCCTGGCATTGCGCGATTCCGGGCCCAGCAGGTTGACCACGCTGCCGATGATCTCGGCGACATCGATCTCCACTTCCTCGAACTGTTGCTTGCCGACCTGAAGTCGGGACATGTCGAGAATATCGTCAACCAGCGACAGCAGATGCCGCCCGCTTTCCAGAACATCACCGATGTAGCCCTTGTATCGATCGTTGCCGATCGGGCCCATCTGTTCCAGATGCATGATCTCGCTGAAGCCGATGATCGCGTTCAGCGGTGTGCGCAGTTCATGGCTCATGGTCGCTAGGAATTTCGACTTCGCCTCGTCGGCCGCCGCCGCCTTGTCGCGTTCCCCTTCCAGTTCAAGCGTGCGTGTCTCGAAATCCTGTCGGGTGCTCTCCAGTTGCCGATGCAGGGCATCGATCTGGGCCGCGAGATCAGCGGTGCTGTCCGCCGCAGCCGTCGCCGGTTCGGCTTCGGGTACGTTGGTCGCGGGAGCCTTCAGGCCGGTTCCGCTGCGCGTGAGGACCAGAAGACCGATAGTGATCAGTGCCAGAATCCCGAGCAGGAATGTCTCCAGCCCGGTAAGCCAACCCGCCGAATAGGTCCAGCGCGCGGCCCTGTTGGGCGCCGCCATGCCGACGACGGTCACATCGATGCCGCCGATGCCGGGACTCGTTTCATGGATCAGGGCACCGTCTGCCGCGTCAATATGGGACTGGAGTACCAGGTCACGGCCAATGGGAATGATCTCGAGGGAAATCGCCTGCACCCCGGCATCGGAAAGAGCCTCAGAGCGTCGATCCAGGGCGGTGGCAATACTGCTCATGTCTGAGGCAAAGACACCGCTCGCAGATGAACCGGCGGACAGTGCCGCGACCCGGACATCCCCGACACGATGCATGCCGATCAGGCCGACAGCGGCGACGGCCAGCACAAGGATCAGAAGTCGCTGCACCAATTGCAGCCGCATCACAATGTTCCTTCCGCAGTCCTCTGTATCGACCGCCCCTTCCCCCGCAATCAGTCTGCCGGGAAAGGCTTAACGAACGAAGAATTCGGGGCTTCCGCGCTCTCGTCCGGAGAAACAGTCCGGACGTTGGCGACAAAGGCCGAAACCTCGTCGGTGCTCCCTGAACCGGCCACGGTCGGGAACCGCAGGACAAATCGTTCCAGTCGGTTCAGTCCCTGACGCTGCAGCAGCACACGGTCGTCCAGAATGCTCGTGATCTCCCGATTGCCGAGCCTGTCGCCGACCACGTAGTCATGACCATTGATCGTCACCAGGCTGTAGTCGCCGATCCGCGAAATGCCGGTCAGATTGAAGAACTCGGTCAGGTCGATCCGGTTGCCGTCCAGACTGCCGCCACCATCCAGTCGCTGGAACGGGTTGCGCCGCTCCTCGGCTTCCAGTTTCGCTCTCAGCGCCCGCAGCCGAGGTATCTGCAGTTGCCGTGCATCATTGTTGGGCAGCAATTGCAGCTCGAATGTCGCCTTGGCATCATCACCCGACTGATCATCCACCTTGGCCGAGAACGAAAGGATATCGACGTCCAGTTCTTCCAGCGAGGCGATGAAACGTTCGAATGCCAGATAGTCAGCCTCCAGGCTGACCACGAAGAGCTCCGGATTCTCGGCATCGGGTCGAATTCCGTGGATCGGCACCTGCTCTTCCGCGGCCAGCGCCCCGATACGCTCGATGAAGACCGGCGTCGAAGTCAGCCGAGGTGCGTCCTTCTGGGCATCGATGATCGACTTCAGACGCCCGACCTGCTCGGTCAGCCGACTTGCGTCACGCTCCAGGTACGTGGAGACAAGCTGCGCCGATTCGGCCTGCCAGCCATTGATGAAATAGATGTTGGTCCCCAGAAACACGGTCGCGGCGATGGCCAGCAACGTCAGGGCGCGCGCCAATGGACCGATTGCCGCCAATTGCGCACGAATGCCGGGACTGCTCACTGTGCGACCTCCGGTGCGGCGCGGCCGAGACGCAGGACGTTGTTCTGCAGTTTCTCACGCTCATCCGTCTTCTGGCGCAGTCCATCGAGGGGGCTGGCGTCCTCCTCAGGTCCGGCGCCGGAACCTTCCTTGCGCTTGTTCCTGTCGTACCAGGCATGCAGTTCGAAACTGACCTCGCCATCCCCGAACCGGTCGAGCCCTTCGAAAGTCACGCGCCGGAAATCACTCATGAAGTCGGGATTGCCTTCCAGATGACGGATGAAGTCCGCGATCTCGCCCAGGTGCCGCCGGTCATCCAGCGTGGTCTGACCACGCAGTACCAGCTTCGTCGTGATCACGTCGGTCTGACCGACGCTGCGCTCGTCCTGGATGATCGCGACATCACTCAGCCAGATGCTTGCCGGAATGGCCCGTGACACGGCGAAGAACTTCTCCGTCCAGAGGATCTTCGTGGATTTCTCATCCTCCCCACCCGGCTGAACCGCAGCAGCAGAGGACATGTCGACGGTCTGGCGGCGAAGCGCCGCCACCTTGTCCTCGGACTGGGCGAGGATGTCGAGCTTGCGCTGGACCGACTGCTGAAACGGGGCAACGAAATTGTCAAACACGACAACGGGCAGCGCCAGCAATGCCAGACCCGCCAGCACCAGAATCCGCTTCTGACGCTTCTCCGCCTTTGCGGTTTCCCTCAGCGCCTTGCGGCTGGCCGGATTGGACTTCTTGCGACCGGCACCGGTCCGGACGTCGACCTTCGGCGCCTGTGCAGGTCCTGTCTGGTCTGCAACGAACCGGCCATCGCGATAACGGTACCAGGTCTTCCCCTTGACGATCAGCGGATCCTGGGTACCCCGCAACAGATTGAGCGGAAGGTCGTCTTCCGGCTTCTCGGCCAGGCTCCTGTCCGGCGCTTCCAGGGGAATGCCGACCTTCTCGGTCATCCATTCGCAGAAGCCGCGGACAGCACTTGCGCCATTGCCGATGAGAATTCTGTCGGGCGGGGCGGCCAGCCGGTTCTCGGAGAAATCATCCAGTGTGCGCTGGAACTCCCTGAGCAGCGGCCCGGCAACCGCAGCGATGGCCCGATCCGCAGCCCCGGCCTGAACATCCCTGTCGTGACCCGGCCTCGCTTCCCTCAGGCGGGCCAGCATGTCCCGCTCCTCCAGCATCTGCACGGTCTGGGCCGTCGGCAGGGAGAGCGCCTCCGACAGGCTCTCGGCAAAGTGCCGGATTCCGATCGGGATGACGCGCTTGGCAACCGAACCGCTGTCGCTTTCGGCAAGGAACAACTGTGTCTGTGCCGCGCCAAGCTCCATGATCGCGAACGACTTTCCGGATGTCGCCGTGGCGTTCTTCTGAAACGCGATGGAGGACGGACTGATTGCCTGCACACGTGTCGCAAGATCCCCGCATGCGGAGAGATATTCGCGCACGCGTTCAAGCGACACGGCCGCGATCACCTTCCGACCGATGTCATCCTCGGACTGCGGACCGAAATTGCAGACGTCGAATGCCGCGTCATCGCGCCCGACCACCTGCCGGGCAAGGTTCGCGACATTGTCGCGGTCGTTCATTGCCGACCGGATCAGACGGTTGTCGAGAATGTCCATCTCCGGATCGGTGACCCGCAGTTCGAGCCAGTCCAGCGACCGGCTCTCGTCCGGTCCGAGCGCCTCCACTGCGGTCTTGATGCTGCGAATGATGTCGCGCCGGTCCCGCTCCATGACCGGCGTCGCCGAGCGGGCGGTCTGCGAGCGCAGATGTGAACCGTCCGTTGTCGAGTAGAGGTTGAGGGCCCATCCGGTGGCATTGACGGAAACGATTGCGCCAATGTCACGGTTCCTGTCGCGCGCCGCTGTCGCGGAAACGGCCGAATCGGCCACTCTCCCGGTTCGCAGGCGCCGGAATACAGGCCTCAGGTCGGCCTTCATTATGCGGGACAGTCGGTTCACACGCAAAGATTGTCAGAGCAAGGTTAATTTGTCTTAAACGCTGCCCGACAGTTCGAAGACCGGCAGAAATGCCGCGATCATCATTCCCGCGATCGCAATGCCGACCACTGCCGTCAGCAGCGGATTGATCATCGACGTGATGTTGCGCAGTTCCTGGATCAGCATCGTGTCGAAGTAGTCGGCGGCAGAGATCATCAGTTCGTCCAGGGTGCCGGCCTGTTCACCCGTGGCAATCATCTGCACGACGACGTCACCGAACGTCTCCGCCCCCTCGAAGGCATCCACCATCGTGCTGCCATTCTCGACCCGGTCGGCGATTCCATGGACGCTTGCCTCCAGATAGGCATTGCCGGAAGCCTCGGCCGAATGGCGGAGGGCTTCGACGGCCGGAATGTAGTATCGCAACTGGACACCGAAGGTCCGGCAGAAGCGCGCATAGGACGCCAGTCGCCAGATCGTCCCGAACTTCGGAACGCGCAGTTTCCATTCGTCCAGCAGGGTTCGCCCCTCGTCAGACGAAATCCAGACAACAAGGCTCGCGACGGCAGCCACCAACCCGGCGGCAATGAATGGCCAGTTCGCGATATAGACTTCGCCGAGGTCCATCATGAACTGGGTGGGTGCGGGCAGGTCCTTGTTCAGGGTGCCGAAGATGGAGGCAAACCGGGGCAGGATGACAAATGTCATCATGTGAAAGACGCCAATGAAGACGATGGTGACAAAGATCGGATAGGTCATCGCCGTGCGGACGTTCCGTGTCACCGTATCGCGCTGTTCCATGTAGTTCGAAAGCTGGTTCAACGCATCAGCCAGGCGACCGGAGGTCAGGCCCGAACGCACGACACTGACATACAGGCGACTGAAGATCTTGGGATGCTCGGCCAGTGCGTCAGCAAGGTCGGTTCCGGCCTTCACGTCTTCGGTGACATCCTGCAACACCTCGTGCAACTGACCCCGGGGCGTCTGTTTCACCAGATTGCCGAGCGCGACCACGAGGTTCAGGCGGCCACTGATCATCGCCGAGAACTGACGGGTCAGGATAAACAGGCTGCTGGCGCTGACAGCTCCGAACATCAGACGTCACCCAGCACCCGGATCACCTCCGAGAAGGACGTTCGCCCTTCCTCGACAAGGTAGGTGGCATTGTCGAGCATGGAGAGCATCCCCTCCTCCCGCGCTGCCTTGCGGAACCGGGCAACCTGGAAGCCGGGTTCCATGACCAGCGCACGCAGGTCCTCGGTCATCGAGAAGAGCTCATAGACCGCCTGACGGCCGAAGTAGCCCGTGTGTCGGCAGTGGGTGCACCCGACAGTGGAGGCATAGGGCATTTCCGGATCGATCTCGATTCCGAGCCGGGCCAGGCGCGCGGTCGAGACGCCCTCGGCGCGCAGGTTGCTGAGGATCTCTCGCCCCTCCACCGTCACCGCGCAATGCTCGCAATGCACCCGGACAAGGCGCTGCGCGATCACCAGCGACAGGGCGTTCGCGATCAGGAATGGTTCGACCTTCATGTCAAGCAGTCGGTTGACCACGCCCGCTGCGTCGTTCGCATGAATGGTGGAAAACACCAGGTGACCGGTCAGCGATGCCTGAACCGCCATCTGCGCCGTATCCTGGTCCCGGCACTCGCCGACCATGATCACGTCGGGATCCTGTCGCAGGATGGTTCTGAGGCTGTTGGCGAAGGTCATGCCCAGGCTCTCATTCACCTGGGTCTGGTGCACACCGCTCAGGCGGTACTCCACCGGATCCTCGACGGTCACGACATTACGGGCAACCCGGTCGATGGACGACAGGCAGGAATAGAGCGTCGTGGTCTTGCCGGAGCCTGTCGGGCCGCTGAGCATGATCATGCCGTAGGGCGCGCTGACCTTGTCCAGCAGCAGCGAAAGGTCATGGTCACTGAGGCCGAGGCTTTCCGGGCGCGGGCGCAGGGCCGACTCGTCGAGCAGCCGCATCACGATCTTCTCGCCGGTCACGGTCGGCAGGGTCGAGACACGGATGTCGATGGGATGATTGCGGATCGTCACGCTGATCCGGCCATCCTGCGGCAGCCGTCGCTCTGCCACGTCAAGGTTCGACAGGACCTTGATGCGGCTGATCACGGGCGCCTGCATGGCGGCCGGCAGCCGGAACTCCTCATGCAGCACACCATCCACCCGGTTGCGGACCACCACGCTGTCACCGGTTGGCTCGATATGGATGTCGGAAGCCGAGAGTTCGTGGGACCGGTGCAGGATGTAATCGACCACCACCGGCACATCCCACTCCGCCAGATCGGGTGCGCCGTCCTTCTCGCTGCCCCAGTTGATCTCGATCGGCACGAACATGCTGCTGTCATTGCTGTCGCTGTCCGCGCTCAGCAGCCGGTAGCGGTCCAGCCCCTCGATCAGTAGTTCCGGCAACAGGGCAACAGGCTGCAACATCTGCCCCTGGGACCGCCGCTGCAGCCAGTCGGAAACAGCCGCATCGAAGGGATCGACAGTTGCGTACCGGAACTCGCCAGGGGCCTCCGCCTTCAGGGGAATGACCTCGAAACGCTCCGCCAGCTCAGGTGTCAGCCAGTCCACATGCTGCATCCGAGACAGCAGCCCGGACTTGTCCTGGATCAGACTCGTTCCCGCCCACTCCGCCACGAGATCGTACACGGCGCGGATATCGGTGACCTGCCTGTCGCGGGCGAGCATCCTCAGAAAGCTCACGCCCGCTTCCCGCGCCTTGAGCGAGATGGAGACCGCGCGCCGTTCCTGAAGCACCTCTTGCTCGACAAGCTTCAGCGCCATGCTGCGCAGGATTCCGCGACCGGTCGCGGTTGTCCTCGGCCCGGGCTTGTCCTGCGGCGCGGCCAGCGGGGCGGAGGAATCCGTAGGCTCTTCGCGAACAAACTCGTCGGCGCTGACAAAGGAGATGGCATCGCGACCGTATCGCGCTGCCGCCTGTTCGAGCAGGCGATTCACCACGGGATTGCCGACACTGGTGTCCGCATCGACCGGTTCGTCCGTGCGCCGGGCAACCTCCACGGGTCTCGTCTGCGGTGCCAGTCTGGTCCGATTGTCCGTTCCCGCAGACATCTCGTCATGACCTGCGAGCGTCTGCTGGTCAGACATGGCAGACGCCATCACCGTCTGCTGATCGTGCAGTGTCGCGATCTCCGTGCCGCGGGCAACGGTCTGCTTCGCCTGCCGCTCGACATTTCGCCATTCAGACACCATGGAACACCACCCTGAAACCTATGTCCGCCCGCGCCTGTGTCTGCTCCGCCTGATGCCGGAAAGCGATGCGGCAGGCCGAGATCACACTCTCGTAGCTGCCGCCGCGCACGACCCGCATCGGGCAGCCGTCAATGACTGTTACCGGTTCCACCGCGCCATCGCGAAGCTGCCGGTATGGCTGTTCGGAAAAGCTGTCCCGACACCATTCCCAGACATTGCCGGACAGGTCCCACAGGCCGAGCGGATTGCGGCCTGCCGGAAAGGCACGGACGGCGGATGTCGCACCCGTCATCATGTCCAGATTGGCGTGGTCAGTTGTCGGACGTTCGTCACCCCAAGGATATTCGCAGACCTGACGCCCGGCCCGCGCGGCCGCTTCCCATTGCGCTTCCGTTGGCAGATCCCCGCTCACCCACTGCGCGAAGGCCCGCGCCTCCGCCCAGTCGAGCATGACCACCGGATGATCGGGTCGGCCAAACACGGGATGGTCGAGCAGGGGCTGAGGTCGCGCGCCCGTCGCCCTGACATAAGTCAGATACTCGGCGTTGGTGACAGGCGTCTCCGTGATGCGGAAAGCGCCAAGGCTGATCCTGCGCATCGGCTTCTCCGTGCGAAACGGGGCCGACGGCGGAGAGCCGACAATGTGCTTGCCCGCCGCCACGGTCACGGCCCGCAAGCCATCGTCCTGCGGCGCATCGGCACTGCCGGAAGAAGCACCCGCATCTGCGCGGGCCCTGGCGATGGTGCGCAGCGAATCCGCAACCTGTTTCGCGGTGGCGGGGCGATGATCCGGATTGACGCGCAGCAGTTGCAGGATCAGGCGATCCAGTGCAGTGGGAATCGCCGGATAGTGTGTGCTCGGAGGTTGCGGCGACGTTTCCTGCCAATCGGACAGATCTGGCCGCCGCGGTGCCTGCGGCCCCAGCGGATGGACACCACCGGTCAGCATTTCGTACGCCATTACACCCAGGGCGAAGAGATCGCTGCGGACATCCGGCCGCCCCTCGATCTGTTCAGGCGCCATGTAGCGCGGCGTCCCCCCCTGGGTCGTCTGCCCGCGATCCGCATCGAGCAGCGAAAGCCCGAAATCCAGGATCAGCGGACGCTCGATATCGCCGTCCGTCAGGAAGATGTTGGAGGGTTTCATGTCCCGGTGAACGATCCGGGTGTGGGCAACAGCCAGGGCGTCGGCAAGCTTCTCGACCAGACCCAGCCGTTGATTGAAGGTTTCCTGCAGGCTGTCGGCATTCTGTTTCAGCCAGGTGCTCAGGTCGATGCCCTGCAGCAGATCCATGATGACGCCGAAACCTTCCGGCCCGTCGTGGACATCATGCACCGGGCAGATCGCCTGATGCCGAATGGCGCGGGAGACCAGAACCTCCCGCCGCATCAGTTCCCGATTTCGTTCGGTCTGCGGCACGTCGCGCCGTAGGACCTTGATGGCGAGGTGGATCCGAAGCTGGGTGTCCCAGACCCTGAACACATTGGCGGATCCACCGCGACCGATGCGCTGCCAATCGGTGTAGCGCTGTCCACCCTCGGTCGGGGCGGTCCTGTCCGGCTGGCCGGCAGGCACGGATCGCGCTGACGCCACGGCCTTGTCGGCCGCGGCGTGACGCGTCTCGAACCTGGTCTCTGTCAGTACGCCGCCAGAGTCTGGCATCATCGGACCGACACCCTTTCGATCAGGAGATGGCCGGTCCGGGCATACCCGGACCAGCAGGTGGGATCAGCAGGAGGTACAGGTCGCCTGAACCGCACCGGTTGCGGCGCAATAGCCGCCGGCCGACAGATTGGTGAAATCGGTCTCACCAGCCACATAGGGCGTGCGGTTGACGTTGCTGTCCCAGCCGGTGGCGGAGGTGAACACGTTGGTGTAGGCAATCTTGCCGTTGGCGACACCGGCCTCTGTCCGACCGTTGGCGGTGATGCAGAGCGCCACTTCACCCTCCAGCGGCGTACTGGCACCACCGACCACCGCATTGATCGTGTAGTCGTAGTGACCGTCCGCATTCAGGACCAGGAACGGAATGATGGTGCTGATCTCGGTCGTGCCGGAACCGTCAGGCGTCAGTTCCGTCCCGTTGATGTCGGCGACGACGTCAGCAGCAGTCTTGAGCTGCGAATCCTCGTAGGCCTTGATGCCGGCGGCGATACGACCGGCAGCCTGGCTGACTTCCGCCGTTTCACTGGCACGAACATACGCGAAGACACGCGGGATTCCGATCGCGGCAAGAATGCCGATGATGGAGACAACCACCATCAGTTCAACGAGAGTGAAACCGGCCTGCTTCTGCCGGCGAGAGGTTCCAGATTGCATGGGTTCTTCCTTCCAGTACGCGAGAGCCTGATGGTCTCCGACTGCTGGTACGGGCCATCACCTGAGAAACATTATGATCAACAACCGTAAATGAATCGCTAATATTGCCGGGTCGATTCCCCAGTAATCTTTGAACAATTTTACGAAAATTGCCAAACAGCGGCATTCTCATCCACATTTTCTGTATTGATTACCGATTACTGAAAAAACAGAACAATTAATCGCAATAATTACAATAAAAAAGCCCCCTCTCCCCAGATCTCGGCGATTCCCTGCATCCCGATTTCAGTGCCCGGGATCTAATCCAAGACCCAGGTGATCCGGGTCTGCCCCCTCCCATCGACCGGATCCGGTCGATGGGAGGGTCACCTTGCGTCAACAGGAACACCGTCATGGCCGCAAGCGGATGCCTTGCAGCATCCGAATTGTTTCTTATTGCAACTGACTCGCAATAGCATATAAATGGGGAAGTTCCTTCCGCTGGCGCGTCGAGCCAGCCGGAATTCCAGGGGGCCCAATGGCACGCGATGCGCTTTCGCATCGCGGCGGGCCGCAACAACAATGAGGTCGGGATGTATATCGCAATGAACAGGTTCCGGATCGTGCCGGGCCAGGAAAATGCCTTCGAACAGGTCTGGGAAGAACGGGATTCCCAGCTCACGGAAGTGCCGGGTTTCATGGCCTTTCATCTGCTGAAAGGACCGAAGGCAGACGATCACACTCTCTATTCGTCGCATACCATCTGGACGAACGAAGCGGCGTTCGAGGCCTGGACCAGGTCGGAGGCATTTCGCCAGGCACATCAGGGTGCAGGCGACCGCAAGCACATCTACATGGGACACCCCGTCTTCGAGGGGTTCGAGGTCGTGCAGCAGATCTGAATCATGTCCTGTGAGTCCACCATGCCGAAATCAGCCGCGAATGTCCCCGTCACCGTCAATACAGGCGGACGGTGCGTGGACAGCGCCGCATTGCTGGATGACCAGCGGGAGTTGCTGATCCGGCATCGTGGCGACACCTACCGGCTGCGCCTGACCGGCGCAGGAAAACTGATCCTGGTCAAATAGCGGGTCCGGCACGGACACATCGTGCCGGACCCCTGACCGACACCAACAGACACAACGATCCAAGCCCGCCACCTGCGGCCACCAGAGGCACGCACGGCAGCCAGCCAGGATTCTTGCACCTCGTGAGAAGAACGGATGGCACCAATGAACAGACGCTGGAACCGCGTTGTCATGACAACGGCCCTGATCACGGTCGCTGCTGCATCAGGCAGCAGGGCCCAGAACAACGATACGGAGGCGCAGGAGGAAGTGACCCGCCTGCCCGAGATCTCCGTAACCGCCGGCCGGACCCCGATCGAAGCGGCAGAGTATCCCGGCATGGTCACCGTCATGCAGCAGGACGAGATCGACCTGCGACAGGCGTCATCACCCGATGATCTGCTGAACTTCATTCCGAACGTGGAATTCACCGGCGGCCCCCGCCGTACCGGCGAGACTCCCAGCATTCGTGGCTTCTCCGGCAGCGACCTGGTGATCCTGATCGATGGTGCACGCCAGAACGTCAACGCGGCGCACGACGGCCGCTTCTTCATCGATCCGACGATGCTGAAGGAAGTAGAGGTGCTGCGCGGTCCGGCCTCGGCCCTGTTCGGTTCCGGCGGCACGGGCGGCGTCATTGCCTTCCGCACGCTGGACGCGGCGGATGTTCTGGAAGGGGAGGAGACCCTGGCTGTTCGGCTGGCGGCAGGCTACCAGACCGTTGACCGGGAGGAACTGGTCGCCCTGTCGGTATTTTCGAAGCCGACTGAGTCCCTGGACGTGACTGCGAACTTCACCTTCCGCGATCCCGGCTCCATCAAGCTGGGCGACGGCAGCGAACTGACCCGGTCGGATGACGACATTCTCTCCGGGCTGCTGAAGGGGACCTATGATGTCGGCAACGGGCACACTGCCGAAGTCTCCCTGCTGTCCTTCCGCAACGACGCACTGGAACCGAACGTCGGTCAGGGTCGCGCCGGAAACGATGTCGTCGACAAGGAGATCGAGAGCGATACCGCACGGTTGAGCTGGCGCTACGACGCTCCGGCCAACGACATGATCGACCTCGACACACAGGTCTACTATTCCCGCAACCGCATCGACGAGACCCGCCTGGACAACAATGGCGCCGGGGCGCAGGGCGACGTGCTGAAGCGCGATGTCGACACATTGGGTTTCCGCGCCGACAACCGTTCCCGTCCGGCATGGCTGAGCAACGGCGATGTGACGCTGGTCTATGGCCTGGAGGGCTACCGTGATGTTCAGGACGGTGACCTGAACGGTGGTGCACGTGACGGCGTGCCTGACTCGACCAACCTGTTCGGTGGCGTCTTCGCCCAGGCCGAGTTCCGCTTCTTCGACCCCTTCGGCGCCAACAGCGGTGAAGTGGCGCTGATGCCGGGAGTACGCTTCGACTATTTCAATTCCTCCAGCGAGATCGCCAGCGATGTGACCGACGTCGCGCTGTCACCGCGCCTGGGTGCCACATGGGCCCCTGTGCCGTGGATGATGGTCTTCGGCAATTATGCCCATGCCTTCCGCGCGCCAAGCTTCGACGAGGCGTTCCTGGACGGTGTGCATTTCGAGATCCCGGTGGGGGCGGGCGTGGTCAACCGCTTCGTCGCCAATCCGGACCTGCGGTCACAGCGCACCCGGACCTTCGAGGCCGGGCTTGGCCTGAACTTCGACCATGTCCTCACACAGGGTGATCATGTCGCTTTCAAGGCGAGCCATTTCCGCACCCGCGCCAAGGACTTCATCGACCTGCAGGTGAACCAGCCGACCCTGTTCGTCGATTGCAATCCCTTCATCCCCGGCAATTGCGACGGCACCACACAGGCTGTGAACATTCCCGACGCCGTGCTGTTCGGCAACGAGATCGAGGCGAGCTATGACAACCGCCGCACCCGCTTCGTCTTCGGCTATGCGAACCTGGACGGCGATGATCTGACCAACGGCGGCAAGCTGGGTGTTCTGACTCCCGACCAGTTCACGCTCGATGCCGCCATCAAGTTCCCCGAACAGGGCATCGTCACGGGTATCCGCACCCTTGCCGCCGTGGATTTCGACAAGGTCGACAATGCTGCGGACGAACGCCCCGGCTACGTCGTCCACGACATCTATTTCGCCATGGTCCAGCCCATCGCCGAATCCACCGAGATTCGCGTCGATCTCGGCATCGACAACGTCACCGACCGGGCCTATTCGCGGGTCTTCAACGACGCGTTCGAACCGGGCCGGAACTTCAAGGGTCGCCTGACACTCACGCGCCGCTGGTAGCGGCCGTCCCCACTCAGCAAAGGAGCGAACATGCCATTGCAGGGCAGATTTCTCGGACGTGTCGTCATCGGTCTCGGCCTGCTGGCCTGGACCGTCCAGCCCGCATCCGCCGACACGGGGAGAGTAATCTCCGTTGGCGGCTCCGTGACCGAGATCGTCTATGCCCTCGGGGCCGGTTCAAAGCTGGTAGCCGTGGACCAGACCAGCCTGCATCCGCCGGAGGCGCAGGACCTGCCGGATGTGGGCTATCTGCGCGCATTGTCGGCTGAGCCGATCCTCTCCCTCGCCCCCGATCTGGTGCTGGTGGAGGCGGATGCGGGGCCGCCGGAGGTTCTGACACAGCTCGAGAGTGCGGGCGTCACCGTCGCGCGCATGCCGGACCAACCCGACATCGGCGGGGTGCAGCAGAAGATCCGCGAGGTCGCTGCCGCACTGGGACTGGAGAGCAAGGGCGCGGAACTGGCCAGCCAGGTAGGCGCGGATCATGACCGGGTCATCGCACAGGTCGGCAAGGTGCAGACCCGGCCACGGGTCATGTTCGTCCTGTCCGCCGGTCGTGGTGCGCCACTGGTCGCCGGGGAAGGGACTTCCGCCGAATCGATCATCAGCCTTGCCGGCGGCCGCAACGCCATCTCTGGATTTCCCGACTATCGCCCGCTTTCCCCCGAAGCCGGAGTGGCCGCTTCACCGGACGTCATTCTGGTCACATATCGCACCATGCGCCTGCTGGGCGGTATCGAAGGGCTGGTTACCCTGCCCGGCATTGTCGGGACCCCGGCCGCAGACAGCCGCCGTATCGTCTCGATTGACGGGCTGCTCCTGCTCGGGTTCGGCCCGCGCACACCGGAGGCCGTAGCGACATTGGCGGAGGCGCTGCATCCCGGTCTCCAGGTAACCCGCCGATGACAGACATGGCGTCAGTGCCGGAGCGACAGACAGGCCTTCTGCTGGCGGAGCACCGCCGGATGCGCAGGACACGCCTGCAGATCCTGGCCTTCGGACTGTTGCTGCTGCTGAGTTGCCTGACATCTGTCTGCATTGGCGCCGTGGCCATCAGCCCCGGCCAGGTTCTGGGAATTCTCACCGGCATCCTCACCGGAATTGATGTCGGCATCGAACATGGTCGGCGGGAGGAGATCATCCTGCTTGCCGTTCGGCTGCCGCGTCTGCTTCTGGGCATCGGTGTCGGTGCCGCGCTGGGTGTTTCGGGTGCCGTCCTCCAGGGGCTGTTTCGCAACCCGCTGGCCGACCCGGCTCTGATCGGCGTCTCCAGCGGCGCGGCCCTGGGCGCAGTGACCATGATCGTGCTTGGCGGCAGTATCCTGGCCTTCCTGCCCGCCGGATTCGGGTTCTATCTGATACCGTTCGCCGCCTTTCTGAGCGGGCTGCTGGTGACCGCCGTGGTCTATGGCCTCGCCCAGCGCCAGCATGGCACCGATGTGTCGATCCTGCTGCTGGCGGGTGTCGCCATGAATGCCGTTTCTGCCGCTGTCGTCGGCCTGATGATGTTCATCAGCGATGACCAGCAGCTCCGTGACCTGAACTTCTGGATGCTGGGATCACTCGCCGGAGCCACCTGGGACAAGTTCGCCCTCGCCATGCCGGCGATCATCATCGCGCTCGCCGCCCTGTTCTCGCTCTCCCGCTTCCTGAACGCCATCCTGCTGGGGGAAGAAGCGGCAATGCATCTCGGCCTGCCCGTGGAAACTGCCAAGCGCCTCTCGGTGCTGCTGGTAGCCCTCGCCACCGGGGCGGCTGTCTCCATGACCGGCGTCATCGCCTTCGTCGGCCTGATGGTGCCTCACATGGTGCGCATGATGCTGGGCTCCAATCATCATGTGGTCCTGCCAGGGTCTGCCTTGCTGGGCGCAACTGTCATCGTGATCGCCGACCTGCTGGCACGGACCATCGTGGTTCCGGCAGATCTGCCCATCGGCGTCGTGATGAGCCTTGCGGGCGGTCCGTTCTTCATCTGGTTGCTGTGCCGCCGCCGGGGGATCGTCTGATGCCGGTCATCCAGGTGGAAGGCCTGTCCGTCCGGCGCGACGGCAAGATGCTGATCGACAGCGCCGACCTGAGCATCAATGCGGGGGAGGTCACGACCATCCTCGGCCCCAACGGCGCGGGCAAGTCCACACTGCTGCGCTGCCTTTCCGGCACCATGCGCCCCGATCACGGCCATGTCCTGTTCAACGGTCGTGACCTGCGCGACTACGCGGCATCCGAGCTGGCCCTGCACAGGGCCGTTCTGGGGCAGGAAGGACAGCTCGCCTTCGGCAGTTCCGTCATGGAAGTCGTCAGGCTGGGCCGCATCCCGCATGTCGGTCGCACAACGCGCCAGACAGACCTTGTGGCAGTCGCCGAGGCCATGCAGGTCGCCAATGTCGAGCACCTGGCCGACCGCAACTTCCTCACCTTGTCCGGCGGAGAGAAACAGCGGGTTCACCTCGCCCGCACCCTCTGTCAATTGCTCCCCTGGCGTCCGGCGGAGGCCGCATCGCGGCTGCTCTATCTGGATGAACCGACCAACAACCTCGACCTCTCGCACCAGCATGCAGTCCTGCGCCATGCACGCAAACTGGCGAAGGCCGGACTCGGCGTTGTGATTGTCCTGCATGACCCGAACCTCGCCACCGCCTACTCGGATCATGTTGTCCTGATGCAGGCGGGGCGGATCGTTTCGACGGGTCCGACTGATGTCGCAATGCACCCGGAGCGGCTTTCGATGGTCTATGGCATTCCGATGCGCCGGATCTCACACCCTGATTACATGCACGATCTGCTGGTCCCGGCGGAATAGCACCGGACGCCCCGGTCAGGTGGCGCTGGCTGCAAACTGGGGCACTCAGGTTTCCAGATCCTGCGCCAGTTGCCGCGCGAACAGGGCGGAGGCAATCGGCAGGGTCCTGCCCCGCACCTGACCCAGCAGCAGGTGACCGACAGGCACGTCACGGATGGAGAGCGGGCGAATGGCCAGCCCATGCTGCGGCGCGGCATCCAGACCGATCGGAATCTGGAACGCCACCGCCTTCTCGTGCAGCACATAGTGGCGCATGAAGTCGAAGGATTCCGCCTCCACGATAGGGGAAAGCTGTCGTGTGCCGCGCCGTGACGCCTGATCCAGCAGGTGACGCACACCATACTCCGCGGTGGGCAACACATGCGGACAATCCAGGCAGTCACGCAGCCTCAGTTCATCCTTCTGCGCCAGCGGGTTGTCTGCCGCCATCACCACCTGAATCTGCTGCGGGATCGAACTCAGGACCTCGAAATCCACCAGCACCACCGGCTCGAACACCAGCGCGATGTCACTGCTGAAGGTGCTCAGGTCACGTTCCGCCGCCTCCCGGTCACGCACCTTTACCTCGAAGGTCACGCCGGGATGTTCATGACGGTAGGCGGCAATCTGCGCCGGCAGGAAAAAGGGCAGCAGCGCCTGGGAGCAGGCAATCGAGACATGACCACGCCTGACACCGGCCAGATCGGCCACCTGCGACTGCACCCGCACCAGATCGGACACCTGGGACCGGATGTGCTGGATCAGCAGTTCCCCGGCCGGATTGAGGCGCACACCACGCGGCAGCCGTTCGAAGATCTCGTATCCGAATTCGTCCTCGAACCGCCGGATACGCCGGTTCAGGGCGGAGGCGGTGATGTTCACGTCCTCTGCCGCCTTGCGGATCGATCCGGCCCGCATCACGGCCTCGATCAGGCGGAAGGTCTGCAGGTGGCGCATCAGGGTTGCTCCTGAGCGGTTCATTTATTGAACCGGTTCTGTGAATTAGTAGCAATAGAATGACATACCCGAAACTCCTAGCGTTTCTGCAGTGCAGCATTCCTGACCTGGCAAGGAGACGAGGGCATGACCCTGACAAGGCGCGAACTACTGAAAATCGGCGGTGGCGGTGTTCTGGGCGCCGGTATCCTGCCGTTCCTGAGGGTTCTGCCCGCAGCGGCGGCGACAGACGATGTGATCGTCGGTGTCCATGGCCAGACCATCAACTCCCTCGACATCCACCGCACCGGCACGAACCGGCCCAGCTACCAGGTCGCGGTAAACTGCTACGACCGGCTGGTGTCCTTCGGCACCATGACCACGCCGGACGGCGGGCTGTCCTACGATTACTCGAAGATCGAGCCGGAGCTGGCGGAAAGCTGGACGATCTCCGACGACGGCCTGACCATGACCTTCAAGCTGAACCCGAAGGCGATCTTCCAGGACGGTTCAAAGGTCACGGCGGCGGATGTGAAATGGTCCTTCGACCGCGCTGTCTCCGCCGGAGGTTTCCCCACCGTGCAGATGAAGGCTGGCGGGCTGGTCCGCCCCGACCAGTTCACCGCCGTCGATGACGAGACCTTCGTCATCACCCTGGACCGGTCGTCGAAGCTGACGCTGCCCGATCTGGCGGTACCGGTGCCCTACATCCTGAATTCCCGCATCGCCATGGCCAATGCGACGGCGGAAGACCCCTGGGCCATGGAATATGTCCACAAGAACACCATCGGCTCCGGTGCCTACAAGGTCGTGCGCTGGGATCCGGGCCAGCAACTGGTCTACGAGCGCAATGATGCCTGGACCGGCGGCCCCCTGCCCGGCATCAAGCGGCTGGTGCTGCGCGAAGTGCCGAGCCAGGCCACCCGTCGCGCCCTGATCACCCGTGGTGACGCCCAGCTTTCCTTCAACATTCCCAACAAGGATGCGAAGGAACTCAGCGGCGACGTGAAGGTCTTCTCGACGCCCATCGAGAACTCGATCTACGTCGTCGGCGTGAACCACAAGTTCGAGCCATTCCAGGACCCGGACGTGCGCAAGGCGCTGGCCTATGCCATTCCCTACGAGGAGATCTTCCAGGCCGCCGCATACGGGCGCGGCAATCCGATGTGGGGCGGCAGCGCCGACATCGACAGCATCGACTGGCCGCGCAAGTCACCCTACAGCACCAACATGGACAAGGCGCGGGAACATCTGGAGAAATCCGCCTTCGCCAAGGGCTTCGAAGTGCCCTTCTCCATCAGCCTCAGCCAGACCGACTGGATGGAACCGACGGCGCTGCTGATCCAGGAGAGCCTGGCGAAGCTGGGCATCAAGTCGGAGATCGACAAGATCCCCGGTGCCAACTGGCGCACCGCGTCGCTGGTGGAAAAGCGCTTGCCGCTGCATCTGGAAGGCTTCGGCGGCTGGCTGAACTACCCCTGCTACTACTTCTTCTGGGCCTACAAGGACGGGCACCTCTTCAACTCCTCCAACTACCGCAACGAGGAGATCGAGACGCTGGTGGACGAGACCCTGCACCTGGCTGTCGATCATCCCGACTACGCGCCCAAGGTGAAGCGCATGTTCGAGATCGCGTTCGAGGACCTGCCCCGCATCCCGCTGTGGCAGCCCGCCCTGAACGTCGCGACCAATGGTGCCACCGGTTACGAGTACTGGTTCCATCGCCAGCTCGACGCACGCAAGCTGGCCAAGGGCTGAACGTGAGCCTGGGTCACCATACCGGCACCGGATGCTCCCAGCCGGAGGCAGCGCAATGTCTCCGCGCCTGAGGGGCATCCTGTTCCGCATCGCGCAGGCGATCCCCGTTGTCATCGGCGTTGTCATCATCGGCTTCGTCCTGACGCGGGCCCTGCCCGGTGATCCGGCGGTCTATTTCGCCGGGGCCGCCGCCGATGCGACATCCATTGCGGAAATCCGCAAGACGCTGGGACTGGACCTGCCGCTGCCGCAGCAGTTCCTGATCTATGTCGGTGACCTGTTGCGCGGTGACTTCGGCCAGTCCATCTCCACCGGTCAGCCGGTCATAGCGGACCTGGCCAGCCGGCTGCCCGCCTCACTGGAACTCACGCTGGTGGCGCTGCTGCTGTCCTGTGCCATCGCTATCCCGCTGGGCGTGATGGCCGCGACGCGTCCCGGATCGCTGATTGACCACGCCTGCCGGGTGCTGGTGACCGCCGGGGTATCGCTCCCGACATTCTTTACCGGCGTCGTGCTGATCTACATCTTCTATTACCTGCTCGGCATCGCCCCCTCGCCACTGGGCCGACTGGACTTCATCTACATCGAGCCGGATCGGATCACCGGCTTCTACCTGATCGATTCAGCACTGGCGGGTGACGGGGAGACCTTCCTTGCCGCCCTGAGACAGCTCGTCCTGCCCGCCATCACACTGGCACTGTTCACCCTTGCTCCCATTGCGCGCATGACCCGCGCAGCAATGCTGGGCGCGCTCTCCGCCGATTTCGTCCGAACCGCGCGCGCCGCCGGACTGACAGGCCGCACCGTTCGCTACACCTACGCCTTCCGCAATGCGCTGCTGCCGGTCGTGACAACACTGGGCATGGTCTTCTCTTTCACGCTCGGCGCGAACGTGCTGGTGGAGAAGGTCTTCGCCTGGCCCGGCATCGGGTCCTACGCGGTGGAGGCGCTGGTGGTCTCCGACTATGCCGCCGTACAGGGCTTCGTGCTGGCCATGGCCTTTCTGTTCGTGGCGCTGAATCTGCTGATCGACGTGACCTACACCCTGATCGATCCGCGCATCGGGTTCGAAGCATCATGAGCGCTACAACCGAATCCTCCGGCACCTTCAGCCACATCGGCTACGTCCTGCGCGGCAATCCGGTGACGCTGCTGTCGTTCGTGATGTTCGCCATCCTGATCATCGCGGCGGTGCTTGGCCCCCTGCTGGTGCCCTATGACCCGCTCGCCTCCGAAGCCGCGAACGCGTTGCAGCCACCGAGCTGGGAACACTGGTTCGGCACCGACAACCTGGGCCGCGATGTCTTCAGCCGCGTTGTCACCGCAACCCGGCTGGACCTGATGATCTCCATCTCCGCCGTCACCCTGTCGCTGATGGCCGGATCGATCCTGGGGGCCGTCGCCGGATACTGGGGGGGCTGGCTGGATGCCGTGCTGAACCGGGTCATGGACACGATCATGGCGTTCCCGCTGTTCGTGCTGGCCATGGGCATCGTCGCCGCGCTCGGCAACACGGTGGAGAACATCGTCTACGCCACAGCCGTCATCAATACACCGTTCTACGCCCGTCTTGTCCGGGCTGAGGTCAACATCCGGCGGGAAGCAGGCTTCGTTCACGCCGCCAAGCTCGCCGGCAATTCCGACATTCGCGTGCTCGCCATGCACATCTTCCCCAATGCCCTGCCGCCGATGATGGTGCAGATGTCCCTCAACCTGGGCTGGGCGATCCTGAATGCGGCCGGTCTCAGCTTCATCGGCCTTGGTGTCCGTCCACCGACTGCCGAGTGGGGCATCATGGTGGCGGAGGGGGCGAACTTCATCGTCTCCGGCGAATGGTGGCTGGCTGTCTTCCCCGGCCTGGCCCTGATGTTCGCCGTCTTCACCTTCAACCTGATGGGCGATGGTCTGCGCGACATCGTCGATCCCCGGCAGCGGACCTGAGCCATGCTGTCCGTCACAAATCTCGCCGTCCGCTTCCAGACCCGCCGTGGCCCGGTCGATGCCCTGAAGGGCGTCAACCTGGAAGTCGCAAGCGGCGAAATCCTGGGGGTCGT